>JAFOBJ010000056.1 GCA_017381865.1 Bacteroidales bacterium
CTTCAGGACGTAGAAGTCCGGTGGAAAAAGCAGGTTCTGAGTTTGTACTCGACGTCGATATGGTTATCATGTCACTCGGTACTTCACCAAACCCATTGATTTTAAGTACAACAGCAGGTTTGGAAGCTAATAGACATAAGTGCTTAATTGCCGACGAAGTCACAATGCAGACAACACGCAAGGGCGTATTCGCCGGCGGTGACGCAGTGAGCGGAGCAGCAACCGTAATCCTCGCTATGGGCGCAGGTAAGAAAGCTGCGAAAGGCATTGATGAATATATTAAGTCTATAAGACAATAAGTCTATAAGTAGGGACGTCATTTATGGCGTCCTTTACTTTAAAAAATAATTATATAATAAAAATTAAGATAACATGAAAAAGATATTTTTAACATTAGTGATGATGCTGTTTGTTGTGACGGCGTTTTCTCAACAAATTTATAACGTCAGAGTCAGTTCTATGTCTGATGGCACTTTTGAACAGATGTATGGTGCAGTCAAGGTGTATGGTGGCGTGTTGAACGGAATGAAAGACGGAACATGGGTCGAGAGTCATCCTGGCACAGATGTTCCACATTATATAATATGTTATAAAGAAGATAAAAAAAACGGAATTTATTTGGAATTTGACAAACAAGCAAATCTTGTCAATAAAGCCGATTATAAAAACGATATGATTGATGGACTCAGCTGTTCGTTTGACAAAAATGGAAGAAGTCTTTCAAAACAAGAATACAAAGAAGGTCAACTTGATGGTAAGTCGATACTTTATACAGACAGAGGCTACATCCAAGAAGAGTCGGAATATAAAGCAGGCAAGAGAGATGGCGTTACTACATGGTATTTGTATAATGAAAAAATGCAAGGACCTAAATATGTGATGTACACTTACAAAGATGGTAAGTTTGAAGGCGTTCAAGAGACATATTATGAAAACGGAAACGTGAAGACAAGAAAGATGTTTTCTAATAACGTTGCCAACGGTTTAGCAACGGAATATTATGAAGATGGCAGCCTTAAATCAGAATGTACATATAAGAATGGAGAGGTGAAAGGCAAGGTGAAGGTATATTGATTAGGAGTTAGGAGTTAGGAGTTGGGAGTTAGGAATGTTTGTAGGGACGTGATTATCACGTCCTTTATCGCATCTAATGTTGTAAAATCCATTAATTATAAAATTTATGAATTATCTTTTATTAACAGCATTATTGCCGGTATTGATTCTTATAATATACATCTATCGTAAAGATAAGAAACAGCCAGAACCTATAGGTCAGATTGTCAGAGCGTTTCTGCTCGGTCTGTTGTCGGCGCCATTGTCGTTTGCGGTATCGGTGCCGTCGGAAATGATAGGACTGTATTCTGAAGAAGTATATACCGTAATGGATGCCATCAGGGTGTCGTTTTTCGGTGCGGCGATTCCAGAGGAACTCGCCAAGCTTTTCATTTTATGGATAGTGGTGAGAAACAACAAGTTCTTTGATGAGAAGATGGACGGCATTGTATATGCAGTATGCGTCTCAATGGGTTTCGCAGCATTGGAAAATGTTTTGTATCTCGTTGACAATATGGATTCTTATATGGAAGTCGGCATGTCGAGAGCATTCACTGCGATACCAGGTCACTTCTGTTTCGGCGTGGTGATGGGCTACTATTACTCGCTCGCTGCCTTCGATAAGAAAAATAAACTTAAAAACAAAGTGCTGACGATAGTCGCGCCGGTCATAGTGCATGGCATCTACGACTCGATTCTTTTTGCGGAAGGTGCCCTTGTGGAAATGTTGTCTGGAATAAGTGAAGGTTTGGCTGGCATCGTAGGACTTGCTTTCATTGCATTGTTCATTTACTTCTGCTTCAAGATGTGGAAATTCGGAAGCATGAAGATTCAACAGCATATCGAAAACGATAACAATGATGAGCAAAAGGCTCAAGAAGAGTTTAATGAACTGTTTAAGAATAATTAGGAATTGAGGAATTGAGGAACTAAGGGTATGAGGGATTTTTTTAGTTGCTAAGTTGCTAAGTTACTAAGTCTCCAAGTCTCCGAGACACCGAGTCCCAAGGTTCTTAGTTCTTAGTTCTTGGTTCTTAGTTCTTAGTTCAATAGCCTTAGTCAAAAAAATAAATTTTCTTTTTTTAAAAAAACTTTAGCCTTTAGTCCTTAGACTTTAGGCTTTTTTATTATCTTTGCCAACGATAAATGGTGTCCGTAAGGACTCAATAGGGAATCGGGTGTGAATCCCGGACAGTTCCCGCTGCTGTGATCTCTAACAGCGTTCGACATTATGTCACTTTCTTTTGCCCCAAAAAGATGGGAAGACGCCGAACGTAAGGAGTAAGTCAGAAGACCTGCCGTTTATTATGAAGTCAAAAAGTCAATAAGTTTATAAGTCAATAAGTTTAATTACTTATAGACTCATAGACAAACAGACTTATAGACTTAAAAAAGACTTTCGGGATAAGAGTCGGTCGAAATATCTGCAAAAGGAAATCGACAAATCTTACTGGAAAGTTTTACGTTAATTAACTTATTTATTAACTAAAACTTAAAATTATGTTCAAAAAAATCAACAGTCAACGGACAACAGACAACAGACTTTGTCCACATTTAAGTATGTCAAAAAGGCTCATTGCTCATAGCCCAAAGCTGATATGACTCGTCGTCTGTTAGTAATATTGTCGTTTCTCTTTGCGTTAAGTCTCACTGCATTTTCGCAAAACGATACCGTTATGCTCGAGAATATCGAGATAAGCGCGTCGTACATTAATAATAAGGTGCAGCAGAAGACCATGGAGCGTAAGATTGACACTGCGGTGATAAAACGTCTCAAGACGGTTTCGCTTTCGCAATTGCTCATCCAGCATTCGCCAGTATTCATCAAGACTTATGGTCCAGGCAGCACGGCATCGGCTTCGTTTCGTGGCACGACATCAAGTCACACTCTCGTACTCTGGAACGGTTTCCAACTCAATTCGCCAACTCTCGGCGAGGTGGATTTCAGCATGATACCTGTCTTCTTCACCGACGAGATTTCCCTTCAATGGGGAAGCAAGACTTCTGCCAACAGCGGCGGTCTCGGCGGTGTCGTCAATATCGCTAACAATCAGAAATTCAATGAAGGATTGATATTAGACCTGCGTCAGACTTACGGCAGCTTCAACACATGGGGCTCGTATCTCACTGTCGGATATTCTGCCAAGAATTTCATCGCCAGGGTAAAGGCATATCGTAATTCAAGCGATAACGATTTCACTTACACCAACATCGCGACGATACCACATCAGGAGATGAAACAGAAAAACGCCGATTTCGTCGATTACGGATTCATGCCAGAAGTGCAAGCGCGATTCAAGAACTCGCTTCTGACTTTCGTCTCGTGGAATCAGTTCAGTCACAGAAACTATCCGCAGATAATGCCTAACGTCTTTAATAATACAAAAGAATACGCTGACAATGATTTCTCGCGTAACTTCTTGTCCTACAAATATTATTGGAATTCAGGTAGGGTAGAAGTGAAGTCGTCTTATTTCCATGAAGTGCAGACTTATTTCTTGGAGTCGTATACATCTAACGGAAATCCAGTAACACAGAATCACTCGTTGAATAAGTCGGATGTCTTCAGGCAAATCATTGACTTACAACAAGACTTGTATAAGAGTTGGAAGTTATATGCAAAAATACAATGGGATAATGAGAAGGTGACATCATCGAATTATGGCTTAACCATCGGTGGTAAAACAAGAAACATCCTTTCTTTTTACGCTGCCGTAGATGGCAAGATTTACAAGGATTTAGATTTAAGGATGACGCTTCGCAACGACATCGTCGATGATAAATCTGTCGGTTTCTTCCCGACAGCGACGCTCGCTTACAGAATGCCTTTCGTCAAAGGATTGAGTTTCAATTTAGGATATAGTCACAACTACAGAAATCCAAGTCTGAATGACTTGTACTGGAATCCGGGCGGCAACGAAAATCTCAAAGGCGAGAACGGAAAGACCGTAGATTTCGACATCAATTATCTGTATGAAAATCTTAATTTTAATTTAGATTTAAGAACGGGGCTTTATTATTCTAAGGTAAAAGATTGGATACAGTGGGTTCCGACGACTTATCGTTACTGGATGCCGAAGAACGTGTCGGAAGTGATGGCGCGAGGAGCGGAGTTTCATCTCAAAGCAAACTACAGATATGCCTTGTGGAATTTCACTCTTTCTGGAAATTATGTCTATAGTAATACGACAGACGAAAGCGAATACGCGCAACAATACGATTCAGATGGCAAACAGTTGATTTACATTCCAAAACATCATGCCAATGCCTTCGCTGAAGTACGATGGAAGACATGGAATCTGAACTACACCTTTGAATTTACAGGCAAGAGAACGACGAGTATGAACGACGACGACTTCTTCGCTTACGACCTGCCTTATTACACATTACATCACCTTTCATTAGGAAAACAGTTGAAAAAGTTTAGACTAGAATTTAGAATTAACAATTTGACAAACAACGATTATCAGACTATACTCTGGCGCGCGATGCCAGGACGCAGTTATGAAGTTTATTTAGAATTTAAATTATAAATCGCTGTGAGCGATGAGCAATGAGCCTTGTGCAAATCGTCTTGGCTCGTAGCTCATAGCCCATAACTCAAAGCTTAAAAATATGAAAAAAACACTCTTTAACATTTTATTATTAGGAATATTATTGGCATTCGTTTCTTGTAATCTAGATGATAAGAATCTACAAGACAAAAACATCGCTAAGGGATTGTTTATCTTGAATGAAGGAACATTCACATATGCCAATTCATCATTGACATTCTATGACCCAGAGACTGACACTGTGGAAAATAATCTGTTTTATAAAGTCAATCTCGCTCCGCTCGGCGACGTGGCAAACTCCATGGCGATTGACGAAAACGGAATGTATATCGTGGTGAATAACAGCAAGTACGTCTATAAAGTAGATGAGAAGACTTTGAAATACGAGGCTAAATTAGATGGTCTTACTTCTCCACGTCATATTATGCTTATTGATAAAAACAAGGCTTATCTCTCAGACCAAGAATCAACAGGACTTTGGATTTTCAATCCAGAGACGATGCAGAAGACAGGTTTCGTTGAGACTGGCAACACAACGGAAAAGATGGTGCGTGTCGGCAATGAAGTTGTGGTGACAAATTGGTCGAATTATTATCAGCCAGGAACATCGAATTCGACGATACAATTCGTTGATATTACGACGGATAAACTCGTTGATGAGATGGATGTTACAGCAGAACCACATAGCATTGTTTTGGATAAAAATAAAAATATTTGGGTTTTATGCAGCGGCGGATATATGCCACCATGCGAGCCAGCCTTGTTCTGTATCAATCCAAAGACAAGAGAAGTGTTAAAACGCTTCGACTTTGCGGAAGGCGATTATCCATCATCAATGGCGATTGACAAAGCGGGGGAGAACCTCTATATTTTAAACGGCGGCTTCGGCGCATTGGATTTGTATAAGATGTCGGTTGATGCAAGTGAACTTCCGACAGTTCCTTTTGTCAACAGTCAACAGACAATGGACAACAGTCCTAAGGTATTTTCGACTGTGGCCGTTTCTGAGGATGGCGACATATATCTTACAGACGTGAAGAATTATATGCAAAACGGCGATGTCTTACGCTATGACTCCGATGGCAATTTCGTGACAAAATTTGAAGCCGGCATTGTTCCTGGAGCGATAATGTTTAATTAAAGACTACAAGACTACAAGACAACGAGACAACAAGTAAGAGTGCCATTTGAATTAAGTGACCTCAAAAGTTTGGACAGAAAATTTTTTAGGTCACTTCAAAAGTTCAGGCTCGTTTTTTATATAAAAAGTGTACTTTTTAATTTGAAGATTGTAATTTTAACATAAAATATAAATTCTACTTTAGGTTGTAGAAATTCAAAAATATTACGACCTATGAACGATGCTAAAAACTTAGTATCTTCGAAAAAATCATCAGTTGAATCATGCTGATATTCTGGTAAATTTAGCAACACAGATTCCTTAGCATGCTCACGGAAGTTTTCAGTTTCTCCGATATACACTTGTAGTTTATTGTCTTCATCCTATAGAATGCAGGTTTCTGCAACTTCTCATGCGTGTTTAGATAAGCATGATTTGACCGTGGAACAACAAATATCTGTCAAATTTTGTTGCTGATGAATGCATACTGAGTCCCCTTTGGATCTCCATTAATTAAGTATGTGGTCACTGTTTTGCCCATAAATTTACAATATGATCAATCTCTATTTTCAAAGAACTGTTTGTTGTGGCAGTTTCTGAGAAGGAGTAATTTTTTAGTATGTTGATTATCTTTGAATTTCGTTTGTCAATAGGTAGTGATGTTATTGCTTTATTGGGAATGTTATATTGTCTACAATGACAAGATATAACATTAGAAGCATATTTATCTATATCTATTTTAGATGTTAAATATGAATCAACAACTTCAACAAAACCTTTGTATGCCACGAATAATAGATGTTACTTCCTTGAATGTTGGAGACTTATGTTCCTCAAAACTAATAAGTGTTTGTTTTATATCAAGGTTGCAGAACAATTCATTAATTCGGTTGGTTGAGGCTAATAATATATCTTTATGCTCCTGCTCCAGTTTATTATCTCCTCCAGAATGAATTGTGTTATTTCTCCATTGTATAGCTAAACCTACAATGGATTTATATATATCAAAATCGTTGGCCATCTTACCAATAGGGGTGATATGTCTAGAAAATGATATCAATTTTTCATTAACAGACCTTCCAGCTTTATCTAAATCTTTAATTAAATCGATGTTGTCAATTAGTTTTGGGTCTTGGTTACATACAGAGAAATAAGAATCTAAACAATCTAC
>JAFOBJ010000057.1 GCA_017381865.1 Bacteroidales bacterium
AGTCGAAGGCCTTGAAGTCTACGCTGACTACTGCTTCAGAGTAGAAGCCTTGCGCAACGCACAGTCATTCGTATCAGAAACAGCCTGCGCTAGAACCTTAGACTTGGTCATCTCAGCACCAGAAAACGTAGTTGCCGAAGCAACAGGCATCTCAACCATCGAGTTGACTTGGGATGAAGTTGAACACGCAATGAGCTACAATGTCTACAACGACACAGTATTTGTAGCCAACGTAACATCAACAAGCTACACTGTCGAAGGCCTTGAAGTCTACACTGACTACTGCTTCAGAGTAGAAGCCTTGCGCAACGCACAAGCATTTGTTTCAGAGACAGCCTGCGCTAGAACATTAGACTTAGTCATCGCAGCTCCAACAAACGTTCTTGCAACAGCAACAGGCATCTCAACAATCGAATTGACATGGGAAGCTGTTGAACATGCAATGAGCTACAACGTATATCAAGGTGAAGAAATGATTGCTAATGTAACCGAAACAACATACACCATTGAAGGTTTGGATGCTGATACAGAATACTGCTTCAGTGTAACATCAGTGCGTAATGAACAAGAATCAGAAATGGTTGATGCATGCGCAACAACAGAACCAGATGGTATAGTAGAAACAGAATTCAGCTTCAGCATCTATCCAAATCCAGTAGACAACAAACTTACTATCGAAACAGAATCATATATCGAAGAAGTTACAATCTACTCACTTGCTGGTGTGATGATGTATAAGGAAATCGATTTTAACAATCATACAATAGATGTTTCAGAACTTTCATGTGGAGTTTATTTCGTGAAAGTTGTTACAGAAAACGGAGAATCTGTTAAGAGATTTATCAAGAAATAATAGTCTATGAGCTATGAGCCATGAGCTGTGAGCAATTGCTCTAAGCCCAAGGCTCGCTGCTCGCAGCAAAAGGGTAGAGACGTATCACAATTCGTAGAATTTGATGCGTCTCTTTTTTTTACCGTTAATTGTCAATTATAAAATGTAAATTCTTAAATTTGTTGCCCAATTTATAAAAATACATTTTGGAATTATTAATTAAATCAAATATCACATTATGAGAAAGTTTTTACTTAGTTTATTGCTTTTGGTAGTATTTTCACCATTAGCATTAAGAGCCGATGAAGTCATCGTCGGAACAGCTGATGGATCAACAATTGTTGTTCCATTTAGAAATAACAATACTGCTTCATACACACAGACTATTTATCCTCAATCAGAGGTTGGTGGTGCTATGACAATCACAGCAGTGGCTTTCAGCTGTAATACTCCTAACCAAACAACAACATCTTCAACTGTTAAGGTTTATATAGGTGAGACTGATAAGACTACACATACTAATGCTGCCGACTGGCTTACAGAATCAGATGGCCTTACTTTAGTATATGAAGGAACAAATGTTGTTTTAGGCGGTGAAGAATGGGAAAACTTTACATTCACAGCTCCATACGAATACAGCGGAACAAAAAACTTGGTTATTGCAGTATCTGCTGACGGAACAGTGCCTAGTAACAGTCTCAAGTGGAATTCTGTAACACCTAGTGTAACAAACAAACCAAGTATGAATAACAATGGTGCATATTCAACACCATCAGGTATAAATGGTACGGCTGGTCAGACAGGTGTTAAATCATACAGACCAATTATCAAGTTGACTACAACAGGTAATGGCGGCGGTGAAACACCTGAAAATCCTGAACAACCAGAAGTTCCAACACTTGATGATTTAGTAGTTGCAGCAACACCAACAAATGCAACAACAATCGCATTGTCGTGGAATGCAGTCGCTGACTCAGCATTATATCAAGTATTTTTCGAAACAGACAATATTTACACAGGTTATGAAACATCTTATATTGTCAATGGCTGTTACCCAGAAACAATGCACTGTTTCACAGTAAAGGCAACTAAAGATGGTGCACAAAAAGAAACAATGGCTTGTGCAACAACACCAGCTCAAGGTGAAGAACCAGAAAATCCAACACCAGAACCAGAGAACCCAACTCCAGAGAATCCAACACCAGAACAACCTGGCAGCACTTCAGTGTCATTCTTCTATGACTTCAACGATAAAGACTTATCAGATTGGATCAACGTAGATAAAGACGGCGATGGCTATAAATGGAGCTCAACTCAATTTGGTGCATATGCTGGCTATGAAGAAACTTATGGCATATATTCATACACATACGCATCAGGTGCAGAATTAACTCCAGATAATTATTTCTACACAAATAAAACATACAAAATCACAGAGTCATCTGTATTCTCATTTTTGCATTGCGTTGCAGACATGGAAAAATATCAAGAAAACTTCGGTGTTGTGATTTCAGAAGACGGTGAAAACTTTGAAGTTATTTGGAGCAAGAAATACACAGAAGAAGACTTATCAAACGGTTCTGGATGGAATTGTGACAGCGTTTCTCTCGCAGCATACGCAGGTAAAGATTTATATTTAGGTTTCCGTCATTACGACTGCAATGGCGCAACAGCTAAAGGTATAAGAATCGATAACGTAAGATTGTCAACAGATGAAGAAGACGGCGAAGTTGAAGAACCAGAACAACCAACACCTGACTTCCCAACAGGCGACGCTGAAACAGTAACAATCGGTGAAGGTGGCACATTCTCAAGCTATTATGTTCCAATTTACGACTATTTTAACTCATTCGGTGTTTCACAAATGATTTATACTGCTGAAGAAATCGGCGTTAAAGACGGTACAATCATCAATATGTCTTTCAAATCAGACGTAGTCGGCAACATGGAACGTGAAATCGCTGTTTATTTGAAAAACACTGACAAAGAATATTACACAGCAGAATCAGATTGGATTACATTGACAGCAGAAGACGTAGCAGTTTTCGAAGGTATAATAGTTACTCCAAGTGAAAGCGGTTGGTTTACAATCAGCTTCACAAGACCATTTGAATACACAGGCGGTAACCTCGCAGTGACAATCAACGACATCACAGGCGGTTATGAATTAGGTGGTGACTCATGGTGCTCATACGCAACAGAAAATCCAAGAGCTATGTATTCAACAAGTTATAACACTCCAATAGACCATTTAGCATTGGAATCAAGATTTGGTAGCTTGGATAAAAATGGAAACCAATACATCAATAGCCAGATTAAATTCGACATCGTTCCAGCTCAAGCAAGCATCGAAGCTCCAGAATCAATAGACTTCGGTTATTTAGCTATTGGTGAATATTGGTCAGAAAAGACATTAAATGTTAATATAAAAGCTGTCAACACAGAAATCACAAGCCTCAGTATTGATAACGACTTCTTCATCTTGCCAGAAGTAGAATTGCCAGCAACAAATCTTGAATTAGCTATTTCTTACGATAAAAATTCATCCGCAGCACAAAGAATAGGCGACCTCTTCATCGGATATGAAGATACAGTGAAAGTCGTTACTTTGACAGCATTAGCTTATGAACCATCATCACCAGACGTATTCGAACTCGCACAGAAAGTCGAATTCACAGATAATGCTTTCGCACATACACCAGCATTTGCTAACTTACACGACAACTACGTCTTGCCAGAAGAAACAACAGACGGCAACGCTCCTGACGCAGCTTACGAAGTTGAATTCACAAGCGACGTTTTAGTCACAGCAAGCGTAACAGGTACAAATTCTAAGTTAGCTATCTATAAATCAGACTTCAACGGCGAAGGCGGTCCTTCAGCAAACAACTATTATGATGGCGTTTTATACACACCAAGAAGCTTCAACTTCGATTTTGAAAACGGTTCAATGAACGGCTGGACTTTGATTGACAACGACGGCGACGGCTATAACTGGCAAGTTGTTAATGAAGACGGAATGAAATTCGTTAAGTCATACGCACATAAAAAACAAGGTTCTGGCGAACAAGAAGTTACTATCATTACAGAAGCTGACAACGTAATGATGACAGAACAAGTTTACAACATCACAGCAAATTCTAAGTTGTCATTCGACGCATCACGTTTCAGCTTCGGCGATCCAGGCTTTGATAATGCATCTAAAGAATATATCTTCGTCAACGTGTCAAGAGATGGCAAGACATTTACTACAATTGAAAAGACACTTCCAACAGCAGGCGTATTCGGTAATATCGTCGTTGACCTCGGTGCTAAATTCGCTGAATTAGGCTTGAACTATGGCGAATATCATATCGCATTACAACACAAAGAAAAAGACGGTATTTATGTAAACGTCGACAATGTTAAACTTTCTAACGTAGCTGTTTCAAAATCAGAAGTTAAGGCAATTGAAGATATTCACTTCCCAGCAGGTAAATATTATTTCATCGCTGCAGCAGAATCAGAATTCTCAGTAAATATCTCAACAAAAGAAGCTCCTATTACACCTCCAACAGAAATCTTCGTTACAGAGGTAACAGAAACAACAGTTACATTAGAATGGAATGCTGTTGCAAAAGCAGAAAGCTATAACATTTATAATGCTAACAAATTGATTGCTAATGTAAAAGAAACAACTTGCAAAGTTGAAGGTTTACAGTCATACACAGAATATGCTTTTGTAATTAAGAGCGTCGCAGGTGAAGAAGAGTCATTTGCTTCAGAAACAATCGTGGCTAAGACAAAAGACATAGCAGTTGGAAAACCATCAAATCTTGTTGCAGAAGCTACAGGAACATCATCAATCAAGTTGACATGGGAAGCTGCTGAAAATGCTTTGTCATATAATGTTTATATGATTGCAGACAATGGCAATGCAGAAAAACTCGCTACAGTTAGCGTCCTTACATACACAGCATCAAACTTGTCATCTAACACTCCATATTTCTTTGCAGTATCAGCAGTTCGTAACGAACAAGAATCAGAAATGACAGACAAGGCTTATGCAATTACAAACGACTTAGTTCCAGGAGCTCCATCAAATCTCGTTGCTACAACAATAGATGCTACATCAATAGGTTTGACATGGATAGCTGGTGAAAACGCAACAGGCTATAACGTATACCGCGATGGCGTTAAAGTTGGCGAATCATCAGGATTATTATATGTCGACAGAGATTTGGTACAAGGCACACAATATTGCTACACTGTTAAAGGCGTACGCGGCGCTGTTGAATCAGAAGGCTCTTCAAATCAAGCTTGTGCAACAACAGCAGGCGTTAAACCAACAGCTCCTGTTGCTCCAACAAACGTAATCGTTACTGCAGTAAGCGAAACATCAGTTAAAGTAATTTGGGGCGCAGTTGGCAATGCAACTTCATATAATGTATATCAAGGCGAAGAAAAGATCGCTACTGTTGAAATTCCTTCATATACAGTAGTAGACTTGGAAGCTGACACAGAATACTGCTTCACAGTAACAGCAGTTAACGCTGTTGGTGAGTCAGAAAAATCAGCAGAAGGCTGCGGCAAGACAAAGGGCGATGGTATTGAAGAATTAGCATCTTCACTCAGCATCTATCCAAACCCTGTCAACGACAAACTTTATATTGAGACAGAAGTTGAGGTTGAAGAAGTTTCTATTTTCGATATTTATGGAAGAATTCAAAATCTCAGCAACTCAGCAACTCAGCAACTCAGCAACTCAATAGATGTTTCTGATTTGAACAGCGGCGTTTACTTTGTGAAAGTCGTTACAGAAAACGGTGAAGTTGTAAAACGCTTCATTAAGAAATAATAGGCTATGAGCCATGAGCTGTGAGCAGAGATGCTCGTAGCTCAAAGCTCGCAGCAAAAAAGTCCTGTAAGGACGACAGTTTCCAGGCAGGTGATGAAGCACGCAGTGCGGAATCCCTGCAGAATAAGATTGCAAAAAAAATCAAAGCGCCGAAGGTGCGACAGAAAAATACCTCTGTCGTGCCTTCGGCACTTTTTATATTATCATGGTCATGAATGCAGGGGTTTCGTGCTTCGCACTTCACCGCCTGCCTGGAAACTGTCGTCACTCTGTGACTGTTGACCATTGACTCTGACACTGACCATTGAGAATCCACAACCAGAAATCCAAAACCCAGAAATCCATTGAGACGCCACAGGGGTGACGTCTCTACAAAAAAAATCCGCATCAAACGACACGGATTTTTGAAATATAAAATGAAAAAGGATATTGATTTCGGAACTAAGGCTCTTGACTTTTGGCTTTTGAACCAAAACAAAAAGTTCAATAGTTAATGGTCAATAGTCAATGGTCAATGTTAACAATTCATACCGCCACAGCAGTGGATAACTTGTCCTGTGACATATCTCGACATGTCGCTTGCGAGGAACAATGCTGTGTCTGCTACGTCTTCTGGAGTGCCGCCACGTTTCAAAGGGATAATCTTCATCCAGTCTGCCTTGGCTTCTTCAGAGATTTGGTTTGTCATGTCTGTGATGATGAAACCAGGAGCGATGCAGTTAGCTCTGATGTTGCGTGAGCCCATTTCTTTTGCGATAGACTTAGCGAGACCAATCATACCAGCCTTTGATGCTGAGTAGTTAGCTTGTCCTGCGTTACCAGAAACGCCAACAACGGATGCCATATTGATGATGCTGCCGTTGCGTTGGCGTGCCATAATTGGAACAACAGCGTGGATGAAGTTGAATGCTGACTTTAAGTTAACAGTGATGACATCGTCCCATTGTTTTTCAGTCATTCTCATCATCAAGGTGTCGCGTGTGATACCAGCATTGTTGACCAAAACATCGATGCTGCCGAAGTCTTGATGTATTTGTTTTACTGTGTTTTCAGCGTCAGCGAAGTCAGCGGCGTTTGAAACATAACCTTTCACCTTTACGCCAAGAGCTTGTAACTCAGCTTCAGTAGCTCTGATGTTTTCTTCGTTTAAGTCAGTGAAAGCAATGTTACAGCCTTCTTCAGCGAAACGTTTAGCGATAGCTTTTCCGATACCTCTTGCTGCACCAGTGATGACAGCAGTCTTATTTTCTAATAATAATCTCATAACTTTTAAATTTAATTTACAATGTAGAATGAAGAATTTAGAATTTTTCAATCTAATTATTCATTGTTAACTGTTAATTATGCATTATGCATTATGAATTATGAATTGATTCAAATCTTCTTCTTTGAAATTTTCTACAAATGTAAGAATTTTTGCAATCTCAGACTCGCCTAATGCAATCATTATTTTACAAGAGTTCATGAGTTGAGATTCTAAGTTTCTAAGATTCTGAGATTCTGAGATTCTATTAACGTCTTGTAATAATAAATGACTCATGATGAGGTGGCCCATAGCTTCTACCATTCTGCGTGCGAGGAAGTCGTAAGTCTCTGATGATGTTCCGAATTTATCAGCCAATTCCACGATTTTAAGATAATTTTCTTTCATCTTATCGATGCGTTGGCGGAGTGGGAGCAATGTCTCGTTCAATGGCATTGCTTCGTATTCTTCAATGCGTTTGAGGTAAGCGCCGTTGCCGATGAAACGTATCGCTGCTACGACTTGAAGCTGCGATGTGCCTTCGTAGATATTCAATATTCTTGCGTCTCTGTAGAGGCGTTCGCATTTGTATTCTTTCATGAAACCAGAACCGCCGTGTATTTGGATGCAGTCGTAAGCTGCTTGGTTGGCGTATTCGCTGGCGAAGAGTTTAAGCATAGGTGTCATCATATCAGCGCAGCGTTGAGAATATTTCATCTCTTGGCGTTCTTCTGCTGTGAGGCTTCTTTCCTTGCTGATTGAGTCGTATGCTTTGTATAAGTCGACGAAACGTGATGTCTCGTAGAGTAATGTTCTTGTTGCGTCAATTTTAGCTCTCATAAGTCCGAGCATTTCATAGACTTGTGGGAATCTGATGATAGCTTTGCCGAACTGTTCGCGTTGTTGAGCATATTGTAAAGCTTCTTGATAAGCGGCTTCTGCGAGGCCTACCGATTGTGCGCCAACGCCGAGACGTGCGCCGTTCATCAACGACATGACGTATTTGATGAGACCCATGCGGCGTTCGCCGATGAGAAGGGCAGGAGCGTTGTTGAATACGAGTTCTGCTGTTGGAGAGCCTTTGATGCCGAGTTTATTCTCGATGCGTCTCACTGAAACGGCATTGTCTCTTCTGTCGTATAAGAAATAAGAGAGACCACGGCCGTCGGTTGTTCCTTCTTCGGAACGAGCGAGCACGAGTTGAATGTCGGCGTCGCCATTGGTAATGAAACGTTTGACGCCGTTGAGTCTCCAGCAGTTGTGTTCATCATCAAAAGTTGCTTTAAGTCTTACTGACTGGAGATCAGAGCCAGCGTCAGGTTCGGTGAGTGCCATAGAACATGTGAATCCTTCGTTGATGAGAGGAAGATATTTGTCTTTAATCTCTTCTGAAGCGAATTCGTAAATGGTCTCGGCACAGTCTTGAAGTCCCCAGATATTGGCGAAGCCAGCGTCGGCACGCGACACTATCTCAGCTGCCATGACGTATGGAACGTAAGGGAAGTTAAGACCGTTATATTTTCTAGGCAACGACATTCCATAGAGACCAGCGTCGCGCAAGACTTCATGGTTTTTCTGTGTGCCTTTAGCATAAACTATTTTGTTGTCGATGACTTGTGGACCTTCGTGATCCACGCTTTCTGCGTTAGATTCTAATACGTTAGCTGCTAAGTCGCCGACTATCTCAAGGACTTTGTCGTAGTTGTCGATAGCGTCCTCAACGCTTTCAGGAGCCAACATATCGTTTGCACTATCGACGAAGTCACGTTCTTTCAACTTGATAATCTTATCCATCACAGGATGTGAGAGATAAAACTTTAATATTTCGTTATCGTTATAGAAATTCATATTTCCGTCTTTATTTAAACTTTGGCTTTTGACCATTAGCTTTTGACTTTAAGGTTCAACGGTCAATGGTCAACGGTCAATGGTCAATGGTCAACAGCCTTAGTTATTATAACATATTCGATTTATAACTCTTTATCATCTTAGGTAAAACGTCCATAGCGTCGCCGATGATGGTGTAGTCGGCTATGCTGTTGATTGGTGCGTTAGGGTCGGTGTTGATAGAAATTATTTTAGCCGATTGGTCCATGCCAGCGCGATGTTGTACTGCGCCTGATATGCCGCAGGCGATATAAAGTTTAGGACGTACTGTCACGCCAGTTTGACCGATTTGTCTTGCGCTTTCAGTGAAACCAGCGTCGATGGCAGCGCGTGTAGCACCCACTTCGCCGCCTATCACTTCAGCGAGTTCGTGGAGGAGAGCGAAGTTCTCTTTCGAGCCCATGCCGTAACCGCCAGCCACGATGATAGGAGCGCCTTTGATGTTAACCTTTTGTGCTTCAATATGACGGTTTAATATCTCAACGCAGAAGTCATTGTCTTTGAGGTAGTCTTCTGCTTTAAGGTTACGGATGACGCCTTTATGATTTTCGTTGTATATTTCTTTTTTCATGACGCCTTCGCGTACTGTCGCCATCTGAGGTCTTGTCTCAGGAGAGACGATGGTGGCGATGATGTTGCCGCCGAAGGCAGGACGGATTTGATATAAGACGTCTTTATAGACAGTCTGTGTCTTAGCATCGGTATGGTCGCCGATTTCGAGACTTGTACAGTCGGCGGTGAGACCGCAGCGTAAGTAAGACGAGATGCGTGGAGCGAGGTCGCGACCGACAGATGTAGCTCCGAAAAGAACAATATCCGGTGTCTCTTCTTGGATTAATTTAGCGATAGTGCCGAAGAAAGGTAATGTTTGATAGAACGATAGACGTGTGTCATTGAGGTAAAAGACAGAATCGACACCGAATGGGAATAATTGTTCTTCTATATTTTTAATATCGTTTCCGATGACGATAGCATCGAGGCGCGAGTTTAGCCTGTCGGCGAGCTTGCGAGCTTTAGAACAAAGCTCCAAACTCACCTCAGCTATCTGTTGTTCCTCTGTTATCTCACAGAATACTAATATGTTGTTCATGACTCAAGTTTTAGAAAATAATTATTATTTGTTATTTACAGCGTTTTCAACGAAAGAAATAGCTTCACCAACTGTTGAAATTTGTTCTGCTTGATTGTCAGGAATATTGATTTCAAATTCTCTTTCAAATTCCATGATGAGCTCAACTGTATCTAATGAGTCAGCACCGAGGTCGTTTGTGAAACTTGCGCCGTCAACAACTGATTCGCGTTCAACACCTAATTTATTTACGATAATGTCTATAACTTGTTCTCTTGTATTCATAATAATTCTTTTTTAAATGTTTTTAATTAGATAATGTGAGCTGTGACAAGCTCTTTCATAAGTTCGTTAATTTCGCTTTCGCTGTTGGTTATAATTTTATTCTCTTTACTTGTAAGAACAACATTTTCTATTGATTTGACTTTTGTTGGCGAGCCGCTCATGCCTAATCTTGAAAAGTCAGGATTGATGTCGTCAGCGTTCCATTCTTCGATAGTGACCATTGGCTTTTGACCATTGGCTTTTGTCTCTTGTCTTTCAGAAATGGAGCTAGCGTTTTTGTACATGATGACGCGTTTTGCGTGACGAGGGCGACATTCGTTAGCGTTGCCGTGTACTGTAATCAAGACTGGGAATGAGGTTTTCACTGTTTCAATGCCTCTGTCGAGACGTCTTTTTATTACGATTTCGTTTTCTGTTACAGAAACGAGTTCTTCTGCGTATGTGATTTGAGCAAGTTCTAATTTCTCTGCAACTTGAGGTCCGACTTGAGCTGTGTCGCCGTCGATGGCTTGACGTCCTGAGAAGACGATGTCGACTTTGCCGAGTTTCTTCACTGCTGCTGACAGAGCGTATGATGTTGCCAAAGTGTCGGAACCTGCGAATCGTTTATCGCTGATGACGATGCCGTTGTCGGCGCCGCGGAACATGGATTCGCGTACGATTTCTGCTGCGCGAGGAGGTCCCATTGTTACGATGGTGACCTCGACAGACATGATGTCTTTGAGTGCGTCTTTGCAAGCGAGTGCCATCTCAAGTGCCTTCAAATCGTCGGGATTGTAGATGGCAGGAAGAGCGGCACGGTTGATGGTGCCGTCTTCTTTCATGGCGTCTTTGCCTACATTATGTGTGTCAGGAACTTGCTTCGCTAACACTACTATATGGAATTGTTTGTTATTCATTATTTATTTGTTTCTTTGATCTTCGATTAATGCAAATGATAAACTGCCTTTTGCGCAGAGCTTGCCGTTGACTGTTGCCTTGGCTTCGCAAAAATACATATTTGCTCTTTTGCTTGATAATGTAGCTTCAACTTCGATGGTGTCGCCTGGAACAACCTGATGTTTGAAACGAACATTGTCGAGGCCTGTGTATAATGTGATTTTATCTTTTAAGTCGTCGAGGATGAGAAGAGCGCACGATTGTCCCATGATTTCGCATAAGATAACGCCAGGAACAGTAGGCTGTCCAGGAAAATGTCCTTTCAAGAAAAACTCTTCACCTGTGACATGATATTTAGAATGAGCAACTCCATTCTCATCGATGTTAATTTCATCAACGAGCAACATAGGCTCGCGATGAGGTAAGTATTTTTTTAATTCTTCTTTTGTCATATCTTTTTTATTTGGGCTAAGAGCTGTGAGCTGTGAGCAATGAGCGATTCTATTATTAACGAAGAGCTCACTTCTCATAGCTCATGGCTCACGGCTATTAATTATCAATTTTTCTCAGTGCGATGCAAGAGTTATGTCCGCCGAATCCGAGTGACTGTGATATTGCAATTGTTAAGTCGGCTTTTACCGCAGTGTTAGGTGTATAGTTGAGGTCGCAGTTAGGGTCAGCTTCGTTGAGGCCTATTGTTGGAGGCACGATGCCGTGGTATAGTGCCAATGCTGCTGCTATGACTTCAACGCCGCCTGCTGCTCCGAGGAGATGGCCTGTCATCGACTTCGTTGAGTTGATGTGAGCCTTGCGTGCATTTTCTTCACCTAAAGCCGCTTTGATCGCTGCTGTCTCAGAGCTGTCGTTGAGCGGCGTTCCTGTGCCGTGTGTATTGATATGAAGCACGTCATTGTCGTTGTATTTTGCTTCTTCGAGAGCCATCTTGATGGCGCGTGCTGCTTGCTTTCCTTCTGGATGTGGAGCCGTGACATGATGAGCGTCGCAGGTGTTGCCGTAGCCGCATACTTCAGCGTAAATCTTTGCGCCGCGAGACTTGGCGTGTTCGTATTCTTCAAGAAGAATGATGCCAGCGCCTTCGCCGAGAACGAAGCCTGCACGACGTTTGTCGAAAGGCAATGAGGCTTGTTTTGGGTCTTCAGCGCGTGTGAGAGCCTTGCAGTTGGCGAAGCCTGCTATACTGATAGGGTTGACAGCAGCCTCACTGCCACCTGTTATGATGGCGTCGGCGTAACCGTGTTTTATAGCGCGAAAAGCTTCTCCGATAGAGTGTGTGCCAGTAGCACAAGCAGTTACGATTGGTACGCAGACACCACAGGCGTTATGACGTATCGCGATGTTGCCAGCAGCGATGTTTGAAATCATGCTTGGTATGAGGAGTGGAGAGACCCATTTAGAACCTTGGTCTTTCCATTTTACTATTTCTTTGATGATGGTGTCGAAACCGCCTTCACCAGAACCGACATAAACGCCGAGACGTTCTGGGTCGAAGCAACCTTCGTTGCCTTTCATAGCTTCGATAGATGCTGCCATGGCGTAAATAGAGAATAAGTCGTTGCGACGTGCGAAAGAAGCATCTACGCCTAATACTATAGGATCGAAATCTTTTACTTCAGCGCCGATTTTCACTGGAAGGTCTGAAGTGTCTATTTTTGTTATATAATCAATGCCGCAAACTCCATTGACGAGATTGTTCCATAAAGTTTCAACATTGTTGCCGAGTGGGGTGATAGCACCCATTCCTGTTATTACTACTCTTCTTTCCATAAAATTACCATTCTAAAATACATGCTCCGGAAACGAATCCTGCACCGAAAGCACTCAATACTATTAAATCACCTCTTTTTAACTTGCCTTCCTTGTTGACTTCGTCGAGGAGGATAGGCACGCTGGCAGAAGAGGTATTGCCATATTTGTGAATGTTCAACGGGAATTTCTCGTCGGGTTGTTTCACATATTCCTTAATATTATTTATGATTCTTAAATTTGCCTGATGAATCAAGAAATGATCGACGTCTTCTGGTTTATGTCCTGAAGCTTTCATCACAGCGTTGATGTCTCTGATGGCAGCGCGTGTAGCGAACATAAACACGTCTTGTCCGTGCATAACCAAAGGCTGGTTGCTGTCAGGTTTCGTGTTATAAGGAGAATATTGAAGTTCGTGTTTTTGGTAGAGACGGTCCCAGCTACATGAAGCCGACATTTTAGTGGCTTTGATGTTATCGCCTTCGGTGAGCACCGCTGCTGCTGCACCGTCGCCGAATAGAACGCTGGCGGTGCGATCGTGCCAGTTAACCATGCGAGAAGGCTCTTCTGCACAAACAATGAGTATGTTTTTATACTTGCCGCTTCTGTAAAATGATTCTGCTATCTCTAAAGCATAGATGAAACCGACACAGGCTCCGTTAAGGTCGAAGCAAGGACAATTGGCGCCGATGGCTCCTTGGATGAGGCAGCTCATCGCTGGCGAGACAAACTCATTAACAACATTAGCACATATAATATAGTCTAAGTCTTTAGCGTCCATGTTAGCATCGGAAAGAGCTTTCTTGGCGGCGTCGATAGCGAGGTCGTGTAAGTTTTCTGACGAAATAATACGTCTTTCTTTAATTCCGGTTCTCGAAGTAATCCATTCGTCGCTGGTGTCGAGAATCTGAGAAAGCATCTCGTTGTTCACGACGAGTGATGGATGAGAACGTCCGGTTCCGATAATTTTCATAACTTGTAAAAATCAAAAATTCAATGGCAAAAGTACAATCATAAAATATGCTTGTGGTGAAAATGTGGTTGTTCATAACTTGAAACTACTTTTTTTGGCGAAAAAGTGGCGAAATTGTAAAATATGGGGTGGAATTTTTGTAATTTTGCAAAGTCAAAACAAAAATATAACACATTTTTGATGAAAAAACGTCTTAAAAATACTTTTTCACAATGCTTGTTAGAGATAGGAAATATCATAACATCTCTTACTTTTTCTATCTTATACGCATTGGTTTTTCTTGTCATCTATTCTCCTTATTCAGAAACGGCATGGTTCGGCGTCGCAAAATCTGAAAGTTTCCTCCTTACAACAACATTCGTTGTGGTTTCAGTCTTGTTCTTGATAATAAGCAGAACTGTGATGTATCTTTTGTCAAAACAGCATATAAAAATGACATATATGAAATATGCAATGTGGATGCTTGCCGAAATAGTAATAATAGGTGTGTTCCACGCAGTGCTGTCGATGGTTTATATTAAAATTACCAATTATACCGTTTCATTTATTGTTACAAAAAGTATTCTTATCACTTTGCTCGCTCTCGGTGTTCCTTATCTGGTGGCATCTATGTGGATAGTTATCAGTGATATGCGAAATACATTGCTTGTTACCGATACAAAAAATGTGGCTTCCGACGGCGAAGCTATCGCTCAGAATATAGACATTATCAATATAGCTGATAATAAAGGCGTATTGAAATTGTCGGTAAAACTCGATAATCTGTATTATATCAAGGCTGAAGATAATTACACAATAGTATATTATTCAAGAAATGGTTTGCTGAATCGTTATATGATTCGTTGTAAAATGCAAACTATAGAAGATACTTTCCGTGATACTCCGCTGATGCGTTGCCATAGAACGTATATCGTTAATATAAAGAAAATAAAAGTCTTACGTCATGAAAGCGATGGATTCTACATCGATTTCGACTTTGAAGGAATAGACCCAATACCAGTCTCGAAAACATACAGCGAATCTGTCGTGAAACGCTTCTCCGGCGAGACTTCAAAAAATAAAAACGAAAAATAAACACATGTCTTGTATATGTGTTTATTTTTTTTAAATTTGTGGGTTGTTGTGTCAGTTATAAATTATGACATAAAGTTTGATAACCTATTATTAACTAACATTTATAATTATGAAAAAATTTTTTCTCACAATGATGTTATTAGCATTAATAACACCATTTACTGTACAATCTCAGAATCAAGCAGTTCGTGAGGTTTATGCTAAATCTGAAAATGATGTTGTTAACTTAGTATGGAGCTGGAATGACATCGTTCATGAAACAACGGCCGTTGACTTTGAAACTGGCGATTTTACACAAGCTCCTTTTGTTATTGACCAAACATATCCATGGGTAATAACAGAAAACGCTTATGAAGGAAAATATGCCATCAAATCTACATGCGCAGGCGTAAATAATGGCGTGTCAACAATTGAAGTTACTGTAGATGTTCCTTTTGATGCAGTTATGAGCTTCTATCATAAAGTTGATTGCGAATATTATTTCGATAATGCTTATTTCTTCATCGATGGCGTTGAAAGAGACCTTATTACAGGTAAAGTCGATTGGACTTACAGAGAATTTAAGGTTGAAAAAGGTACACATACTTACAAATGGAGCTATAGAAAAGACAGCGACGATTTTGAAGCAAGTGCTGATACTTATTTTGTAGATAACATCGTGCTTTACAAAAAGTTAGAGCCATTTACTGGCGGCTGGGTAAACTATGACGATGGTCACTTCGTACAAGATGTCGGTTCTCAATCATTTAACGTCGACTGGGGTATTTGCTTCCCAAATACAGAAGATTATGCAGGCTACAATTTGACAAAAGTCGCTACTTATAACAACGACCTTCCTGCAACAGTGAAAGCTAACATTTATTTCGGTGGAACAGACGCTCCAGGAACATTGGTTCACAGCCAAGAATTTAAACTTAAAGGTTCAAGTAAAATAGAAGAATTAACTCTTAATGCTTCTATTCCAATCGATGGAACAGAACCTTTATGGATTACTTTCCACAATGAATGCAGTGAAAATGCTTATGTATATCCAGCAACAGGCTGTAACTTCACAGGTAACGAAAACAGCGACTGGGTGTCATGGGATAAAGGCGTAAACTGGGAACATCTTTCAGAAAGCGGCGTAAACCTCACATGGATGATTAGAGGCTATCTCGAAAATAGCAGAGGCGAATCAGTCGTTATGTCTAAAACAAGAAATGCACAAGAATATAAAGTGTATAGAAGAAATAATATTTCAGGCGAAGAAACTTTACTCGCTGAAAATGTTACAGATACAACATACACAGACGCAGCATGGGCATCAACATCTTTTGGTTCATACCAATATGGTGTTGCTGCTGTATACGCTGACGGGGATGCTGAAATAACATGGTCAAATACAATTGCTAAAGATATGTACACAGCATTGAATGTCAATGTTAAAACAAATAGCAATGACGTTCCTGTTGGCGCAAGAGTTAAATTGGTTAACTTAACAGAACCAGGTCAAGGCTTTGATTATAAAGTTACTTTAGATGAAACAGCAACAGTTTCTTTTGAAAGATTCCGTAAAGGCAACTATAAATTCACAGTTTCTTTGGAAGGTTATGAAAAATATGTACAAGAAATAGAAGTCGTTGATAATAAAGATGTTGAAGTTGTTTTAAACGAAATTAAAGCAGCAGTCGAAAATCTCTATGTTTCACCTACAGGCTGGGCTATGTGGGAAAATGCAAGCTTCGATAATGGTGGCGGCACATTCTACTTCGATTTCGAAGATGGCTTATTCGAAGGCTGGACAACAGTCGATGCTGACGGCGACGGCTTGACATGGCGTATCACAACAGACATCTTAGGACCTGGCAATGGTTACAATAAGAGTAAATATTGCGTTCTTTCA
Source organism: Bacteroidales bacterium (assembly GCA_017381865.1). GTDB lineage: Bacteria > Bacteroidota > Bacteroidia > Bacteroidales > F082 > Limimorpha. Next base: position 16,726 of record JAFOBJ010000057.1, read on the forward strand.
CAATCATATTGCACAGATTCTCTTACTCCAGAGACAGCAGCTCTTAAACCAGATAACTACATGATTACAGCAGAGAAATATCTCATCACAGAAGATTCAGAACTCTCTTATTATGTATGCGCTCAAGATGAAACTTGTCCAGCTGAACATTATGCAGTTATGGTTTCAACAACAGGTACTGAACCAAGTGATTTTGAAACAGTTTGGGAAGAAACAATGTCACGCAGCAATTCTTCAAGAGGCAGCAGAGCACAAGGCGCTTGGTATAAGAGAACCATCGACCTTAGCAAATATGCTGGTAAGGAAATTTATGTAGCATTCCGTCACTTCAATACTGTCGGTCAGTTCTATGTCAATGTTGATAATATCGCTTTGGTAAATAATGCTAAATCAACAAGAACTCTCAATGGATACATAGTGAAGTTGAACGATAAAGTTGTTGCTGATAATGTTAAGACAAACTATTATCAATTTGAAGAATTGACAGCAGGAGAAACATACAAAGCTACTGTTATCGCAAATTACACATCAGGTGAAGGCGCTGTTGCTGAATATACATGGGAATACGTTTCTCCATCAGAATATGCTGGCGTTAAGAGCGTTGACGGTAGAAGTGTAGCTGATAAAGCATTCATCGAATGGGCTTTCGAAGGTGATGAAGAAGGAGAAGCAGCAACATCATCATTCTCATTTAATTTCAGTGACGGCACATTGGACGGATGGAAATCGTTAGATGCTGACGGCGACAGCTATGGCTGGTATAACTCAGCTGAAAAATTAGGACCAGGTTATGGCTATAAAGACGACTACTGCGTTATGTCACATTCATTCTATAGCTATGTCACAGAAAATGGTAATCAATATGGTATGCCATTGACACCTGATAACTATCTCGTTACAGAAAAGAAATATGCTATCACAGAAAGTTCACAATTGTCATTCTTAGTAAGTGCTTTAGATCCAGAATGCTGCGCTGAACATTATGGCGTGGCAATCACAATGGCTGACAATGCTTCTGCAGAAGACTTCTTTACAATTTTTGAAGAAACAATTGTAAATGAAAAATTAGATGAATGGGACGGAATGACACCACAAACTGAATGGGTTTTGAGAACTATCGACCTCAGTAAATATGCTGGCGAAGAAGTATATATCGCTATCCGTCACTTTAATTGTACAGACCAATACATAATCAATGTTGATGATATTGCTTTGACAACAGGCGAAAAATCATCAAGAGACGAAAAAGAAATATTAGGCGCAATGGTATTCTGTGGAGATGAACTCCTTACTCCAGAACCAATCGCAAGTAGAAGCTTCTATACAGACTTCCCTGGTTATGATGAATATACATACTGCGTAAGAGTTGTTTACAGCGACTATGGAATGTCAGAACCACAATGTGTATTAATCGATGCTCCAATGCAATGCGTCGCTCCAAGAAATCTTTATAGCGACGTCACAGTCAATGAAAATGGCGAACAAGGCGTTGCTTTGACATGGCCTTTCGAAATCTCAGACTGGTTGAGCTATGATAATGACATACCAAGTACAGGTTTCAACAATAACGGCAGTACTTTCTACTACGGAATCATGTTGCCAAGCGACATCCTCGCAGATTATACAGGAACAAGCTTGACAAAAGTTAAACTCTATGACTACGAAGCAGGTAGCACAACAATATTGATTTATTACGGTTCAAAAACATCTCCAATGATTCAAAAACATGTTCAAAGTGTTAGCTTCTCAGGAACAAAACAATGGGTTGAAATTGAATTAGATAATGCGGTGCCAGTGACAGGCGAAGATCATATCTGGGTTATGTGTTATCAAACAGGTACAGCTATCTTATGTCAAGATACAGGTAATAAATCTAATGGTAGATGGGTTTCTATGAATGGTACAGAATGGTACGACCTCAAGTCATTGAATAGCGCATATAATTATGTATGGGCAATGAAGGCTTTCGTTACAAGTAATGTTCAAACAGAAAGAGGCATTGAAACACAAGAATTTGAATTGGCAATCAATGAAAATGCAAATAACGAAGTCGAAATTTTCCCTCTCGAAAACGTAATCGCAAATGCAACAAGAGAATCTGTCTTCCAACACTATAATGTTTATCGTGGCAGCGACCTTAACGAAATGACATTGCTTGCAACAACAGAAGAAGGAAAATACTTCGATGTTATTTCACAAGGTGTTTATTATTACCAAGTTAGAGCTGTTTATAAAGACGGTGAAGAAACATGTGAGTCAGAACCAGCTAACTCATTCAGAAATCCAGATCAATATTATGTGAAAGTTGAACTTCTTAATATTGGTGAAACAAATGTCAACGGCATGATGGTTTATCCAAATCCTGCAAAAGACAACTTGACAATCAAGGCTGAAGGAATGACACGCATAACAATTACAAATACTTTAGGTCAAGTGGTTTACGACAATGAAGTAAACACAGATAATGAAGTAATTAACATGAGCCAATACGAAACAGGTATCTATATGGTACGCATCACAACAGTAAATGGCAGTGTTGTAAGAAAAGTGTCAAAGCAATAATTTAAAACTAAGGCTTTTGGCTTTTGGACATTGACCGTTGAAAGGAAAGTCGCTACGAGAAATCGTGGCGACTTTTTTCTTGAACTAAGAACTTTGAACTAAGAGCTAAGAACTAAGAACTTTGACTATTGACTTAGCAACTTAGCAACTTAGTAACTTAGTAACTTTCTTTTGGGCTTTCCGCTATATCTTTGCTCGCTTTTTGTTTTTCCTCGCTCACTCAAAATATGGGCTCGGCACTTCGACAGGCTCAGGCACCGCACACTGACTCTGAACTATAAACTATAAACTATA
>JAFOBJ010000058.1 GCA_017381865.1 Bacteroidales bacterium
ATTATACACTGCCTTAGGCGGTTCTTGGTAAAGTTGAAAACTGAAAATTGAAAACTGAAAGTTATATATTAAAAACAAAATATATGAAAACAACAAAATTTATACTATTATCAATCATGGCTTTATGTCTGATATTTCTGTTCGGATGTAAGAATAAAAACAAACAAAAAACAACATCTGAAATACCTAAAGTCAGCGTCGCAAGACCTTATGTGATGCCTATTGTCTTACACAAGGATTATCCTGGATATTTATTATCCAATAATATCGTTGATGTTGTTGGTCGCGTAAGTGGTTATGTAACAAAGCAAAACTTCAGTTCCGGACAATATATCAACGAAGGTGATTTGCTTTATATCATTGAACCTACGGTATATGAAAATGAAGTTAAAAAAGCTGAGGCAAATTTGAAGTCGGCACAAGCATCGTTAGATTATTACAAAAACAACTACCAAAGAATGTTGGAGGCGTCAAAAAGCGATGCCATCAGCCAGATTGATTTGATTCAAGCTGAAACTAATGTGCGTACTGCGCAAGCTAACGTACAAAATGCTGAAGCTAACCTAAAAACTGCTAAAAACACATTGAGTTACTGTTATGTAAAGGCTCCAATATCTGGAGTTCTCACCACTAGCGGCGCAGGTGAAGGCGAATATGTCTCTGGCAGCGATGGAAGTCCTTTCAAACTCACTACAATATACAACAACGACCCCATGTATGCTTACTTCAACATCGAAGATAATCAATATCTTATGATAAGAATATCATCAAAAAACTGGGAAAATTCCTTGCCTAAAAAAGTCTACGTCAATATGCAAGAAGGCGACTTCCCTCCTATCGAGGCTACACCTAATTATATATCGCCATTCGTCAATTTAAAAACTGGAACACTCACACTAAGAGCACTTTTTGAAAATTCAAAATACGACCTCAAAAGCGGAATGTATTGCACTGTTTCTCTTCCTTACGGAGAAGAAAACGAAGCGATTCTGATTCCAGATGCTTCAACTGGAACCGACCAATTAGGAAGATACATTTATATTGTAAACGAAGATAACATCGTATCTTACAGACACATAGAAGTCGGCGAGATTATAGACGACAGTCTTATTCATGTCAAATCTGGATTAAATCCTGATGAACGTTTTGTCGCAAAGGCCTTGTTAAAAGTAAGATCAGGAATGAAAGTCGAACCTATTAATAATTGAAGCCATGATTTCTAAATACTTTATTGACAGACCGATTTTTTCCACCGTCATTGCCATCGTCATCGTCATCGCTGGATTGGTGACATTGAGGACATTACCTGTAGCGCAATATCCCGACATCACACCTCCAACTGTCATGGTATCAGCATTTTATCCTGGAGCAAGCGCAGAGACTGTAGCGCAAACCGTCGGCGTTCCCATTGAGCAACAAGTCAACGGAGTGGAAAACATGATGTATATGAGTTCCAGTTCTTCAAGCGATGGAGAATATTCATTAACAGTCACTTTCGAACTCGGCACCGACATAGACGAAGCTGCCGTCATGGTACAAAACCGCGTCAACCTTGCAGAAGCGAATCTTCCCTCTTCTGTCAAACAACAAGGCATCACCGTGAAGAAAAGAAGTCCTAACCAACTGATGTTCATCGTACTTGACAGCGACTTAGAAGAATATGACGGCTTATTTCTGTCCAATTACGCCAATATCAATATCGTCAATGAATTGGCGCGACTTAAAGGTGTCGGTGACGTTCACGTCTTCGGAGCAGCCGACTATGCAATGCGAGTCTGGCTCGACCCAGAGATAATGAGAATCAGAGATATAACTCCTGACGAAGTGTTATCAATGATAAAAGCACAGAATATGGAAGTTTCGGCTGGTGCCGTCGGAGCGCCTCCTACTTCTGGCAATATGGCATTTCAATACAGCATCAGCACCAAAGGTCGATTGGTCGATGTGGAAGAATTCGGCAACATCATAATTCGTACTTTAGACGGAGGTAAATATCTGAGACTTAAAGACATTGCAAAGATAGAACTTGGTTCGCAATCGTATTCCGTCACAACGACGATGAAAGGAAAAGAAATTGCCGCTATCGGAATAAATCAGATGCCTGGTTCTAATGCATTGGACGTAGCAAAAGAAGTGAAAGCTAAGGTCAACGACTTACAACAGTATCTTCCTGAAGGAGTTACGATGAAAATCGTGATGGACAACACAAAATACGTCACCGCTTCCATCGACGAAGTGCTGGTCACAATAGCAGAAACAACATTGCTCGTTATCTTGGTGATGTTCTTGTTCTTACAAAACTTCCGCGCCGTCATCATTCCCGCGCTCACAATCCCAATTTCATTATTAGGAACATTCGCCGTGATGCGACTTTTAGGTTTTTCCATAAATTTATTAACATTATTCGGATTGGTTTTGGCAATCGCCATCGTTGTCGACGACGCCATCGTCGTGGTGGAAAATTCGTCTCGACTTATTGAATCGAAGAAATATTCTCGTAAAGAAGCAGTTACGGAAGCCATGAAAGAAATACAAGGCCCAGTGATAAGTATCGTTTTAGTACTGCTCGCCGTCTTTATCCCGACTGCCTTCATTGGAGGAATAACAGGAGAACTCTACAAGCAATTCGCACTCACAATCGCCACTGCTACAGTAATTTCCGGTTTCATTTCCTTGATATTCACTCCTGCGATGTGCGTTTTATTCTTAAAAGAAGAAAAATGGAGTTTAAAATGGTTTAACAAATTATACGACAAGACATTAGGATTATATATCGGCATCGTTAAAACATTTTTAAGAAAACCTGCAATTGCGCTTACGACATTCGTCATCGTTTCTGTAATCACAATGTTTATTTTCTTTAAATTACCTAATGAATTTTTACCAAATGAAGATTTAGGATATTTCTTAATAACTGTTCAATTGCCCAACTCAGCGAGTTTAGAAAGGACGGAAAAAGTCACGGAAAAACTTTCCAAGAGATTAGACAAATATCCAGAAATTGATACATATTTGGTTATCAACGGATTTTCATTTGTAAAAGGAGGCAACAGTTCCAACGAAGCTAGTTTATTCGTAATGTTGAAAGATTGGGATGAACGTAAAGGCAAAGCACAGTCTGCAGAAGCTTTAATTGACAAAATAAATGCAGAATCTATTGAATTACAAGAAGCTAACATATTCGCCATCAATCCACCTTCCATTCCAGGACTCGGTGCTTCTGGCGGTTTGGCATTCGTATTAGAAGACCGTAACAATCTAGGAACTACGGAGTTAGAAAACGCCGTCAATACAATAATGGGAAATTACCAACAAGAGCCAGCATTGATGTACCTTCAAAATCAGTTTCAAGGCAACAGTCCGCAATATTTTTTGAACATAAACCGTGACAAAATCGGCATGATGGGATTGCAGCTAAATCAAGTCTTTGATGCGCTTTCTTCATATATGGGTTCCTCTTTTGCCAATGACTTTGTGAAGTTTAACAATATTTATCAAGTCATCATCCAAGCCAATCAAGGTGATAGAAAAGTCATCAGCGACATTTTGAAGTTAAGCGTAGAAAACACTGACGGACAGATGGTTCCATTCTCAGCGTTTTGCAACATTGAAGAAAAGATGGGACAGACGCAGATAAACAGATACAACCTCTACCCTGCCGCCAACATCACCGCCATCGCTGCGGAAGGATACAGCAGCTCCGAGGCGATGGACGCACTTGAAAATATTTCTAAAAAATTTTTAGGAAATAACTTCGGCTATGAATGGACATCCGTCGCTTATCAAGAAAAATTGTCAAGTTCAAGCGTTTCCATGATTTTCGCTCTTGCGATAATATTGGTAATCTTGGTTTTAGCAGCGATGTACGAAAGTTGGGGTAATCCATTCGCTGTTATTTTAAGTGTGCCATTGGCACTGCTCGGCGTTGTTTTAGGTTGCATCGTGATGGCATTACCTATCAGTATATATTCCCAAATCGGTATTATATTATTGATTGCATTGTCGGCGAAGAACGCCATTTTGATTGTGGAGTTCGCCGTCGATTACAGGAAAGCAGGTATGACGAAAGCGCAAGCTGCTTTGGAGGCAGGACGCGTCAGGTTGAGACCGATTCTTATGACATCGTTGGCCTTCGTGCTCGGCGTGTTGCCGCTTATGTTTGCGAGCGGTGCGGGCGCCGAAGCACGTATCGCACTCGGCACTGCCGTCGTCTTCGGCATGTTCACGAATACAATCTTCGGAACACTGTTCGTGCCAAACTTCTTCTTGATTACGGATAAGAAAGACTACAAGACAACGAGACTACAAGACAACAAGCATTTAGACACAGAGGAGTAAAGTTGCAGAGACATAGGAATAAAAAAAATTCATCCTATTTGAACAAAAACAACATTACAATTGTATTATATTCGGTTTTGGTTATACATTTCAATTTTCTCAATTTTGGAAAGCACCTCAGTTCCCAGCTAGGTGCTTTTTTCTTAATAAACTTTAACTTTTTTTCCTTTGCATTATTGAGATTTAGACTTTATTTTTGCAAGTGAACATCTCACTACTCGTTGACCTAATTATGAATTATGCATTATGAATTATGAATTAAAAAAAACTCTCGACGAATTAGTCGTGAAATATAATGTGCCGGAGTTCGCCGACAGCGACCCAGTGCAGTTTCCTCGTCGTTATTCACAAAAAAACGACATCGAAATAGTGTCGTTTCTCATCGCTACTATCGCTTGGGGCAAACGCTCCATGATTCTCAACTCAGCCAACAGACTTCTCAACACAATGGGAAATTCACCTTATGACTTCGTCATGTCCGACGGCTGGAAAAAACTCGATTCCGATAAATGCGTCCATCGTACTTTCTTTAACCGTGACCTTATTTATTATTGTAACGGATTGAAAAACATCTACGAAGAACATCAAAGTCTGGAAGACATCTTCGCTTTAAACGGAAATCACGATGCGTGGCAAGGGATTCAGAATTTCAGAGACAGAATCCAAAAAGCCAACGATGGAACGAGCAGCGTTCATATCTCCAACCCTTGCTGCGACAACCCAAAGAAAGGCTCTGCTTGCAAGAGGCTCCACCTCGCACTGAGATGGCTCGTGAGAAATGACGGCATCGTAGACCTAGGAATATGGAACAAAATCAAGCCTTCAGACTTGATGATTCCGCTTGATGTACACGTCGGAAGAATATCCCGCGAACTCGGTCTCATCGAAAGAAAAAGCAACGACAGAACCACAGTTGAAGAAATCACATCGAAACTCAGAGAATTAGATGCCGACGACCCGATAAAATACGACTTTGCGCTTTTCGGATATGGAGTTAATGAATAATTGAAAATTGAAAGTTAGCGGTCAGCAGTTTTCCTAATTCAAAAACTGAAAGTTTCTCGCAAAGGCGCAAAGTATCGCAGAGTAATTCTCTGTAGTTCTTTGCGCCTTTGCGAGATAAAAAGCGTTTCAACAGATTCAGCGACCTTGCTCATAGCTCGCAGTTCTATGCTCATCGCCGCCAATGCGTTAGGGATTGGAGCGGCATCCTTTTGGAGCGTAGCGGAAAAAGATATAGCGGAAAGCCCGACGGCGATAGCCGGAACGCCCTGATTCAATTCATAATGCATAATGCATAATTCATAATTGGAAGTTGAAAATTTATAGTTCAAAAAATTCTTGTAGTCTTGTTGTCTTGTGGTCTTGTTGTCTTAAATTTCCTATCTTTGCAAAAATTGAAATCAATAAAAATTTTCCATAATGAAACACCTTATTAATCTATTACTCGTTGCGATGGTTTTATTAACATCGTGCAATTTTTCAAAAAACGACAAAGGCACAACTACGACATCATGCAAAGACACCACTGGGGTGACGTCTCTACAAGATGAGATAACACAGAAAGCCTTGGAAGAATGGCGTTCGGAACACTTCGGAATGTTCATCCACTTCGGCATTTATTCTGAACTCGCTGGTTGGTGGAAAGGCGAAAAGATTCCATTCTACGGCGAACAAATCATGAACCACGCCCGTATCACAACGGAAGAATACGAAGCCGTCGCCAGAGAATTCAACCCTAAAGACTTCAACGCAGACGAAATCGTATTGCTTGCTAAAAACGCCGGCATGAAATATATCGTCATGACATCAAAACATCACGACGGATTTTGTATGTTCCACACCGAGACGACCGACTATAACGTCGTCGACTTCACTCCTTTCGGTCGCGACGTGGTGAAAGAACTGTCGGAAGCATGTCAACGCCACGGCATCAAATTCGGTCTCTACTACTCTCTCCCTGACTGGCACTACCCTCTCGGCATCCCACGCCTCGCTCCAGATCCAACAACAAAATGCCACGAATATGTAAATCAAGTATATTCTCCTCTTGAAATAGTAACACCAGAACTCGAAGATTATATCGTCGCTCAAGTGACAGAACTTCTCACCAACTACGGCGACATCAACACTTTATGGTTCGACATGGGTCTCGTGACACCAGAACAAAGCAAGCGTTTCCGCGAAACAGTGAAATCGCTTCAACCAAAATGTATCATCAACGGAAGAATTATGAACAACCAAGGCGACTACATGACATTGCCTGACAACGGCGACGTGGCTGGTTACGAAAACATCTTCTGGGACAACCCAGCATCTCTCTATGGCACATGGGGCTACAAATCATGGATAAACCGTCCTGACGTTGACAAACAAGTTGATGTTCAATTAGGAAGATTATTCAGCACCGTAAGCAACGGCGGCGTATTCTTGCTCAACATCGGTCCTGACGGCGACGGCAACGTCATCCCTTACGAAAAAGAAGTTCTTACAAAAATCGGCGAATTCTTGAATCAACATCCTGATACTTTGAATAAGATAGAGATAAGACACAGAGAAATCCCTGTTGTGAAATCTGAAAATGGAACTTTCGAATTAACAGAAGCCAACGGCACAAAACACGCTGCCATTGACGGTACAGGTTACATGAGCACACAGACCGACTCATGGCGTTCATGGGAAATGGAAGTCGCTGAAGACGGAACATACGACGTATTCGTAGTTTATATTCCAGAAAACTTAGACAAGAGATATTCATTTGAATGCGGCGATAACATCATCACTCACACTTTGCCAGGCGTCGACCCAATGATTCAGACTTCATACGTCGGCAAGATGAACCTCAAAGCAGGCAAACAAACATTCAAACTCGAACAAGCCGACAGATGCTATCCATTGGAACCACTCGGTTTAGAAGTGAAGAAAATTATCGTTAGAAAAAGTCTTTGAACTTTGAGCTAAGAACCAAGAACTAAGAACTGACTGCTAAATTTCAACTTTCAGTTTTCAATAAAAAAAGTGTCGTAGAATTAAATTCTACGATGCTTTTTTATTATTATTGCATAAATTTTAAATATCACTCATGAATACATTAGATTATTTAAAAGTCACAGAAGAAGATATAGAAAACAGCATCAAGGACGAATTCGGTGGTGTATATAGCGCAGACGGCAAACGACTTTTACAATTTGATGATGATGACGCTAAATTAAAAGAATATACCATCAAAAAAGAAACAGTCTACATTTGTCATGGAGCATTCGAATATTCATCACTTAAAAAAATCAACATCCCTGATGGCGTGACTCATATTGGTAATGAAGCATTCAGAAGGACTAAAATAAAAGAAATCATCCTTCCCGACAGCGTGCAATTCATCGGAGAAGGAGCTTTTGATTATTGTGACATAAAAAAAATCAACATTCCCAACGGCATCACTTCCATCAAAAAGGACACTTTTAATTTTTGCACTTCCTTAAAAGAAATTAACATTCCCAACAGTGTAGAACGCATTGAAGAAAGCGCATTCTATAATTGCAACAGCATAAAAACTATCAACATCCCGAATGTTAAATTTATTGGTGAAGATGCTTTTGACGATTGTAATTCATTAGAACACATCAACAATTATGAATCTCTGACTCATATTGGAGATGGAGCTTTTGCACATTGCACCAAACTTCTTGAATTCCACATTTCACCCAAAATCACTCATATTGAAGAAAACCCTTTCTATGATTGCTGGTCTCTCAAAATCACCAGCGAATCATCTCGTTTTGTCGTCATTGACAATATGCTGATTGACAAGAAAAAGAAGATTCTCATTGCTTATTGCGGTAAAGAAGAAGAAGTGAACGTCCCCGATTGCGTGACTCATATCGGAGGCTCTGCTTTTTTCCATTGCATTTATTTAGAAAAAATCAATATTCCTGATTCCGTGAAAACCATTGGCAACGAGGCATTTTCTTGTTGCAATTCTTTAGAAAAAATCAATATTCCTGATTCCGTGAAAACCATTGGCAACGAGGCATTTTCTTATTGCAATTCTTTAGAAGAAATAAATCTTTCAAACTCATTGACATCCATCGGTTCATATACATTTTGGCATTGTGAAGAATTAAAAATCATTAACATTCCCGATTCTGTCGTGACAATTGGGAAATGTGCGTTTGAAGACTGTACTTCATTGAAAGAAACCCACCTCTCCAATTCTCTTACTACTATCAGAGATTATGCTTTCAAAAATTGCGAATCACTGAAGACTATCAACTTCCCTAATTCAGTAAAAGTCATTGGTAAAGAAGCATTTAACAATTGCTGCAAACTGAAAGAAATTGAATTGCCAGATTCTATAATCTATATCGGCAAGGGTTGTTTTCAATACTGCAAATCTTTAAAGAAAGTTAACATTCCTCATTCGATGACATTTATTGAAGACAAAGTATTTGATGAATGTAACGCCTTGAAAAAAGTAACAATTCCCGACACAATCATCTCAATAGGAAGTTCAGCATTCGGAGAATCAACGAAATATAATATCCCTGATTCAGTCGTCAATATCGAAGATAAAACCTTTAAACTTTGAACCCTGTCTATTGAACATTCAATCAACAAAAAAAGCGCCGTAGAAATACGACGCTTTTTTTTATTCTAAAGTTCTAAAATTCACTCAGCTGCTGTAGCAAGTGGTGATGCCTGTGTATATGTTCTCGCTGCTAATTCTTTGTCGAACATATAGATTGCGTATGGATTGTCTTTAATCATGCGGAGACTGTCGATCATCTTTTGTGCTGATTCTTCTTCCTCAACTTGTTCGTCGATGAACCAAACGAGTCTGTTTTGTGTTGCGTAGTCTTTCAACTCAACAGCTAAAGCATTGATATCGTTGATTAAAGAAGTGACTTTTTGTTCGTGTTCCAATGTGTCTTCAAAAGCTTCCAATGGTGATTCCCATTTTGTCTTGACAGCGTCGATAGCTTTAAGTTCAACGCGACCGCCGCGAGAAACCAAGTAGTTATAGAAAATCATAGCATGGTCTTGTTCTTCTTTGAATTGAACTTCAAACCAGTTAGCGATGCCGCCCAAACCCATTTCATGGAAGTTTGTTGCCATTGACAAATAAAGATAAGCTGACCATAATTCAGCATTAATCTGCGCATTGATAGCGTCTTGTAATTGTTTGTTAATCATTTTATTTATTTTTTAAGTTAATAAATCTTCATTCAATAATTTTAAATTTTCAGTTTTCAACTACCGACCACTGATGTCTAATCGCCGCCAATGCGTTAGGGATTGAAGCGGCATCCTTTTGGAGCGTAGCGGAAAGCCCGACGGCGATAGCCGGAACGCCCAGATTAGAGTTCAACTACTAACTCCAAATTACTAGCCATTAGTCTTTAGCCTTTTGTCATTAGTCTTTCACTTCTGCAAATATATACAAATATTTTTTTAAAATGTTTTTTAAAATTAAGATAAATTTCTATCTTTGTGATGTTCAAATACAAACGCTTATGTCAGCTTTAACAAACAAGGATAAACAACAACTCGAATCATTAAACATTTCGACAGATCAAGTTGAAAGACAAATCAATCAATTCAAGACAGGCTTCCCTTACAGCGATTTAGTCGCGCCTGCAACGATTGGCAACGGCATAATAAAATTCAGCGACACTGAAGTTCAAGAACTTATAAAACAATTTGAGGAAGACAAAGAATATTATGACATCTTGAAATTCATTCCAGCTTCAGGTGCCGCAAGTCGTATGTTTAAAAATATTTATTCTTTTGTTGAAGAATACAAAGGCAAGGAAATTCCAGAAGATTTCTTGAAAAAAGAAAACGTAAAATTCGATTCTATCGAAAATTTCTTCCTAAGTATCAGCGACTTCGCTTTTTATGACGATTTAAAAAACAAACTTGCAGAATGCGGCAAAGATATAGAGACTCTTATGAGCGAAAATCGCCTCGTAGAAATCGCAGAATTCCTCCTCGAAAACGAAGGCCTCTGCTACGGCAAGTTGCCTAAAGCGTTGTTAAAATTCCATAAATACAAGGAATCATCACGCTTGGCACTTGAAGAACATCTTGTTGAAGCAACACAATACAGCACAATATACACAGAAGACGGAGAAATAGCACAACTGCATTTCACTGTTTCTCAAGAACATCTCGACATATTCAAAAAGACTGTCGAAGAGCTGATTCCTGTTTACGAAAGAGAATACGGCATCCGTTACGACATTTCATATTCCGTACAAAAGCCATCGACCGACACTATCGCTGTCGACATGAACAACGAGCCTTTCCGTAACAACGACGGCAGTCTCCTCTTCCGTCCTGGCGGTCACGGCGCATTGATACAAAACCTCAACGACCTTAAAAAAGAAGTCATATTTATTAAAAACATTGACAATGTAGTTCCAGATAGATTAAAATCAACGACTTACGATTATAAAAAAGTCCTTGGAGGTTATCTCTTCAGATTGCAACAACAACAATTTGAATACCTTAACCTATTAGACGAAGGATGTCTGGCAAACGACGAAATTGACGAAATCGCGAAGTTTGCAAAGGAAAAATTGATGATTGACATTCCTAATTTCTACAAGACATATAACGAAATTGAGAAGATTGACTTCCTTTACAGCAAGATGAACCGCCCAATGAGAATCTGCGGCATGGTTAAAAACGAAGGCGAACCTGGCGGAGGTCCTTACTGGACAAGAAACAGCAGCGACGAGGTTTCATTGCAAATCGTCGAATCTTCACAAATCGACCACAAAAACGAGAAACAAGAGGCAGTCTTCCAATCTGCGACACACTTCAACCCAGTCGATTTGGTATGCGCCACATACGACTTCAGAGGCGAGCCATTCGATTTGAACGATTACATTGATTATAACACAGGATTTATCTCACAGAAATCAAAAGACGGCAAAGAACTCAAAGCGTTGGAGTTGCCAGGATTATGGAACGGCGCTATGGCCGACTGGATTAACATCTTCGTCGAAGTTCCTATCATCACTTTCAATCCAGTCAAGACTGTTAACGATTTGTTAAGAGACAAACATCAGGAGAATTGAGTTGGGAATTGAGGGTATGAGGAGTTGAGGATTTGAGGGTGGGACGCCCTAATTCAATTCATAATTCACAATGCATAATGCATAATTAAAAATAAAACCTCGGAAATGTTTCTGAGGTTTTTTCATTCCTAATTATTCAGACTTGTCAATGTGTGTTTTTTATGGAAACATTGATAATTATTCCTAATTTTTCACACTTTTTCTTAATAATTTTTAAGAAAAAACTTCTTGACTTTCAATGATTAATGATATATTTTTGCAGTGTAAAACTTAAAACTAAATTATTATGGCGAGACCTATTAAAGAGACTCCGATTTTACACGGAAAAGACGCAGAAAGATTCTTAAAAAGAATGAATGAAGATCACAAAGTAAGTCCTGAAGAAAACGCAAGAGGCAGAGCTAACTACGAGGCGATATTAAAGATTTTTGAGGGATAATAACAAATGAACCTTTCTGCGAAAAATTGTAACTTTACAACTTATAAAGTTCGTAAATTACGCAAAAACGAAACAATAAAGTCGTTCGATTGCGGCGATGCTGATCTGAACGACTTTATTATCAACGAGGCACATCATTATAGAAAAGCATTATTAGCAGTAACTTACATATTTGAAGACAAAGGAACAGGGAATGTCATCGGATATTTTAGTCTTGCTAACGACCGCGTTTCTCTAACCGACTTTAACAACAAGACTGAATTCAATCGTTTCAGACGCACTCGATTTGTTAATGAAAAACGTATAAAAAGTTATCCTGCTGTGAAAATCTGCAGATTAGGAATTGACAATTCTTTACGAGGTAAAGGTATCGGGTCTATGTTGCTTGATTTCATAAAATATTTCTTTATTGAAAACAACAAAACCGGCTGCAGATTTTTAACTGTTGACGCATATAACAATGCTATAGAATTTTACAGAAACAACAATTTCAAAAATCTTAAAGAACAAGAAGAAGATAAAATCACAAGCTCACTTTATTTTGATTTGAACGATATTTACTAAAAATTGAAAACTAAAGAATCTCTCGCAGAGACGCAGAGTAACGCAGAGACTATCATATCTGAAAGATTAAACATTACAGGGACGTCATGACGTGGCGTCCTTTTTCATTCCTAATTATTCCAGAAATCCAATCTACCAAATAAAAGGTATCACTTTATATCTTACTTTTTGCTTATATTCCTTATATCCTTTTAATCCTTCTTCCAAAACTTTCTCTTCGTTATTCATTCTGACAACAATGATTGGAATATATGCTAACATTATGGCAAATGAAATAATTGAACCTAAAATCAATGGAATTGACAGAAACATAATAAGCGTTGCCGAATACATCGGATGACGAACGACACCATACAAACCAGTGTCTATCACTTTCTGATTTTCTTGAATTTCAATAGTTCTAGAAAGAAAAGCATTCTCTCTCATGACTTCAGCATATATCAGATATGAAAGAAGAAAAACACTTGCTCCAATCCATATCACATAATCTGGCAAGGAATGCCAAGAATAACGGAAGTTCAATCCTGCGACGACAAATGCTGCTATAAACATAATTCCCGACAATGCGACAACCCATTTCTGCTCAGCTATTTTTTCTTTGGCATCGAGACGTTTCTCTAAAAGTTTTGGAGATTTAAACAACATCAGTATTCCCAAGAAAATCATTGGGACAAACAAAACCGCCACTAACAACCAAGCATTCCAATAATGAAAAGTTCCAGCAGGCAAAAACAATAAAACTCCTATTGCTACAAAACCTGCAATAATCTTTTTCAAAGCTTGTAAGAACAAATTATTTTTCATCATAATTCATTTATCATTGACAAAATCCTCTTTGCAATTTCTTCAGGACAATCAATCAACAGTTGCCCGTGATTCATTTTTTTAAACACCTCAACATTTACATTCGGGAAAAGTCTTTTCAGATGTTTGACCTGAGGTTTCGCAACGAAAGCTTCTTTTGTTCCATGCCAATAATGAATATCGTTGCCGTTAATAGATTGTAACTTATTAGTATAAACAGATTTATAACCATCCAAGACTGCTTTCGTTCCACCGTATGGATAAACCTTTTTACATTCATCAAGCAATACATCGAAATAATGAGAATGGAAGACCCAACGCCAAAATCCAGTCCAATGATAACAAGTCCAGACATTCATACACTGCAGATAACGAAGCGGACCAACGAGCCAAGAAGGCAGCGGCAACAATGGCGCAGCGTCCAAAATAGCATGATTTATAACCATTTCTTCACGTTCCAAAACACGAGAGAGAATCTTTCCTCCCAATGAAAGTCCGTAAGCGCAATATAAATGTCCGTCATAATTTTTCTTAACATAATTTATGATTTGAACAGCCTGATCGTCAACGGAAGTGAAATGAGTGTGTTTTCCAATGACAAAGCCATCGACTTCAACAGCGATGATTTGAAAATCATTTTCAAGGAGATTGATAAGAGGAATGAAAATCTCGTAAGAGACACCCAATCCAGGAATCAGCATTAATGTCGGGGCATTTTTATTTCCGAAAATGTTGAAGTTCATATTAAATATTTTCTGCAGTTATAAATAAAAAAACATGCAAAGACCTTTCAAATTTACAAATAAATTATATATTTGCAATATAAATTTTAAATCCAAAATATATGAAAACTTCATTTTTTACATCAGTGTCTCCACACAATGACATCTACAACAAAAGGTTAAAATCCATCATTATGAAAGGAGAAAAAGAATACATCGAAAAGCAGGAAAGAATTCTGGAATTAAGGGAAGCTATTATGGATGGTATAGATAGTGGCATAGCAGAAAGTTTTAATCCAGAATTACATCTTGAAACGCTTAAACGAGAATATAACAATGTATGATGTCATATTTTCCAAAAAATCCGTTGAAGATTTAAGCGATATTTGGAGATATACTGCCAACAAATGGTCAATAAAACAAGCTGACAAGTATTATAACATTCTGATTTCATTCTGTAAGAATATTGTGACAAATCCATTTCTATACGGAATGAAATATGATGAAATCATTGATGAATTGTTCGGATGTAGTATTAAAGAACATATCGTTTTTTACAGAATCAACAACAATGAAATTTTTATAATAAGAATACTTCATAAAAGAATGGATTTTAAAAATAAATTCAAGTAAAACACATGGTAACATTTATAGAAATAATAGCAAACCTTATCATCATTATTTTCATGATGATTATCATCGGTTTATTAGCTTTGACAATTTCAGGCATCGCTAATCTCTTTGGTGCTAAATTCAAATCATTTTTCAAAAAGTCATTGTGGTTCACGCTCCTCGCTCCTATCCTATTCTGCTACGGATTTTTCATTGAGAGAAATCAATGCCAAGTCAAGAAAATAGAAATAGAAAGTGATGAAATTCCAGCATCTTTCAATGATTATAAAATAGTCCAGATTTCCGACCTTCATCTTCATTCTTTTAAAAACAGAGCAAAGACATTGCAAAAATTCGTTAACGAAATCAACGAGCAAGATGCCGATATTGTGGTTTTTACTGGCGACTTAGTTTCGTATGGTCCTTGGGAATTAGACGGATTAGACACAATCCTTTCCAAGATAAAAGCCAAAGACGGCGTCTATTCTATTTTAGGCAACCACGACTACAGTGCGTACAGCAATTTCCCGGATTCAGTTCAATGGAAATTTGTAGATGAATTGAAGGACAGACAGTTCAAAATGGGATGGAACTTACTTCTTGACGAAAACGTAAATATAATTCGTGGCAACGACACAATATCTTTAATCGGAGTAGAAAACATCTCGACGCACAGAGCATTCCTTTCTTTCGGCAATCTTCAAAAAGCCATGAAAAATTCTTCCGGCGATTATAAAATCCTGTTAAGCCACGACCCAACACATTGGGAATTAGAAGTCAAAGACACGCCTGAAATCGACTTGATGCTATCGGGTCACACCCATGCGATGCAGTTCTCATTATTCGGATGGTCGCCATCGTCATTTATATTTAATGAAGTAGCAGGACTTTTCAAACACAACGAACAATATCTTTATGTAAATATCGGTTTAGGCGAGACACTGATGAAGACAAGAATCGGAACGAAACCGGAGATCACATTAATTCAGTTAGGAGTGAGGAGTTAGGAGTTGTGTTTTACGCTTGATTTTTCACAATCTTTTTTTTCAATTCTTCGCAAAATATTTCTTAAATTTGTCGTTACATTATATATTTAGCGTTGAATATGAAAATGAACAATTTAGGTATTTTTAAGAGAACATTATTAATAGGTATTATCGGTTTGTCGTTGACATCATGTCAGGAGAAAGTCGTTCCTCAGAAAAAAGCAGAAACTATTTACAAGACTTTGACAGTTGAAAAAAGCAATCAAGTTTTGAAAAGCGGTTTTGCTGCTACTATCAACGGTTGCCAAACCGTCGAGGTTCGTCCACAAGTCAGCGGCATGATTACCGACATTCGCATCAACGAAGGCGACTTTGTCCGCAAGGACTCTACCCTTTTCGTCATCGACCAGACTCCATATAAGGCGGCTTATGAAATTGCTTCCGCCAACGTGATGAGTGCCGAAGCCAACCTTTCGACAGCACAGCTTGTGCTTGAAAGTAGCAAGGAACTCCTTGAACAAGACGTCGTTTCTGAGTTTGAACTCATGACTGCGCAAAACAACCTCGCTGAAGCAGAAGCTAAGCTTGCATTGGCGAAAGCTGAGATGAACAGCGCATATAACAACCTTTCATATACAATGGTGAAATCGCCTGTTAATGGCGTCGCTTCTATGATTCCATATCGTGTGGGCGCATTGGTTAACAGTAATATCAGCCAACCTTTGGTAACTGTTTCCGACGACAGCAAGATTTTCGCTTATTTCTCTATGGCAGAAAATCAGATGCTCGACCTCATCCAAGAATACGGTTCTTTGAAAGAAGCCATCAAAGACATGCCTGCAGTAGAACTCGTCATGAGTAACGGCAAGACATACAAGCACAAAGGCAAAATCAATGCTGTGAGTGGCACTATCAGTGCCAGCACTGGCGCCGTCAGTTTCCGCGCCGTATTCCCAAATCCGGAACGCCTCTTACGCGACGGCGGCAGTGGAACAGTCATCATTCCTTCTAACCACGAAGACTGCATCATCATTCCTCAGACTGCAACATTCGAGTTACAAGAAAAAGTATTTGTTTATAAAGTCATCGATGGCAAAGCACATTCAGCAGCCATCAGTGTGATGCCTCGTAACAATGGTGTCGACTATATCGTAGAAAGCGGACTCGAAGTCGGCGACGTTATCATTGCTGAAGGCGCAGGTCTGGTTCGTGAAGGAGCTACAATCAAAACCTCAGAATCTCAGAATCTCAGAATCTCAGAATCTCAGGAACTCACAGAAGGAGGAGGCGAATAATGAATATCAAGACATTCATCAACCGTCCTATTTTCGCGGGCGTCATCTCTGTGATAATAGTGCTCTTAGGTCTCATCTGCCTCGTCGGTCTTCCTATCGAGCAGTATCCTGAAATCGCGCCGCCTACTGTCAGTGTTTCAGCGAATTACGCTGGTGCAAATGCCGAGACAGTACAAAACAGCGTCGTAGTACCTTTGGAAGAAGCCATCAACGGCGTAGAAGACATGATGTATATGACATCATCTGCAAACAACAACGGTTCTGCTAGCATTCAGATTTATTTCCGTCAAGGCACCAATGCCGACATGGCGACCGTCAACGTTCAGAATCGTATCGCATCGGCACAAGGTCTGTTGCCTGCAGAAGTAACAAGAAGCGGCGTCAGCGTCAAGAAAAGACAAACCAGCCGTATCAAAGTCCTCGCCGTGTATAGTCCCGACGACTCCTTCGACGAGAGATTTCTCAGTAATTATTTAAAAATCAATATCGAACCTCGATTGTCACGTATCGCCGGCGTTGGTGAAGTTGACGTAAGAGGAGCCGACTACTCACTTCGTATCTGGCTCGACCCTGCCAAGATGGCTAAATATTCTTTAGTGCCATCAGACATCTCAGCAGTATTAGCAGAACAAAACTTAGAAGCAGCTACAGGAACACTCGGCGCTGACTCAGAAAACACATTCCGTTACACCTTGAAATACAGAGGCCGTTACGACAAAGAAGAAGACTACGCCAATATGATAATCCGTGCCGACAACGACGGAACATTATTGAAACTCAAAGACATCGGCACTGTAGAATTAGGTTCAAGAAGCTACGACTATATCGGTCAGGTTAACGGACATCCAGGAACCACATTGATGATTTCGCAGACTTCAGGCTCTAACGCCAATGAAATCATCGACGCCATCGACAAAGAAATAGAAGAAATCAGAAAAACATTACCAAGAGGCATCGAAATCGTCGACTTGATGAGTACCAAAGACTTCCTCGACGCATCTATCGACAACGTCATCGAAACTCTCATCTTAGCCGTCATCTTGGTTATCTTAATCGTTTACATCTTCTTGCAGAGTTTCCGTTCAACTTTCATCCCAGCCATAGCCATCATCGTTTCCCTCGTAGGAACATTCGCATTCTTGATGGTCGCGGGATTCAGTCTCAACATGATTACACTCTTCGCCCTAGTGCTCGTCATCGGTACTGTCGTTGACAATGCCATCGTTGTGGTTGAAGCCGTGCAAGCCAAATTCGACGCAGGATACACATCACCATATAAAGCAACCGTAGATGCGATGCAAGGAATCTCCAACGCATTGATTGCTACTACATTCGTCTTTATGGCAGTGTTTATTCCAGTATGTTTCATGGGCGGAACCACAGGTACATTCTACACACAATTCGGTCTCACCATGGCCGTCGCTGTCGGTATCTCACTCATCAACTCCATCACATTAAGTCCAGCATTATGCGCTTTATTGATGCAACCTTACGTCATCAGAGAAGACGGCAGCATGTCATTCTCGACACGATTCCATGTCGTATTCGACGCTGGCTTCCAAGGACTTATCAACAGATATAAAAGAGGCGTTCTCTTTATGTTTAAAAACAAATGGTTCTCGGTGATACTCGTCATCGCAGCTTTAGGCGGACTTTTCTATATGTTAGAAAACACCAAGACAGGTCTCGTTCCAAAAGAAGACATGGGTTCTATCAATGTCGATGTTCAGACACCTCCAGGAACGAACTTAGGAGAGACAGTACGCGTCATGGAACTAATCGCCTCTCGTTTAGACGAGATTCCTCAGATAGAATCATATTCCTACACAACAGGTTACGGTATGATGAGCGGCGTCGGTCCTTCATGCGGTGGATTCACCATACGTCTCAAACCTTGGGACCAACGTACTGAGATTGAAGACAACATCGACTTCGTGATGGAAGATATTTATGCCAAGACAGCCGACATCACATCGGCAAAGATTATAGTCTTCACTCGCGGTATGATTCCAGGCTACGGAGCAAGTAGCGGCTTCGAGGTTCATATCCAAGACCAGAAAGGCGGAAGCTTAGAAGATTTGCAAAAAATCACCAATGATGTCATCAACGCACTTAACGACAGACCAGAAATAGGCAGAGCGTCAACATCATTCGACACCAAATATCCACAATATCTTTTGGAAGTAGATGCAGCCAGATGCAAGCGCAACGGCGTCTCACCAGGCGACGTGCTCAACGTGATGGCTGGTTATATAGGCGGAAGCTACGCTTCTAATATGAACAGATTCTCAAAGCTTTACCGCGTCATGCTTCAGGCATCGGCAGAATACCGTCTCGACACCGAGTCGCTCAACAATATGTTCGTACGCAATAAAGAAGGAGAAATGTCGCCAATCGGACAATACGTCACATTAACGCGTGTATATGGTCCGCAAGCGATTTCTCGTTTCAACCTCTTCTCTTCAATACAAATCAACGGACAGGCTGCCAACGGATATTCCTCAGGTGAAGCCATCCAAGCAGTGAGAGAAGTAACAGCAGAATTATTACCTGCAGGCTACGGTTTCGAATTCGGCGGAATGTCGAGAGAAGAAGCAGACTCCAGCAACTCAACAGCGATGATATTCATAATATGTATAGTATTTATATACTTAATACTCTGCGCTTTATATGAAAGCGTTCTCATTCCTATCGTCGTCATATTATCAATACCATTCGGCCTCGCTGGAAGTTTCTTGTTCGCCAATATGTTCGGATTGGAAAACAACATCTACCTCCAAATCGGACTTCTGATGCTTATTGGTTTATTAGCAAAGACAGCAATTTTGATTACAGAATACGCATCAGCGAGAAGAGCTGAAGGCATGTCAATTACAATGGCAGCGATGTCAGCTGCGAAGGCAAGATTAAGAGCAATCTTAATGACCTCATTGACAATGATATTCGGTATGTTGCCATTGATGTTCGCCACTGGCGTAGGCGCAAACGGCAACATCTCAATCGGCGTAGGAACTGTAGGCGGAATGCTCATCGGAACAATAGCATTACTATTCGTAGTGCCAGTATTATTTATCATTTTCAGAAACATTGAAGAAAAAATAATGCCTAAAAGAGAAAAAGAAATATAATCATGAAAAAGATATTAATTCCTTTGATATTATTACTCGTCACGATGAACAGCTGCGCTCTGTATAAAGACTACGAGCGTCCTGAAATCGATTTCGTTGATAGTTTATACAACAGAATTCCTTCCGCAGATGACTATGAATCAATAGCTTCTCTCACTTGGAAAGAACTATTCGCAGACACTCTTCTTCAAAACCTAATCGAAATAGGATTGAAAAACAACACTGATTTAGAAATCGCACGATTGAAAGTAGAACAAGCGGAAGCGACATTACAGACATCAAAGCTGGCGTTTTATCCTAATGTGTCGTTTTCAGCACAAGCTGGCGTAAAAAACGAAGGTTTTAACTACAGCCTCACTCCTACCGCATCGTGGGAAATTGACGCTTTCGGAAGATTGCACAATACAAAAAAAGGCTCCGAAGCAGCTTTAGCAGCGACAGAAGCATTCCAGCAAGCCATTCAGACACAACTCGTCGCAACGATAGCTAATTCATATTACACACTCCTCATGCTCGACGAACAACTGGAAATCAGCAAGAGAACACTCAACACTTGGGAAGAAAACATCAGAACATTATCGGCATTGAAGAGAGCTGGTAAAACCAACGAAGCTGCTGTCTTACAAGCAAAAGCAAACAAATCAAACGTCGAAGCCTCCATCTTGACATTAGAAAAACAAATCATAGAACAAGAAAATTCCTTGTCAGCACTTTTAGGTCTCGTGCCACAAGAATTTGAACGCAATGAATTGTCGCAGCAAGTCTTTCCAGACACATTGTTGATGGGACTTCCATTATCGAGCCTCGTCAATCGTCCTGATGTAAGACAAGCAGAATATAAGTTAGTTGAAGCATTTTACGCCACCAATGTAGCGCGTTCCTACTTCTACCCTAGCATCACATTAAGCGGAAGCGGCGGCTGGGCAGGCATCAACGGCAACCCAGGCGACTGGATTTACAATGCCGTAGCAGGTTTGGTACAGCCAATATTCAATCAAGGAAAAAATAAAGCGAGAGTAAAAATCAGCGAGGCGCAACGGCAAGAAGCGCTGCTCAACTTCAAGCAGACATTGTTAGACGCAGGCACCGAGGCAAACAACGCCTTGATTTCGTGGCAGACAGCTCGCAAGAGATTAGATAGTGATAAATTACAAATCATGTATTTAAAAGGAGCTGTCATGAACACGCAGCTTCTGATGAAAAACGGACAAGCCACTTACATCGAAGTCCTCTCAGCGCAGAAGAATCTGTTACAAGCCGAGCTTACCGAGACCAACGACAAATACCTCGAGATACAAAGCGTGATAACATTGTATCATGCCTTAGGCGGAGGGTTGGAATAAGAAACCTCCACTTATCGCAAGTATCTCACGAATCTTTTTAAAATACAAAAGGACACATTAAAGTGTCCTTTTTTTCTCTCGCAAAGTCACAAAGGAACGCAAAGATTTTTTAAATTGAAAACAGAAAACTCCCAACTCCTAACTATTTAACCATTCCATCATCATAGCCTCCGTTGCTGAGTGACTTCTGAACTTTCTTGAATGATTTACCGTAGTTAATACTCCATGTCAGACCAAGCGTGAGCATATTGCCATTATTTGCTGTCCAGTTTGTATGCTTATAAGAATGTACTTCCGAAAGTCCTTCTGTTTGATATTTAAAACCATCTTTATTGAACGGACATAACCATATCAAAGCAACATATAAATCTTTCCATTTATATTGCACATAAATATCCTGCGACATCTCGTTATGATACAAATTCTCACCATATAACGTAATTGCTGGCGTGATGTCAAAGTCGCAACCCATAGTGAATTTTTCCCAAACAGCTTGTACTTCAACACTGCTATAGAAATTAAGGTTTTCGTGGTGGAAACCAATGCCTTTAGACTCTTGTTTTCTCAGATTACCAGTAAGTGAAATGTAAAGGAACTCAAACAGTTTTTTCGCACCAATCTTTGTGTTAAAATACATAGTCTTATAATAATCGCTGTTATGAGGCGAATTTACAAACAAGTTTAATTCAGGATTATAATGATAGGTATACACTATTGGATTGAAAGAATGACCATATCCCGCCGTCGCTGTAGCGTAGAAAATCTTCGGTGCGTTATAGTTGAATTGCAATCTTCCAGATAAGGTATTATATGGTTTCAAATCAGCATTACCGACATTCGCAGAAACGTCGTCGGTACGTTGCAAAATCGTTGAAAGATCACTCAAAGAAGGAAGACTTGGCGACAAACTTGCCACAGCAGATAATGACATTTTCTTGTTAATCTTATAGTTCAGTCTTAACGTACTCAAATTCTTGACATAACTCAAAGTATTCAAACCATCGTTCACGACAAACACCTTCGCTCCTGTTCCAAGTACGAGACTCGCCTTTTCCCCTAACATTGTAACATATTGTGCGTATGCATAAATGTTATCCTTGCTCATTGATGTAGTTTCATCATAAACAACATAATCGTTATATGCAAAATTATGCTGATATTGTATTCCAAACTGCAACTCTGATATATCGAAGGCTTTGGTGTACATAGCCTCTCCACTGACAGAATATCCGTGATTTTCTATATAAGTCGGATACTCTTCGATAAGAGTGTCGCTTTTATATATCAACTTATTGTCGTATGATGACATTGAATACTGACCAACGAGATTCAATTCAATAGTCTGGTTATTCTTCATCTGACGACTGAAATACAAATCAAGTGTCGGCATATTGATTTTACGTTTCCTTTTCATCTCCATATTCATCGTATCGTGAATCCCATTATCGATTTCTATCATCGGACCGCTTCCTGTCCAATTGTTGTTTTCAATGTTATCACGCAAAGAAACAATCAAAAACGTACTGTCATTGGCACGATAAGTATAATCCGCCATAATATTGTGAGTCGTATAATAGAAAGGAAAATTCATGCTATGCTTACGCTCTACAATTCTATATTCACTTGTGTATTTGTCAGTCATCTCGTATGGCACATCGTCGTAGTTACGGTGACTGATATTATACTGCAGCATGATTTCGGATTTACCTCTGTTGTAAGTTCCCATCAGATAGCCGTCAGCGAAACCTGTAGTGAAAGCCGTCTTGCCATTAGCGACGATAGAACCGCCGTCTTCAACCTCTTTCAAAACTATATTGATAACACCAGA
Source organism: Bacteroidales bacterium (assembly GCA_017381865.1). Classification (GTDB taxonomy): domain Bacteria; phylum Bacteroidota; class Bacteroidia; order Bacteroidales; family F082; genus Limimorpha. Next base: position 23,142 of record JAFOBJ010000058.1, read on the forward strand.
CGCACCACGGTCCATATAACGCACTCCAGGATTATTGCTGTATTCTATGCGTTTGATTTTATCGGAACTGACATTTATAAATCTCTGATATGATACCTCTTTGCCATTGATTTGATATATAGGAGTACCGCCGTCGATTGTGATTGTCTCTTTCGCCACGTTGACATCCAATCCCGGAAGCTGCTGCATATTAAGGAAGTTCAACCCTCTTCCAGAACTCTCTGCCTCTGTCGGATCTGGAAGCACCACATAATGCAGTGGAGTTTCTTCAATGCGAGAACCTTCTATCGTAACCGCATCCAACATTTCAGAAGTACGAGGCATCTTCAACTCTCCGAGGTCGGCAGGACGGCAATATATCGAAAGACGTTCGTAACCGACAGCGGAAGTCATGAGAATGTATTTGCCATCTTCAACATTAAGGATAAAGTTACCGTTTTCATCGGAAGAAGTACCGGCAATGATACTGTCGTTGTCAGCCATCTTCAGAGAGACGTTAGCGAATTGAACAGGATTTTTTTCTTCGTCAACGAGACGAGCTTTCAGTTCTTTAGTTTCATTCTGCGCGAATGATGTCATAGCTAAAATGCTTAGTAATAATGTAAAAATTCGTTTCATAGTAGTAATTTTTTAAAGTCAACAGACAACAGACTTTGTCCACATTATTTTCAATTTTCATTCTTCCAGTAGAATAGCAGAGTTATTACACTGCTTTGCGTACTTTGTGCGTCTTTGCGCGAGATAATTCCTCAATCATCAAACGAAATATTTTTTATTCCGCTGCATGGTGTCGAAACTATTCCCATTTCTTTTTCCATTTATCATTCACGATTTTATCTTCAGTTCTTACACATTTGCCATTTTCAAAATAATAAAGATGATACTTTTTCTTGTACTTGTTGCCTAAAAGTTGTTTATAAAATTTATTTTCACTTTTATATGAGATGTCTGTTATATAATCATCAATATTCATTGAAAACATCGGATTCTTAACATTATTTATTTCTGTAAATGCCGATTTATACTCATTTGTAATGACATATAATTCAATATTATTTTCATTGCAATATGACTGTACAAAATATATTGGAATAACGTTTTCCATTTCATACGGTGACCATCTATAAACGAGAGCTTTTTCTTTAGCAACAAGTAAATCTTTCATCTGATTTGGATTAACGGCATAGATGCGACCGTCATTAATTAAACCGATTAATGAAGTTGTATCAGAAGTCCAACAAATATTATTTTTTTGTTCAAGTGTTAGATCATAATCGGTATACGCTGAAACTTCTACCGTTATGTTGCAAGATTGCATCATCAATGCCACTGTAAATAATAAGATTAGCTTTTTCATAGTGTTTTTTTTAAAAGAGTTATACATATTGTTCTTTTTAGTGTAATCGACACATTTCTACATAATTATGAATTATGCATTATGAATTATGAATTCTTCAAAATGTCTTCAATCGAAATTCCAAACATCTTGATTTTCTTAATTATCTCTGGAAGTTCCTCTTCAATAAATTGCTTCTTCTGTTCTTCCAAAATAATTTCCTTAGCATTTTCACTTACGTTAAAACCAATTCCTCTTTGGTTGATGATGATATTCTTATTCTGGAGCAGTTCGTACGAACGCATCACGGTGTTAGGATTCACTCCCACTTCTATCGCCATCTCCCTGACAGACATTATCTTCTCGCCTATCTTAAACTTATCGTTCAAAATCATTTCGCAAATGTGAAAATAAATTTGCAGATATATAGGCTGGTGCGACTTGAATTCCATAATCAATAAGTTTGTCTTTTGATTTTATAATAAGTGAAATAAAGTAAAACTGCTGACAATATCACAGATAAACTTAACATGATGTAATAGAAATAATCAACAACTTTATTCACAAAAGCTGTAATCTCTTCGTCTGTATAATCATCCAAAAATTCGACATCAATATCTGTAACTATTCTCACAAATAAAATTGTAAGTATTATTCCAATAAGTGTCAATATTCCTATTGTCTTGCTGAGCTTACGTTTTTTGAAAATCATATTCGTAAACATAAATATGGAAGAAACATATAAAACCTGAACGGCATTTATTAAAGCTTGATTTTTGTTTAAAATATGTTCAGCAAAACTGCCATTCATTGCAACATCTCCAACATGAACCAAATCTGAAAGTCGCAATCCATTAAAATCTTTAAAGATGAAACCGTCATAAGGATTAGTTCCTGGTTTTAATGCAAGAATAGTATCAATAGCTATTGCACCAAGCATATATACAATAGGTGTCACAATAACACAATAGAGAAACATACTGAGGAATTTCTCCAAAGAAGACGCAGGTGTCATCGCATACAACATTCCTTTTCTTGAATCATTTACATCTTTATAAAGTCTTGATGGAACGATAATCAACGACAGCCACATCAGCAGTGAAATCAATATATCGCGATTAGTATATACTCCATCAGAAACGTATGTCATTATCCAGAAAATGACTGGTATCGACCACAATACCACCAAGGTCCATCCGAAATTCTTGAAATAACTCATTCCGTCGCGTCTCACGACATTACCAAATCTTTTTATATCAAATGTATTGTTCATAATGTTTATTTTTAAGTTTATAATTTATTTTTGCTTTGAGCATTGAGCCTTTGCCCGTAGCTCACAACTCACAACCAAAAGCAAAGATTTCTCTAATCTTCTTCTTATTACATCTTACAGCATTAAACAGTGCCTCGACATTGACTTTGCTTTCCATGTTAAAAGTATTTGGAAGCACGTTGATGTAACCGCCTGGCATCATTTCAGAATAAAGAGCCTCATCTGATTTCTCTGCGCCATACTCAAAATAAAGTCGTTGAGAAATCTCTTCAAATGTCGCATTAAGAAGCACTTCATCATGGTCTAAAATCACTATTGGGTCGATGAGGTTTTCCACGTCCTTCACCTGATGTGTGGAAATTATTATTGTAGTTCCGTGCAAATCCGTGTGATCCGTGGAGACACCATGTTGCAGAATCACCTTTCTAAACAAAGCCTTCGACGGAATATCAAGTCCGTTTGTAGGCTCATCAAGAAGCAGATAATCAGTACGAAGCGACAACGCACATGCTAACAATGATTTCTTCTTCTGTCCGTACGACATCGCATTGAATTTATTATTGGCATCGACTTCCAATTCTTTCATCAGATTTAAGAAATAAGAATGGTCGTAACGTGGATAAAACACACCTAATTTATTAATGAATTTCTCAGGCGTGGTATCTTCTGTTATGACTTCTTCCGGAAGGTAAAATATATTCTGCAAAAAATAAGGATTTCTTTCTGAAGGGATGAAATCATCTACGGTACATGTTCCGTTCTTTGGAAATTGAAGACCGCTAATGATTTTCAGGAGTGTTGTCTTTCCCACGCCGTTTTCGCCGAGAAGACCATAGACGTTGCCTTCTTTAAATTCAAGGCTGATGTTTTTGAAGACCGCCACATTCTTGTAGCTGAAATCGAGGTTGTTTATTGTTATCATTGGTTTAAAGTTTAAAGTTAATAGTTAATAGTTAATGGTTAATAGTGTAGAGTGTAGAGTAGTTTTGTAGTGGAAAGTTATAAGTAGATAGTTTATCTAGCCCAATACACTTTTCAACTATACCCTACTTTACTTACAACTACTATAAACTATACACTATGAACTATAAATTATCCACTGTATTAGTTAACTAGTACACTGCAAAGATAGAGATAATTTTTTATTTGTCAAGAGGGAAATGAAAAAAATTAAAAATTCTATAAACTCTGAACTAAGAACTAAGGATAATTAAACTGTAAATTGTTCATTGTCAATTGTACATTCTTTTGGGCGTTCCGGCTATCGCCGTCGGGCTTTCCGCTATATCTTTGCTCGCTAAGTTTTCATCTCGCTCGAAAAAATCTGTCCCCAAATCCCAAAACCCATTTCCCGTCCCCGAAACTCGTTCCCGAAACGCTCGCAAAGGATGCCGCTCCAATCCCTAACGCATCCGGAGTTGAAAATTGAAAACTGAAAGTTAATTTCAACTGATTGCTGATTGCTGACAGCTAATAGCTAATTTTCAATTTTCAACTTTCCGTTTTCAACTTAAAAGTCACGTAGTGACGACAGACAATAGGCAGGTGATGAAGCGCAAAGCGCGAAATCCCTGCAAAACAGGTCACAAATAAATCAAAGCGCCGAAGGTGCGACAGATGTAATCTCTGTCGTCCTTACAGGACTAGGATTGTAAATCAACCATTTTAAGCAGGGGTTCCGTGCTACGCACTCCACCGCCTGCCTGGGAACTATCGTCCCTAACGGGACTAATATTGTTGTAATCTTTAAAATTGAGGATATAAAAAAAAGCCGCTTCACAGCGGCTCCTTTTACACTCATTCAGTGATTATTACTTTATTTTTTCAACGATAGCTTTAAATGCTTCTGGATTATTCAAAGCTAAGTCGGCTAAAACCTTACGATTAAGGTCGATGTTAGCTGCGTGAAGTTTACCCATGAATGTGCTGTATGTCATGCCGTATTCATGTGCTGCGGCATTGATACGGATAATCCATAATGAGCGGAAATCACGTTTTTTGTTTCTTCTATCGCGGTATGCGTATTGTAAACCCTTTTCGTAAGAGTTTTTAGCTACAGTCCAAACGTTTTTGCGTGCGCTGAACTGGCCCTTTGTTTGTTTTAAAACTTTTTTGCGTCTTGCTCTTGAAGCAACTGCGTTAACTGATCTTGGCATTTTTTTACTTTTTATTCCGTTAGAGTGCCTCGCCCTTTCGAGAACTTTTCTACTCTAACAAGACGTTAAACAATTAATTTAAAATTACATGAGAAGCATTTCTTTCACAGCTTTCATATTAGCTGGCTCAACAATAGTAGCGTGACGTAAGTTACGTTTACGTTTGATTGACTTCTTTGTTAAGATGTGGCTTTTATAAGCGTGCTTTCTCTTTACTAAACCGGTGCCTGTTACTCTGAAACGTTTTTTGGCAGCGGATTTTGTTTTCATTTTTGGCATTGTAATATACTTTTTTTTAAAATGAGTGTCTAATTTATTTATTTCTTAGGAGCGATCATCATGAGCATTCTCTTACCTTCCAACTTAGGCATTGATTCAACCTTGCCGTAATCTGCCAAAGCTTGAGCGAATTTCAACAAGATGATTTCGCCTTGGTCTTTGTAAGCAATTGAACGTCCATGGAAGAACACGTCAACTTTAACCTTTGCTCCGTCTTCCAAGAATCTCTTGGCGTGATTCAACTTGAATTCAAAGTCATGATCGTCGGTTTGTGGTCCCAAACGGATTTCCTTGATGACGACTTTCGTTGTCTTAGCCTTGATTTCCTTTTGCTTCTTCTTTTGGTCGAAAAGGAATTTCTTGTAATCCATCAACTTACAGACAGGAGGATTCGCATTAGGTGAAATTTCAACCAAGTCAAGTCCCATCTCGTCAGCAATTCTCAAAGCATCTTTAATTGAATGAATCTCATTGTCAACGCCTTCTCCAACAACTCTCACCATTGGTGATGTTATTCTTTCGTTGATACGATGTGGATCTTCGTTTCTCTGTCCTCTTTGAGGACCTCTTCCGTTGTTAACAGGTAGTGCTATGATTTGTGTCTCCTATATTAATTAATACAATCTTTATATTTATCCTATGTTTTGTTCGTCTTTAACTTGTTTCTCAATCATTGCAATAAACTCATCAACAGACATTGAACCGAGGTCGCCTTGACCGTGTTTTCTTACTGATACTGCTGTCTCGTTCATTTCTTTTTCACCAACGATGAGCATATAAGGTACTTTCTTCATTTCAGCGTCGCGAATCTTACGTCCAATCTTTTCGCTTCTCATGTCAATCAAAGTACGGATTTCATTTCTCTTCAACATTTCGTTGAGTTTTTCTGCATATTCGTGATATTTTTCACTTACAGGCAAAATCATTACTTGATCAGGTGTGAGCCACAATGGGAAGTCGCCAGCGCAGTGTTCTAACAATACTGCTACGAAACGCTCCATTGAACCGAATGGTGCTCTGTGAAGCATGACAGGACGATGTTTCTCGTTGTCTGAACCTATATAGCTGAGGTCGAAACGTTCTGGCAAGTTATAGTCGACTTGGATTGTACCGAGTTGCCATCTTCTTCCGAGAGCATCTTTTACCATGAAGTCTAACTTAGGACCATAGAATGCTGCTTCGCCGTATTCAACAACTGCTGGAAGTCCTTTTTCCTTGCATGCTTCAACGATAGCTGATTCTGCTCTTTCCCAGTTTTCGTCTGTACCTACATATTTTTCTGTGTTACTTGGGTCGCGTAAAGAAATCTGTGCTTCGAAGTTTTCAAATTTCAATGCCTTGAAGATGATTTCGATGATTTCCATCACGCGGATGAATTCGTCTTTAACTTGGTCAGGACGGCAGAAGATATGAGCGTCGTCTTGTGTGAAAGAACGAACGCGTGTCAATCCGTGGAGCTCGCCGCTTTGTTCGTAACGATATACTGTACCAAATTCTGCAAGACGTAATGGAAGGTCTTTGTATGAACGTGGCTGCCATTTGTAAATCATACAGTGATGAGGGCAGTTCATTGGTTTCAACAAATAAACCTCACCTTCTTCAGGTGTTGTGATTGGCTGGTAACTGTCGTGACCGTAGTGATCCCAGTGACCTGATGTCTCATAAAGTTGTTTGTTACCGATATGAGGTGTCATGACTTGCTCGTAGCCATATTGTTTTTGAATCTTTGTCAAGAATTCTTGTAAGCGGAGACGCAATGCTGTACCTTTTGGCAACCACATTGGAAGGCCTTTACCGACCATTTCGCTGAACATGAAGAGTTCGAGTTCTTTACCGAGTTTACGGTGGTCGCGTTTCTTAGCTTCTTCAAGGAGAACGAGATATTCTTCTAACTCTTTCTTCTTCAAGAATGTGATACCGTAGATACGAGTTAATTGCTTGCGTTTCTCGTCGCCACGCCAGTAAGCGCCAGCTATAGATAATAATTTGATAGCTTTGATGCAGCTTGTGTCAGGGATGTGTGGTCCGCGGCATAAGTCTGTGAAAGTACCGGTTTTATAATAGGTGATGGTTCCGTCTTCTAATTCGCTGATAAGCTCTTGTTTGTATTCGTCGCCTTTTTCTGTAAAGTGAGCCATAGCTTCTGCCTTAGAGACATCGACGCGTTCAAAAGCTTGTTTTTGTGATGCGAGTTCCATCATGCGTTTCTCGATTTTGGCGAGGTCTTCTTCTGTGATGACATTTGTGCCGAAATCTACGTCATAATAGAAACCGTTTTCTATGCTTGGTCCGATGCCGAACTTCACGCCGGTATAAAGCTGCTCGATAGCTTCAGCCATCAAGTGAGCTGATGAGTGCCATACAGTGGCTTTTCCTTCTGGGTCGTTCCATGTGAAGAGTTGAATCTCTGCATCTTCATTAACTGGACGCATAGCATCCCACATTACGCCATTCACTTTGGCTGACAACACATTACGAGCCAAGCCTTCGCTTATGCTCTTTGCAATATCGAGAGGTGTTACACCTGCTTCATATTGTCTGACTGACTTATCAGGAAATGTTATATTTATCATCTTTTTATACCTTCTAAAAAACGAGTGCAAAGATAATGAAAAACTTTGAACTTTGAACCATGAACTAAGAACTTTTTTTATGGTATTTTTTGCTATGAGCATCGAGCCACGAGCTATGAGAAAAAAGAAACCTATTGAAGTGCATTTTCCTCTCGCAAAAACGCAAAGAAACGCGAAGCATGCCACAACCTTGGTGTCTTAGCGTCTTAGCGTCTTGGTGACTTAAAGACGCTTCCCATCATCGCTACTCCACCAAATTTCAATTCTTTTAGATATGGTATTTTATCAAAAGTGACGCCGCCTAAGGCAACGACTTTCTCATCAATGATTCCTTGCTCCGAGGCTTTCTTCAACACTTCTTCATCAAAAGCGGACTTATATCCAACCTTAGAAATACTATCAAAAATGGGACTTAAAAACACATAATCGAAGTCGTTTTTATACATCTTCACTTCTTCCAAAGAATGACAAGAACGGGTCTTAAATCCTTGATAGTCTTTTGGCAATGTGGTAACATTCTTATTTATATGAATGCCTTTCAAAGAAAATTCTTCATACAAAATATGATGGTCATGAACGATGATTTTCTTTCGTTCTTCTTCCGTAAGTTTTTCTAAAAGAGCACGACAATAATTTATGTCCGTCTCTGGTTTTCGCAGATGAACAATGTCGAAGCCGCTTTCAAACAATCGCCTGATGAAAGCAGCCTCGTCATTTTCACAATACGGTTTCGTTATTGCAATTAGTTTCATTGTTGTTAGAATTTTGCCACGAGCAATGAGCCGTGAGCTATGAGCATTTTAGATAGCTCAAAGCTCACTGCCCAAAGCTCAAAGCTTTTTCAATTTCTCAATAATAAGGTCCGCGACTTTCTTTCCCGACATCAGCATTCCGCCGAAGATTGGTCCCATTCGTGGTGTTCCGCTGACGGCTGATGCTGCCATGCCGCATACATAAAGTCCAGGATAAATCTCCTTGGTTCCGTTCACGACTTCTTCTTCGCCAGCGACGACATCTAAAGAGCGTTCTCCAATCACATCGCCAGTGTCTGTTGCGAGACGAATTCCGTTCTTACGAGCGACTGTCTTACACATCTCACTGTCGTGTCCTGTTCCATCGATGACGCATTTCGCCATGATGTTAAGTGGGTCGACATGCATTCCTTCTCGCAACACAGGCGTCCAGTTGACGACAACGCCACTCACGACATTATTCTTAAACACCACGTCTTCAACGGAATAGCAGTTGAAGATTGTTGCGCCTGCATGTACCGCCTTGTACAAAAGCGCCGATGTGCTTTCAACAGAATCCATGACGTACAAATTGTCGTCATATTTTTCATAATTGATGTCGAACTCTTTTATAATATGTAAGGCTTCTTCCTGCACCACGATTTGATTGAACATCATCGCGCCGCCCCACATTCCGCCGCCGGGTGATAGCTTCCTGTCAAACTGAGCGACTTTCAACCCGGCTTTGGCGAGATAATAAGCTGCTACAATGCCTGAAGGTCCACCACCAACGATAGCGACATCTAAATCTAAATTTCTTTCTAACTTGTTGAAATAGGTACTGATAATTCCCTTTGATACTTTTTGTTCTATCATGATTTTTATTTTTTAAAGGTTATTTTTCTTCACATAAAGTCTGGCTTATCTTCATAGCGCAGAAGTTCGGTCCGCACATGGTGCAGTATTTTCCACCCACATGATTTGCCGTCTTATAATATTCCAAAGCTTTTTCTGGGTCTAAACTCAGATTAAACTGGTCTTTCCATCTGAACTCATAACGAGCCTTGCTCAATGCGTTGTCGCGCACCATCGCTCCTGGATGTTGCTTTGCCAAGTCAGCCGCATGAGCTGCCAACTTAAACGCTATCACGCCATTGCGCACGTCGTCTTTATTTGGCAAGGCGAGATGTTCCTTCGGCGTCACATAACACAGCATCGCCGTGCCGAGCCATCCTATCTGCGCCGCTCCTATAGCAGAAGTGATGTGGTCGTAGCCCGGAGCAATATCCGTCACGAGTGGTCCTAAAGTGTAGAATGGCGCATTGTGACATTTCTCTATCTGACGTTCCATATTCTCCTGAATCTTATGCATAGGCACATGTCCTGGACCTTCGATGAACACCTGAACGTTCTTCGCCCACGCTCTCTCGACAAGCTCGCCCATAGTGTCTAACTCAGCAAACTGAGCTGCATCGTTGGCATCATAAATACTTCCTGGTCTTAATCCGTCGCCGAGAGAAAGCGCGACATCATATCTCGCAACAATATCACATATATCGTCGAAATGTTCATAGAGGAAACTCTCTTTCTGATGTATCTGACACCACTTTGAAATGATACTTCCTCCGCGGCTCACCATGCCAGTGAGACGGTCGGCGGCATACATGACATTCTTCAGACGTATCCCGCAGTGAATGGTGAAATAATCGACACCTTGTTCACATTGTTCTATCAAGACGTCACGATACAATTCCCAAGTCAGGTCCTCGACCTTGCCTTTCACCTTCTCCATCGCCTGATACATCGGCACTGTTCCTACTGGCACTGGACAGTTACGCAGAATCCATTCTCTTGTCTCGTGGATATTGTTGCCTGTCGACAAATCCATGATGGTGTCGCCGCCCCATTTACAACTCCAGACAGCTTTCTCCACTTCTTCCTCAATGCTTGATGTCGTGGCAGAATTACCTATGTTTGTATTTATCTTCACCAAGAAATTACGACCTATAATCATAGGCTCCGACTCCGGATGATTGACATTAGCAGGAATGACGGCACGACCTTCAGCGACTTCCTTACGCACGAACTCCGGAGTGATATGACTCTCGATGCCTAAGTCCTTGCAATTCATGTTTTCCCTGATAGCGACATATTCCATCTCTGGCGTGATTATTCCTTTCTTGGCATAATACATCTGTCCTATGTTGTCGGCATCTTTTTCTGCCCTCGCCTTAATCCACGACTCTCTCATGCGAGGCAGACCTTTCTCCAAGTCGATGCTCACATTCTCATCGCTATATGGACCTGAAGTGTCGTATATATAAATCGAAGGATTTGGCGTCTCCACCCTCTCACCGCCATTGACAGTGACAGTAGGCATCTGCTTCACGAGACGCATGCCCACTCTGACATCAGGATATATGCTGCCTTGCATATACACTTTCTCAGAACCCGGATACGATATTTTAATGTTTGAGTTCATATTTGTTTATTTTGAAATGATTTAAAAATTTCCACTATAGACTTCATCTCCTCGACAGGATTTTCAGCTCTTAAAACACTGCCGCTCAATGCGATGCCATCGACGCCTGTTTTTAATATGTCAGAAATATCATCTTTGGTAATGCCTCCGATAGCCACAAGCGGGATGTTGATATTGTTTCTCTTCATATTGCTGATGATATTTTCATAACCCTCGAGACCTAATATCGGAGCGAGATTTTTCTTCGTCGAAGTAAAACGAAACGGTCCGCAACCGAAGTAGTTGACCATTGACTTTTGAGCTAAGGCTGTTGAACTAAGGTTTTTCAATATATCTTCAAAACAATTTACTGTTCCACCGATGATGAAGTCGTCGCCAAGTATTTCACGAGCTTCTGCTATCGGCATGTCGTTTTTTCCGAGATGCACGCCGTCGGCTTTTATCTTCTTGACAAGATGTACATTATCGTCAATGATGAATGTTGCACCGTAATCTTTGCACATCTTCTGAACGATGAGCGCTGTCTCTTCCATCAGACTTTCGCCGGCGTCTTTCATTCTTAATTGTATCCAACGGCAGCCACCTTCGAGAGCGATGCGAGCCGAATCGACATAGGAATATCGCTCGGTACAATGCGTGATAAATTGCAGTCTGTAATTATTCATTTTTAAATAAAGGTTTAGGATTAAAGAAATGATTTACCGGTCCGAAACCGTGACCAATTTTAACGTCAGCGCCAGCACGAATAGCCTCTGTGATATAACGTTTCGCTTCTTTTACAGCATCTTCCAAAGAATAATCCAATGCTAAAAATGCCGCTATCGCCGACGACAAAGTACAGCCCGTTCCATGAACGTTTTTCGTCGAAATACTTTCAGAAACAAGTTGTGAGCTGTGAGCTATGAGCTGTGAGCAGACTTCATGAGCTCTGAAGAATAAAATATCAGTTTTCACTTCTCCGTCTTCGTGACCGCCTTTAAGCAGCACTGCTTTCGTACCGAGACTCAAAAGATAATTTGCGGCTTTTTCTTTTTCTTCAAAAGATGAAAGCGGCATATTGGCGAGCGTCTCCATCTCTGGTATGTTAGGCGTGACGAGTTCACTGATAGGAAGAAGTTTTTCTTTTATGACCTCCTGAGCCTCCACCGACAAAAGACGATGACCGCTTGTCGAGACGATGACGGGGTCTAAGACAATCTTTGGTTTATATTCTGACAAGACTTCCGCTACAGCATTGACAATCTCGGCATTAGACAACATCCCGATTTTAACCACCGAAGGATGCAAGTCGTCCATGACGGCGATGATTTGTTCGCGCACCATCTGAGGTGGAAGAGCCATCTGCGAGACGACGCCGAGAGTATTCTGCGCGGTGATGGCAGTGATGGCAGTAGCGCCGTAAACACCGAGGGCGGAGAAAGTCTTTAAATCAGCCTGGATTCCAGCGCCGCCCGAGGAGTCGGACCCTGCGATGGACAAAACGATGGGATAAGATTTGTTTCTATTCATACCACTATTTTTTAACTTTAACTGCTCAAAATAGTGGTACGCATGTACCTGAAAAGGACTCCAAACTTCCAGCGTCAGCATTATCTGTACTGGTGCAATGTGTATAATCTCAGCTACGGCATCCGTGAGGACCACCGTGGCACCACCATTCGAGTTGCGTGCAAAGATAGCACTTTTTTAATTCATAATGCAGAATTCATAATTCATAATTATTTTTTTTGCTGTGGGCTATGAGCTATGAGCAATTTACAATTAATAGTTAGTGATGGAGTAATGAAGTAATGAAGTGATGAAAATGCTCAAGGCCCACAGCTCACAGCTTTAATATTGTTTATTTTCAATTGTGTCGTATGATACATCTCTACATCCATTCCTCATACCCTTAATTCCTTAACTCCTAATTCCTAATTAATCCTCACTCTCTTCAAATTAAGCATATTAGTAGGATTACTTCCTAAGCCTTCGACGTTTTTGTTAACGAATCTTAACACTTCATCATAAAATAAAATCACGACGGGCGCTTCTGTCATCATAAGGCTGTCCATCTCATGATATATCTTCGCTCTTTCTTCAAGGTCGTTGCATGTCAATGACTTCTGATAAAGTTCATCGAACTTCGCATTGGAATAATGTGTGTAGTTCGGTCCTTGCGGAGTGAAGTTGTTCGTCGTGAACAAAGAGAGGTAGTTCTCCGCATCAGGATAGTCGGCAACCCACGAGGAACGGAAGAAAGGAAGATTTCCATTGGCTCTCTTTTCTCTCAACGCCGCTGGCATCATCTCCTCTACCCTACAGTTCAAGCCTATCTCCGTCAATGCCGACTGCACAAACTTAGCAATATCTATATAATCTTGTGTGGTATAAAGTTTCATTTCATAACCAATTAAATTATTATCTTTCAACAACAGCTCAGCTTTTTTAGGATTGTATGGATAACCGATGTTAGCTTCATCAAGCTTGTGGTCTTGTAGTCTTGTAGTCTTGTAGTCTTCATACCCTGGCAATCCCGCTGGGATGATTCCGTTATTTCCTGGCGTTCCGATGCCGTTGCGCAGATATCGCAGCATCTTCTCTTTGTCGATGGAATAGCTGACGGCTTGTCGCAATGCGAGGCTTCTATCTTTTCCCAAAGTGTCGTCATCGCCGAGGAAGAAAGCGAGATATTCAGTGTTGAGATATGGTTCTCTTATCAGATAAATTTCGTCTTCATATTCAGAACGAAGTTGTCCGTCTCGCGTCAACAATTCGTCCTTATATCTGGCGTCGATTCCCGACATGAAGTGAAACTTTCCTTTTATAAACTCCATGAAAGCAACTTGCTTGTCAATGATGAAACTTATTGAAATCGCATCGAGATATGGAAGTCTCTGAGTTGCTGAGTTGCTAAGTTGCTGAGTTACCGAGTCAAAATCACTTGTAGTCTTGTAGTCTTGTAGTCTTGTAGTCTCTTCAACCTCAAAATAATTCGGATTCTTCCTGAACACGAGCTTCACTCCTTCTTTCCAGTATTGATATTTGAAAGGTCCGGTTCCGACTGGATGTCGTCCGAATTCTGTTCCGTAATATTCTACGGCTTCATGTGGAACGACTGATGCATACGACATCGACAATATCCCTAAAAACGCTGGAAAAGCTTGTGTTAGTTTTATCTCTAAAACAGTGTCGTTTATTGCATTGAACGCGTATGTTGGCTGTTGAACTAAGGCTGTTGAACTAAGGCTGTTAGCTATTAGCTGTTGGCTGTTGGCGACATTAGCAAAAATCCAACTGCCTGATGAGTTCAGTTTTCTATCTAAAACTCTATTAAAAGAATAAACGAAATCCTGAGCGACTACCTTACGAGTTGCTGAGTTGCTGAGTTGCTGAGTTGCTGAGTATTCATCTCTTTGCGTCTTGGTGTCTTGGTGTCTTGGTGTCTTAACTGCGAAGCAGGTATCCTCATGAAACCAAACGTCATCTCTTAATATAAAGGTGTATGTCATTCCGTCATCGCTAATGTTCCACGACTTTGCTATCGCTGGCACGACGTTCATCTCATCGTCGAAGGCAACGAGTCCGTTGAAGATTTGGTTGCATGCCCAGATATGAGGAAGGTCTTTGGCATAAATCGGGTCAAGTGTCAATATGCCAGCAGACTCGTTGTATTTGAAGATTTTAAGGTTCTCATCAGAGGAATTGTTTTTTCCACAAGAAAATAATAATGGCAATAATATTAAAGCTATGAGCTGTGAGCTATGAGCCATGAGCCTATTTGTAATTGATTTAATTTTACTTAATCTTATCATACTTCACTTGTTGTCTTGTAGTCACGTTGTCTTGTGGTCTTTACTTCTACAAAAGTATGAAAAAGTTGAAAAGTTAAAATTGAAAGTTGAAAATTATTTTTTACTAAGGCTTTTGGCTGTGAGTAAAAAATGCTCATAACTCGTTACTCATAGCTCATAGCTAATTGAAAAACTTTTCCTATCTTTGCACATCGTTTTTGTCACCAATTTATAATTATGAATCAAAATATTAAAGTGCTGATTACCGGATCATCGCAAGGTATTGGAAAAGCTATCGCCGAACATTTCCTTGAGATGGGTCATAAGGTCATAGGAATCGACCGACAAGAGCCGTCGATATTCCACAGCATGTATTCACATCATCAATGTGACATAAGTGATTATAAATCTCTTCCTGAGATTGACGATGTTGAAATTCTCATAAACAACGCTGGCACTCAGAATGAAAACGACATCGACATCAACCTCAAGGCGTTGATTAAGGTGACAGAAAAATACGGCATACAAAAACACATTCGTTCCATCTTGAACATCGGTTCCGCAAGCGGACATACTGGATCCGAATTCCCAGAATATTGCGCCAGCAAAGGCGGCGTGATAGCATATACGAAAAACGTGGCTCTGCGCGTGGCTCAATACGGTGCGACATGCAACAGCCTAGACCCAGGCGGCGTGCTGACACCACTAAACGACTGCGTCGTCAACGACCCGAAACTGTGGGACGAAATCATGCAACAAACGCCACTCAAACGATGGGCGACATCAAAAGAAATAGCACAGTGGGCATATTTCTTGACTGTTACAAACACATTCTGCACCGGACAAAGCATCATCGTGGATGGCGGAGAATCAATAAACTCACACTTTGTATGGCCAAATTTTGAACCAAGAACTAAGAACTAAGAACTAAGAACTTTAAACTATACACTTCAAAACTACTCTAAACTCTACACTATAAACTCTGAACTATAAACTATAAACTATAAACTTTAAAAACATGAACAAGGTCTCGGAAAACCCTTTAAAAAACCGATTTGATAAGAGCGACTCTTATACAATCATCGCAGTGTTTTTCACTGTCTGTTACATCGTCTCCAACATAATGGCTGTCAAAGTCATTGGAGTTTTCGGATTATTTTATTTCGACGCAGGAACAATCACATTCCCATTAGCCTATATGCTAGGCGACGTCCTGACAGAAATATGGGGATACCGCACAGCGAGAAAGACTATCATACTCGCATTTCTGTGCAATGTGTTTGTTGTGATATGTACACAAATCGGCGTGTGGCTACCATCACCTGATTATCTTGACACCACATCGAATGCGTACAACACGATTTATAGTTATGTGCCTCGTATCGTCTTTGCCTCTCTCACAGGATTCCTTTTAGGAGAACTCTCCAACGCCTGGATTATGGATAAGATGAAGAAATTCACCAACGGCAAACATCTGTGGTTCCGCACTATAGGAAGTTCCATCGTCGGATATATCTTCGACACCGTACCATTCGTACTTATCGCCTTCGCTGGTGCGCTGACAACCCGCGACATTTTATTGATGATATTATCACAATACGTCATAAAAATAGCCATCGAAGCTCTATTTGGAACCCCGATGGCGTATGCCTTGATAGCGTTTCTTAAGAAGAAAGATTGAAATAAGGCTGTTGATTTTTTTATGCTGCGAGCTGTGAGCTGTGAGCTTTTTCAGATTACTCAATGCTCATAGCTCGTAGCTCATTGCAATTAAAACGTCTCTACATTATTCCTTATCAAGAAATTTATCAACGAATTTGTCTTCTATCTTTTTATAAGTGCCGACGACAGCATCTTCTACATTTTTATAAGCGTTAACTACGCCGTCTTCGATTTTCTTGTAAGTTCCAACGACCTTTTCTTCAACCTTGGTCTTTTTTAATTTGTATTCGCTCATGTTAATTATGAATTATGAATTGTGAATTATGCATTATCAAATAGTAATTCCCACTGCAATCTTGAAATAATGGCTTTCTGTTCCTTTGCTGTGTCTCCAGACGCCGTGGTGCATATCGTAGCCAAAGTTGATTGAATATCTTGAGATGTCGAGACCGATAGCTGGGTTGATGTTGATATTCATGCCAGTGTTGCAGACATCGAAGTCAACGCCGCCTTTAAGACTTACATAAGGACTTGCCAATGTGTTGCAGAAGCTATATTTTATGTCTGCGAAGACAGGGATATAATAAGTAGGAGTTGTTTTGTAATCTGGCAAGAATTCTGCGTAGAAACCGGCACCGCCGCCAACATAAAGTCCGTTGCCGAAGCTGTAGCCGTGTGATGAACTGAACTCCCAAATTGTTGGAATTGAACATGATAATTCGATGTCGAATCTGTAACCTCTGTCGTAGTTGAGATTTTTCACTTCATTTTCTGATTGAGCGTTTAATGAGTTCGCGCAGACTAACATAACAGCTGCGATGATTAATGCTTTTACTTTCTTCATGATTTTGTTAATTTTTATTTGTTAATAATTATTTGAATTTTCACGCTGCAAAATTATCTCAATTTTATGTGATAGATTTTCCACTTTTTCCTTAATATTGGTATATTTTTCCTAAAACAAAATCATATAGCTTTTCATATAATTATTTTTGAGTATTTTTGCGAAACAAAACAAAGATTATGACAAATTATTTCGACTGGCAGTCTAAGATTCGTAATGCAGTTCCCGACAATATGAGAATTGACAATGAATTGCTAATACTTGAAAACGCCACATATAAAGATTCCATCAACGAGCCCCGCAAGGTCGACGTGACGACTTTCATCTTATTAGACAAAGGCGAAAGCCGCATCATCATAGAAGGAAAAGAATACAACTTAAAAGCTCCATGTCTTACGGTGGTGATGCCGAATCAGACTTATTCTCTCCTTGAAACATCAGATAATCTTGAACTTCGAGCCATCATCATGTCGAACAATTTCACCGTAAATCTCATGTCGAGCAGTCTCAATAAAATGATTTTAAACAATCCAGTCATCGACATCAGTTCCGACCTCGTTTCTTTCAACACATATTATAAGGTATTGCTTCATACCGTAAAATCTCCATTCAAGATGTTTCGTTTTGAATCGGCCAAACATCTCACCATGTCGATGTTATATTTCTACGCAAGGAAATTGGAGAATTTAGAATTAGACAAAAAGAAAAAGGAAATCGTCTTCGACAGATTCTGCGACGACGTCAGAATGTTTTATCGCATAAACAGAAGCATTCCTTTCTATTCGGGACGATTAGCCGTCAGCTCGAAATATCTCAACGACATCGTCAAAGAAAAAAGCGGAATGACAGCCAACGATTACATCGACAGACAAACTATCATCGAATGTAAAGCATTGCTGTCATCGACGGAAATGAGCATTCAGAGAATCAGCGCTATGATGAATTTTCCGTCATATTCAGTCTTTGGCAAATTTTTCAAAAGGATGACAGGCATGACGCCTACAGAATATAGGGAGATGACAAAATGAGCAAGAAAATCACATATTTAAAATGGCGTAACCGAATTGAGGAAATCACGCCTCACGACCATAGAATCGGTGACGACATCTTGCTAATTGACAACATTCACGCAAAACGCGCCGAAATGACATTAGACAACGAACCATTCAAGATTGACATGACAATGGCCATCATCTACGAACAAGGTTCCGCCGATTTGAAGATAAATATGAAAGATTATCATATCGAAGCGCCAGCGGTTTTGTTGGTTCTAAACGACCAGATTTACCAACCAATGGGACATTCCGACGATTTAAAAAGTAAGGTGATTGTCATGTCAAGAGCTTTCTCCGACAGCATGTTCGTCAATTCGGGAGAGATACTTCCTCTGAAATCTTCTATCCTAAAAAATCCTGTGATGAAGATTGACAATGAAGAAAACGTCTTCGGACATTTCTTTAAATTATTACAAAACATAGCAGCTTCTCCGCGGCAGGAATTCAAAATCGAGTCGGCGCGACATCTCACCTTGTCGATGTTTTACGGATATTCACATTTAAAACATGACGTGAACGAAATAAAATCTGCGAATTCTCGTCAGGAAGAGATTTTCAATCAATTCACAGAACTTCTTGAAAGACATCATAAGAAAGAACGCGAGATTGCTTTTTATGCCGACAAAATGTTCATCACGCCGAAGCATCTTTCACAAGTAATAAAAGATTATAGCAACAAGACAGCACTTGCTTTCATTGAAGAATATGTCATTGCCGAAGCTAAGTCAATGCTGCTTTCAACCACATTGTCGATACAGCAGATTAGCGACGAATTGAATTTCCCGTCACAGTCGGTCTTCGGGA
The DNA here is from genome assembly GCA_017381865.1 of Bacteroidales bacterium. Lineage (GTDB taxonomy): Bacteria > Bacteroidota > Bacteroidia > Bacteroidales > F082 > Limimorpha. The sequence continues at coordinate 42,110 of JAFOBJ010000058.1, forward strand.
AATACTTCAAAAGAGTGACGGGAAAATCGCCGACCGAATATAGGAGGAGTTGAATTTTGGACTAAGGCTTTTGGCTTTTTTAAAGTCAACGAGGCACAGAGGCACTGAGACATAAAGTCTTTGAGTCTTTGCGAGAGAAGGTTAACCTCTAATCTTGACAACGACTTTCGTCATCGGAATCTTACGCGTCGCTTTCTCCATCGCCATCTCGACCAATTTTATCAATCCAGAACAACACGGGACTTCCATAATGGCAACCGTCAACGATTTAATCTCAGCATTGTCAATCATCTGAATGAGCTTGTCGACATAAAACTCTTTGTTGACATCTAACTTAGGACATGCTATCGCTAACTTCTTACCTTTCAATAAATCCGAATACATTTTCGGATTGGCATACGCCACACAGTCTGCTGCCAACAACACATCTGCATTATTGAAAGCTCCCGACAAAGGATTGATGAGATGCAACTGAACAGGCCAGTTTATCGACACCGACAAATCTGACGGCTGCGACATCGACAGATGTATTCCTTGCATCGATTTTGCCTCCGACTTCAACTCTGGAACCGCAATGCCATTTTCTTTAAGATATTGAATACCTTGCTGAAGGAGATTCATTTCTCCGTGATTTTTTAGATGTTGCAGATGAGCTTCCAACACCTTCTCTCCTTTTGGAATTATCCTTTTTATCACTGCTATCTCATCGTAAGCCTCCACTTCTTTCTCTTCAATCGAAATGGCATTCATCGGACAGTCGCCTATGCAGGCACCGAGTCCGTCACAATATAACTCACTGATAAGACGCGCCTTGCCGTCAATAATCTGCAAGGCTCCTTCGTGACATCCTTTGGCGCATAATCCGCAGCCATTACATAAATCTTCTTCTATTTTTATAATGTTTCTTTTGACTTTCATAACTTATATTTTACAAAAAAATTCCGAGGAAAATCAATTCCCCGGAATAATTTTTAATTTTCAATTAACACGTTGTCTTGTTGTCTCATTGTCTTGCTGTCCCAAAAATCCTACAACGCGTTTGTGTGTATTCATAAGATATTGATTATAATCCAAGTCATTGACATCTTGTTCTTTTTCTAAAGCCAAATCCAAAACTTCCATCATTGATGAAACGAAATGGAAATTCAAGCCTTTTATATAATCTTCTTTTATTTCAGAGAAGTCTCGTTTATTTTCGACTGACAAGATGACATCAGTAACGTCATTACGTTTTGCCGCAAGCATCTTTTCTTGTATTCCGCCTACTGGTAACACTCTGCCTCTCAATGTGATTTCGCCTGTCATAGCGAGTTGGTCTTTCACTTTTCTTTGAGTGAATGCCGATGTCAGTGCTGTCAGCATTGTGATGCCAGCCGAAGGTCCGTCCTTTGGTGTCGCGCCTTCTGGCACATGAATATGTACGTTCCATTCTTCAAATACTGCCGGGTCTATCTCCAATTGTGAAGAATGTGATTTGATATATTCGTAAGCAATCGTCGCCGATTCTTTCATAACCTCGCCGAGATTACCAGTGAGATGCAACATTCCGTGACCGCGACTCAAACTGACTTCTATAGAAAGAATCTCTCCTCCTACTGGTGTCCAAGCGAGTCCTATTGCAACACCTGGAACCGAGTGTTTAACTTCGTCGCCATCGTGGAACATTCCAACGCCTAGAGAATCTTTCAAATCCTTAGCAGTCACTTTCTTGTCATATTCATCACCCATCACAATATTCTTTGCCTTACGACGTATCACGCTTGCGATTTGACGTTCAAGATTACGAACTCCCGCTTCTCTTGTATAATCGTCGATGACTTTCATCACCATATCTTTAGAGAATGTCACGTCTTTTGATGTAAGTCCGTGTTCTTTAAGCTGCTTTGGAATTAAGTGACGTTTTGCAATTTCAAATTTTTCTTCACGAAGATAACCGCTCAAGTCAATGATTTCCATTCTGTCACGCAAAGCTGGATGTATTGTCGACAGACTATTTGCCGTTGCGATGAACAAGACTTTCGACAAGTCATAATCCATCTCGAGAAAGTTATCTGAAAACGCCATATTTTGTTCTGGGTCAAGCACTTCGAGAAGAGCTGCTTGTGGGTCGCCATTGACGTTATTGCCACTTACTTTGTCAATCTCATCTAATATAAAAACTGGATTAGATGACTTAGCTTTTCTTAAATTCTGAATGATACGACCTGGCATCGCACCGATGTAAGTCTTACGATGACCGCGGAGTTCTGACTCGTCGCGAACGCCACCGAGTGACATTCTTATATACTTACGTCCCAATGCTTTAGCGATAGATTTTCCTAAAGATGTCTTACCGACACCAGGAGGACCGACGAGACATAAAATCGGTGATTTCATATCGTTTTTTAGTTTAAGAACTGCAAGATATTCAATGATGCGGTCTTTTATCTTTTCAAGTCCAAAATGGTCTTTATCAAGGACTTTCTGCGCATGTTTAAGGTCAAAATTGTCTTTGGTAAATTCATTCCAAGGCAATTCCACTATATATTCAAGATAGTTATGCTGGATTCCGTATTCTGCCACTTGAGGATTCATACGTTGCAGTTTCTGCAATTCTTTTTCAAAGGTTTCTTTGACTTCTGCCGGCCATTTTTTCTTGGCTGCTTTTTCCTTCAAAACCTTTATATCAATCTCATTTGGAGTTCCGCCAAGTTCTTCCTGAATAGTTCTAAGCTGTTGGTTAAGAAGATATTCCCGTTGTTGTTTATCCATATCCATCTTAACCTTGCTTTGAATCTGATGTTTCAGTTCTATCATCTGCATCTCGTTTGTCAATATCGCGAGCAGTTCTGTAGCGAATGTAGTGATGTCGTTTATTTCAAGCAGACGTTGCTTTTCCTGCAATGATTGTACGAGGTTACTTGCGATGAAGTTAACCATAAACCAAGGACTGTCAATGTTTTTCAAAGCGAAAGACGCTTCGAAAGGAAGGTTGGCAGATTTTTGTGTTATCTGCATTGCGAGGTCTTTGATTGACTGTATCAAAGCCTTAAACTGGCGGTCGCGAGGGATTACGAGACCTTCGCCATATGGAGCGACTTTACCTTTTAAATAAGGTTCAGTCTGTGTAATTTCTTGAAGTTGGAAACGGCGTTTACCTTGAATAATCACTGTAGTATTACCGTCTGGCATCTGCAATGTCTTCATAACCATTGCAATCGTTCCGATTTCATGAAGGTCATTTTGGCTTGGGTCTTCCACGGCAGCGTCTTTCTGTGCCACCACGCCGATAGCCTGATGTTTCTTGTACGCTTCCTTAATCAGTTTTATGGACTTATCGCGACCGACTGTGATAGGTATCACCACACCAGGGAAAAGCACTGCATTACGCAGTGTCATGATTGGCACTTCTTCTGGTATCTCCTCTTCGCTGATTCTTTTCTCATCTTCCGGTGTAAGAAGTGGAATATATTCTGTGTCAGTCTCTACTATATCTGTCAGGAATAAATCGTGATTTTTTTGGCTGTCCATTATATTATATTTTATTTTATGTATTACTGATTACGTTCGTCAATAATTGTGCCAAAAAAAAAGCGATGGAGATTTTCCATCGCTTTCGTATTTTGAGCTACAAATAAATTATTTGTTTCTTGCTTCTTGGAATTTTTTGTATTTGTTGTTAAATTTATCAACACGACCAGCTGTGTCAACGAGTTTCATCTTACCTGTGTAGAATGGGTGTGATGTGTTAGAAATTTCTAATTTTACTAATGGATACTCGTTACCGTCTTCCCATACGATAGTATCTTTTGTGTTGATTGTTGAACGTGACATGAAAGCGTGATCATTTGACATGTCTTTGAAAACAACAAGACGATAATTTTTTGGATGAATGTCTTTTTTCATTGCTTATATCTTTTTACTTATTTTTACTCGATTTTGAGTGGCAAAGATACTAATTTTATTTGAACTAAAATACTTTTTTAAAAACTTTTTTCATATTTTTATATTAAATTAAATATCAATCATTTAAGATATTTTTACAATATTTTTACAATGATAAACAGATAAAAAACGTAGAAAAAACGTGCCTTCTGCAAAAGCAAATAGCACGCAAAGTCAAAATATTATAAAATAGCCAAAGCAAGGATCATTATCTACTAAACACATTTATTAATATATGCTTTCTGCAAGCAAAAAATAAAAAAAAACATTTTTAAATTAATGTATTGTTTATTGTTTTTATTTGCTATCTTTGCCACGTAGATAATCCAATTAAAAACATTTATAAACTTAAATAATTTAGCGATGAAACACAATTTTAACGCTGGACCATGTGTCCTCCCAAGAGAAGCTGTTGAAGCAGCTATCGAAGCTATCCGTGATTTTGACAACACAGGTATCGGTATCCTCGAAATTTCTCACCGTACACCAGGTTGGGAAAGAGTTATGGCAGAAACACGTCAATTATGGCGCGAACTTTTGAACATCCCTGAAAACTACGAAGTTTTATTCTTAGGCGGTGGTGCTTCAACACAATTCTTCCACGTTCCAGCTAACCTTTTAAAGAAAAAAGCTGCTTATCTTCAAACAGGTGTTTGGGCAAAGAAAGCTGCTAAAGAAGCTAAATTCTATGGCGATGTAGAAGTTGTTGCTTCATCAGAAGATAAAACATACTCATACATTCCTAAAGATTATGTAATCCCAACAGACGCTGATTACTTCCACATCACAACAAACAACACTATCTACGGTACAGAAATCCGTTACGATATGGATTGCCCAATCGACTTGGTAGCTGACATGTCATCAGACATCATGAGCCGTCCAGTTGACGTAAGCAAATACGCTCTTATCTATGGTGGTGCTCAAAAGAATGTTGGTCCTGCTGGCGTTACATTCGTTATCATCCGTCGCGACCTCCTCGGCAAATTAGAAGGCGAACGCAAACTCCAAACAATGGTTGACTACCGCACACATGCTGCTGAAGAAGATCGTAACATCTCTATGTTCAACACACCTCCAGTATTCCCTATCTATGTAATGTATCAAACATTGAAATGGGTTAAGAACCTCGGTGGTCTCGAAGCAATGCACAAAATCAACCTCGAAAAAGCTGAACTCCTTTATAACGAAATCGACCGCAACTCTATGTTCATCGGTACAGCAGCTAAAGAAGACCGTTCTATCATGAATGTTTGCTTCGTAATGGCTCCAGGTCACGAAGATAAAGAAAAAGCTTTCATGGAATTCGCTAAAGAACGCGGTATGGTCGGTATCAAAGGTCACCGTTCAGTTGGTGGTTTCCGCGCTTCTATCTACAACGCTTGCCCAGTTGAGTCAGTTAAGGCTCTCGTAGCTTGCATGCAAGAATTCGAAGCAGCTAACAAATAATTTTTCATAACATTAAAAAAAATTAAGAAATGAAAGTATTAGTAGCAACAGAAAAACCTTTCTCAAAGGCAGCCGTTGACGGTATCAGAACAATCGTTGAAGAAGCTGGTTACGAATTGGCTCTCCTCGAAAAATATACAGACGTACAACAATTCTACGATGCAGTAGCAGACGCTGACGCTCTCATCGTTCGTTCAGATAAAGTTACTAAAGAAGTCATCGACCACGCTAACAACCTTAAAATCGTTGTCCGCGCTGGTGCTGGTTTCGACAACTTAGACTTAGCAGCATGTACAGAAAAGAATATCGTAGCTATGAACACTCCAGGTCAAAACTCAAACGCTGTTGCTGAATTGGCAATCGGTATGATGATCTACATGGCTCGTAACACATTCAAACCAGGTACAGGTTGCGAATTAAGCGGCAAAAGAGTCGGTATCCACGCTTACGGTAACGTCGGCCGCCTCGTAGCTAACAAAGCTAGAGCTCTCGGTATGGAAGTTTGGGCATTCGACCCATTCGTACCAACAGAAAAAATGGAAGCTGAAGGCGTTAAAGTTCCTGCAACATTGGAAGAACTCTACGCAAACTGCGACTACATCTCATTACATATCCCAGCAAACGAAAAAACAAAAGGTTCTATCAACTACGAACTTCTTTCAAAAATGCCTAAAGGCGGTTGCTTAGTCAACACAGCTCGTAAAGAAGTTATCGATGAAGCTGGTATGGAACAACTTCTCGCAGACCGCGCTGACCTTAAATACGTTACAGACATCGCTCCAGCTAACCAAGCTGTATTAGCAGAAAAATTCGCTAACCGTTTCTTCGCAACACC
>JAFOBJ010000059.1 GCA_017381865.1 Bacteroidales bacterium
ACTGCTTCTGCGAATTTAGCATCACCTTTTGTTTCCATAGAATAAACTCCTGAGATTGTACGAATAACTGCTTTATAACGTCCTGCTACTTTTTCGCAAGCCATAGAGATTTCGCCTAATGTTGCGCGGCATTTAGCTGCTTCAACTGCTAATTCTAACAAGTTGCCTTCGCCTGTTTCAGCTGCTTTTGTGATAGCTGCTAAGCAACGGTCAACGTCAGCTTGGTTACGTTTAGCGCGTAAGTCGTTGAGACGTTTGATTTGTGATTCGCGAACTGCTGTATTGTCGACTTCGAGAGTTTCGATAGCGTCTTCATGTTCGAGACGGAACTTGTTGATACCAACGATGATTTCGCTGCCAGCGTCGATACGAGCTTGTTTGCGTGCTGCTGCTTCTTCGATACGCATCTTTGGAAGACCTGTCTCGATAGCTTTTGCCATACCGCCCATAGCTTCGATTTCCATGATGTGTTCCCAAGCTCTGTCGGCGATTTCTTTTGTCAATGATTCAATGTAATATGAACCTGCCCATGGGTCAACAACTCTACATACGTTAGTTTCTTCTTGGATGTAGATTTGAGTGTTACGAGCGATACGTGCTGAGAAGTCTGTAGGAAGAGCGATAGCTTCGTCCAAAGCATTGGTGTGCAATGATTGTGTGTGGCCGAGTGCTGCACCCATAGCTTCGATACATGTACGAGCTACGTTGTTGAATGGGTCTTGTTCTGTTAATGACCAACCTGATGTTTGAGTGTGTGTACGGAGTGCCAATGACTTTTCGCTCTTAGGATTGAAAGTCTTGACGATTTTAGCCCATAACATACGAGCTGCACGCATCTTAGCGATTTCCATGAAGTGGTTCATACCTGAACACCAGAAGAATGAAAGACGTGGTGCGAAAGCGTCGATGTCGAGACCTGATTTAACACCTGTACGGAGATAATCCCAACCGTCAGCCAAAGTGTAAGCCAACTCGATGTCGCATGTAGCACCAGCTTCTTGCATGTGGTAGCCAGAGATAGAGATTGAGTTGAACTTAGGCATCTTCTTAGAAGTGAATTCGAAGATGTCGGCGATGATACGCATTGAGAACTCAGGTGGATAGATATATGTGTTACGAACCATGAATTCTTTCAAGATGTCGTTTTGGATTGTACCTTGAAGTTCTTCGTAGGTAGCGCCTTGTTCCAAAGCAGCGACGATGTAGAATGCCAACACTGGCAAAACAGCGCCGTTCATTGTCATAGACACTGACATCTTGTTGAGAGGAATCTGGTCGAATAAGACTTTCATGTCTTCTACTGAACAGATACTTACACCAGCTTTACCGACGTCACCCATAACGCGTTCGTGGTCGGCGTCATAGCCACGGTGTGTAGCAAGGTCGAAAGCAACTGACAAACCTTTTTGTCCAGCAGCGATGTTACGACGATAGAAAGCATTTGATTCTTCAGCTGTTGAGAAACCTGCATATTGACGGATTGTCCAAGGACGCATCACATACATTGTTGAGTATGGTCCGCGGAGATATGGAGCGATACCTGCTGCATAGTTGAGGTGTTCCATGCCTTCGAGTTGTGCTGATGTGTAAGCTGGACGTACGTTGATATGTTCAACAGTTTCCCATTCTGGTTTGATACCATTTTTATTTTCCCATTCTTTTGGGTCTTCTGTCTGAGGTATAACGTTGATGTTTATATCTTTAAAATTTGGCTTCATCGTTTACTCCTTTCTTTATTTTGTTATACCTAATTTCTTTTGAAAATCTTGTAATGTCTCTAAGACGTTGCTCTTGACGTGGATGAAGTATTCCATACCAGCTGCTTTGAGTACGTCGGCTGTGCCTTCTGGGTTACCAGCCAAAACGACGATAGCTTGGTCTTTAAGAGCTTCGTAAATCTTGAGAGCGTTGCCTTCGCCGTATTCTTCGTCTGAAGAGCAGATGACAACGATTTCTGGTTTAACTTCCTTAGCTGCTGCGATGCCGTCTTCAACAGTCTTGAAACCTGCGTTGTCGACAACTTCGAAGCCAGCGCATGCGAAGAAGTTAGATGCGAAGTTAGCTCTTGCTTTAAGCATTGCTAAGTTACCGTATGTCAACATCCATGCTACAGGGCGTTTGTTGCTTTGGCTGTAAACGTCTGTTGCATAACGTAATTGTTCAAATTGTTGAGCGACGCGGTAAGTGACGATTGTATCGATTTCTGCGTTTTCGTCGCGACGGCAGTTGGCTTCAAATACCCATGCTTCTGGATTTGACTTCATTGTCTCTGTGAAGTTAGGGAATTGGTTTGTACCGAGGATGATTTCGCGGCGTGTTGCTACGTTGTTGAGGCGTTTTGTTGCGCTTTCCTTAACCATCTTTTGGATTGTGCCGTTACGCAATGCTGCGAGGTAACCGCCTTCTTCTTGGATTTGAAGGAATAAGTTCCAAGCTGCTTTTACCAATGAGTCGGTGAGGTTTTCAATGTAATATGAACCTGCTGCTGGGTCAGCGACTTTGTCGAAGTGTGATTCTTCTTTCAAGATGAGCTGTTGGTTACGAGCGATACGTTCTGCGAACTCTGTTGTTGGTTCGTAAACCATGTCGAATGGAGTTACGCTGAATGAGTGAACGCCACCGAGGATAGCTGACATAGAACCTGTTGTTGTACGCAACATATTGACGTAAGAGTCATACAAGCTCATGTTGATTTGTGCGTTGAAAGCGTGGATGAGCATCTTAGCGTTTTCTTCTTTTGCGCCGAATGCCTTAGCGATGTTTGCCCACAATACTCTGTAAGCACGCATTTTAGCCATTTCCATGAAATAATTTTGACCTACAGCAACGTTGAAGCGCATCTTAGGAAGTATTTCGTCGATGCTTAAATCTGTGTCTGTTAATTTGTCTAAATATTCAGCTCCGACCGCCAAAGCGAATGCCATTTCTTGAGCGATAGTAGCACCTGCGTTGGTGAAAACGTGAGCATTGATGCCGATTGTTTGGAAACCAGGCATGTCGGCTTTTGTCAAAATGTAAGCTAATTCCATGTCTGTGCTTTCAGAGATGAACCATGTGCCGCGACGGATGTAACGTGTCAATGGGTCATAGTTCAAAGAACCGCGTAATTCAGGGATTCTTGAAAGCTGTTCCAAAAGTGGCAAATGATATTTGTTGTTGTAGAAACTCAACTCGACTTCTTTAGCGTTGATGCCGTTGAGCAATGCTGAGATTTCGAGGTCGGTGTAGAGTTTGTCGTATTCTAAACGGAATGTGATAGCGTTTGCGCCTCTTGAGATAGCGTCTAATGCTTTTTCGTTAGCAGCTTTGCAGTCAGTAACGTTGATGTCTTGGCAGATTAACCATTCGTTACCTTTTGTCTTGTTGCCGCGAACGTATGGGAACTGGTTAGGTTCCACGTTGTTCCATGTGATTGAATTGAGGTTTTCAGCACGGTAGTAAGGTCTTACTGAGAAACCTTCAGCTGTTTTCCAGACAAGTTTCTTGTCGTAATCAGCTCCCTTGAGGTCTTTTTGAATCACTGCTTCCCATTGTTCAGTGCTTACCTGTGGGAATTCTTCAAAAAGTTTTTTAGTGTTACTCATATCTTTTATGTTAAAAAATTATTGATTTTCTTGAATGTTAAGATTATTTATTCAAAATACAAAAATAATGGAAAAATCTTTATTTCAAACAAAATACCTAATAAATAATATAGCGAATTTTTATTGCTGAAAAATGATGGCTCCCCTATATGAAATCTACTCGTTGTGTACAATCGTTGGTATCATCGAAACAGCATAAAGCGGACAAATGTACAAATGTTTAGTGGTATTTGTGTCGTTGTCATTATAATCAAGACTGCCAAAATTTTCCAAAGAACATCTGACGGCTTTGGTTAATTTTTTATCTTTCATAAACATCCATAAACTTTTCATACCACCTTGAGTTCCAGCCTTTATCTCGATTGGAAGCACTCCTTGTATGTGCCCTGTTATATAATCAACTTCAGCTTGTGAATTCTTCGACTGACGAGTCCAATAAAACAACTCATGTCGCATATTAGGAGTTTGATAACGTAGAATCTCAAGACCAGCAACGAGCTCTGCCATAGGACCTTTGTTAACTAAATCTGTAGCATTTGCTGTAAGAATTTGCGATGTTATTGAAATAGTATTCCCCAATTCCATACTTAACAATCTTAGCATGAGACCTGGGTCTAGAAGCAGTATTTTTCTGTACGAGTTATCAGCTTCGCTACCTAATGGCAGTCCGTTGGCATTCGTACTGGTAACAGGAATAAGTATCCCAGCTAATATCAGCATTTCAAGAGCTTTTTTGACAGCTTCGGTTTTATAGTCGCCAACTTGAGAGTAAACAAATTTCTTGCTCATCTGAACAGCTGCACTCCGCATAGTTTGGCGCAGAAGCATCGGATCTGCTTTTTTTCTGTATTTTGGAAAATCATCTTCGTAACTTATTATTATGTCGTCTTGTACTTCTTGACATTGAAGATAATCGTGAGTATCAACCCATTTTGCAACAACTTCTGGCATGCCTCCGACAAGCATGTAAGTCCTCAAAAGTTGAATCAATTTATCGTGTAATGGTTTGGATAATGGCTCAAATTGTGATGCCTGATTGCGAAAATTAAGAAGAATATCTTCGCCATTGGCTTTCAAAAATTCATCAAATGTCATTGGATGCATGAAGATAGAATGAATACGACCAACTCCGAATGTGGGCAATTCTTCTAATGCAAATTCTAATAATGAACCCGCAGCAATGACATGTAAATCAGGCATGTCTTCTTTAAAAAAACGTAATGACATTATCGCTTCACGGCACATTTGAATCTCATCTAAAAACAATAATGTCTCGCCAGCTTTTATTGCCTTGCCACTTATTGCTGATATCTGTGACACTATGCGAGTTACATCCAAATTGTCTTGAAATAAAATTTTGTACTCTGGTTGTTTTTCAAAATTTACTTCCACATATGTTTTGAAACTTTCTCCTAAATGTCTGACGGCCGTAGATTTTCCTACTTGACGCGCTCCTCTTAACAGAACAGGTTTGTGATCATTACGAGAAGCCCATTCTGATAAATATGTGTCAATAATTCGTTTGTAATACATCACCTGATTAAATTTAAATTTTAAATGCAAAGATACTTTATAAATATTATCCAAACAAATAATTTATTTAAAAAAATAAAAATCCAAAGATATATTTTTATAAATTATGATATTTTCCAAATAAAAAAACAAAATACCTAATAAATAATACAGCGAATTTTTATTGCTGAAAAATGATTATTTTTGTAAAATAAATTTGAGTTTTCTGATGAAAAAAATATTAGTATCAATAATATTATTATTTCCTTTTTTGCTAAAATCTCAGACGATGGAAGTCTCTGGTATTCAAGAAGGATTATGGAATTGCGATACTGTATTGGTCATTAAAGACGTCATCGTTCCTGAAGATAAGTCGCTGACAATTTCCGAAGGAACTCGCATTATTTTCAAAGATTATTTCAGCATAATAGTAAATGGCTCTTTTAAGGCTCTCGGTAGCGAGACGGATTCCATCTATTTCACCGCCCGCGATACCACAGGTTTCTTCAATTGGAAAAAAGGGAAAGGCGGCTGGAACGGACTCGTCTTGCAAAATACAAAAGACACCGTGATTTTGGATTATTGCCATTTCTCCTTCGGAAAATCGGTCAACGGTAATAGTAGAGACGTCACCCCTGTGGCGTCTCAAAACTTCGGCGGCGCATTAAGAATCTGTAATTCAATCGTAAACATCAGTAATTCCACATTTTATCATAATCTCACCGATTCAAAAGGCGGCGCTCTTTACGCAGAGCATTCTTTGGTAAAAATCGCGAATTGTGAAGTTGACTCTAACTTCGGTTTTAATGAAGAAGGCGTGTATATGCATGGCGCAGGTTTTCAGTTCAGTAATTGCGATGTGGAAATGGAAGATATGTATTTCCATGATAATTACTGCGCTAACTGTTATGGCGGCGGTGCTAATTTCGACAGCTGCAACGTTTATGTCAACAATGCTATTTTTGAAGATAATTACGCCGTCAATGCTGCGGGGATGGGAATTCAACGTAGCAATGATTATGATGTGAAGATTTATAATTGTTTGTTTAATAATAATATATCTTATCATTATGGTGGTGCGATGGCGATGGCGACGTCATCTCCTTTGATACAGAATGTCACCATGACAAACAACTACACCATCGCTGCTGGTGGCGGGGCGATGCAGTTTTATAGCGAGGCGCGTCCTGTGTTTAAAAATTGCATCATCTGGGGTAACGATTGGTACGGCGAACACAACGCCATTTCCGACGGCTCGCAGATTTTCGTCTGGGGCAGCGACTGCGCTCCTGAGTTCTACAACTCTATTTTGCAAGGCGGATATAAAGAAATTCACGGAAATTCGAGCATCGCGGTTTACGACACCGCCACGATGTTCGACAGCGACCCGATGTTTGTCGATATTCAAAATCGTGATTTCCATCTTCTATCTGGAAGCCCGGCAATAAATAACGGAAGTATTGATATTGAAGGTGTTCCATCAAAAGATTTATCAGGAAATCCTAGAATTGTCGGCAACAGAATTGATATTGGTTGCTACGAATCAGTTGTTACTTCCTTAAAAGAAATTAACCATAAAAATATTAACATTTATCCTAATCCGATAAATCAGAATTCTATATGTGAATTTTTATTAAGAAATACATCTAACGTAAATGTTAAAATATATAATCCAAATGCTTCGTTAATATTCATTAAGAATTACGGAAAAATGCAGCCAGGAATGAATAAAATTCATATGTCTGACTTCATAAAATCGTTGAAAAAAAATAATGTTTATTTATTGAATATTGAGTCAGAAGAAGAAACAAAAAATATTAAATTTGTATACTAATTATGAATTGTGCATTATGAATTATGCATTAAATTAAGAATTATGAAAAATAACATTTTTAAAAACAAACAATTTCTAGGTATCTTATTCGCTATCATTGCGTTTGCAGCGATAACTTTGATTTATTTCTCTCCAATTCTTGAAGGCAAGAGAATTAAACAGCATGACATTGAAATGTATAAAGGCATGGCTCAGGAAATCAATGATTTCCGTGATGAGACAGGTGAACAGTCGCTATGGACAAACTCGATGTTCGGTGGTATGCCAGCATGGAATATTGGTGTGCAACAGAATAGTAATCTCATGACTTATGTTCAGAAAATCATAGGCTTAGGATTTCCAAGTCCGATAATGTCGGTTTTCATCAGCATGTTGGGATTTTTCATATTGTTGCTTGTTTTGGAATGTAAGATATGGGTTAGTTTTATCGGTGCGCTGGCTTATGGTTTTACCTCGTATCTCTTCATCGTCATGGGCGCAGGTCATAATTCAAAAGCAGTCGCTATGGCTTATATGGCTCCCGTAATTGCCGGTATAATAATGACTTACAAAGGAAAATATCTCTGGGGAGCAGTCCTTACCGCAATATCGCTCGCACTCGAAATCAGAGCTGGTCACATCCAAATCACATATTATCTATTTATGATTGTGTTGATTATGGTCATTGCGGAATTCATAGAAACAATAAAAACTAAAAAATATTTAGAATTCTGTAATGCGAGCGCAATACTTGTCGTGGTGGCGATATTGGCTGTAATGACAAGCTGTGTAACACTTTATGCTAATTACGAATTTGGCAAAGAAACGATGCGTGGCAAACCTGTCTTGACAGAAAATGTTGGAAATCAGACTCGTGGACTCGATAGAGATTATGTTACACAATGGAGCTACGGCATTGGCGAGACTTGGAGCTTGATGATTCCGAATGCAAAAGGCGGAGCATCTGCTTATATAGGAAACGATAATCCTGCATTGCAAAACGCCGATCCTCGCTTCCGCTCAACTATTGCTCAAAACAACGCTTATTGGGGCGACCAGCCTGGAACAAGCGGCCCTGTTTATGTCGGCGCAATAGTTTGCTTCCTCTTCGTTCTCGGACTTTTCGTGGTGAAAGGAAAGATAAAATGGGTCTTGCTTGCAGCTACAATCCTTTCAATATTATTGAGTTGGGGTAAAAACTTCATGGGCTTCACCGACTTCTTCCTCGATTATTTCCCATTGTATAATAAGTTCAGAGCAGTCTCAATGACGCTCGTCATCGTAGAGGTTTGTATGCCAATTCTCGCATTCCTCGCTCTCGCAGAAGTGATGAAAAATCCTGAAATATTGAAGAAAAATATGTATTATCTTTACATATCTTTCGGATTAACAGCAGGTTTGTGCTTGTTGTTCTACATCGTTCCTAATGTTTTCTTCAACTTCCTTAGCCAAAGCGAAGCAGCTCAGTTCGCTCAATTAAGCAGCGGAAAAGACGGCGCAATTTATCAAATGCTTGCTAGTGAAATTGAAAAAGTTCGCATTGCGATATTCCAAAAAGACGCAATCAGAAGCTTCTTGTTTATTACAGCTGCAGCTATATTGTTGATACTCAATATTAATGTTAAGAAGCAAAATAATTTGGTGTTTGCAATACTTGCTGTCTTGGTCGTTGCGGATATGTTCCCAATAAACAAACGTTATCTCAATGATGATAATTTTATCGACAAACGTCGTTTCGAAAAGCCTTTCGCAATGTCAGCGATAGATAAACAGATTTTACAAGATAATAGCTTGAATTACAGAGTGATGGATTTGACAAAAAATACATTCAACGATGCAAGTACTTCTTATTTCCATAAATCTATCGGAGGTTATCATGGAGCAAAACTTCGTCGTTATCAAGACATTATCAATCATTATTTGAGTGGTAATAAAGTTGGTGGAGATTCTTTCTGGAAAGTGCTTAACATGTTGAATACCAAATATGTAATTCACGCACAAAAAGATAACAAACCTGGAGTGATGAGAAATCCTAATGCTTTTGGAAATGCTTGGATTGTCTCGAATATCGACTGGGTTTCTACTCCAAATGAAGAAATTAAAGCTATTGAAAATACAGATGTTAAGACAACGGCAATTGTTAATGATGAGTTTAGAAATGTTATCGGCGACTTCAAGCCGTCAGTATCTAAAGGAACAATTCAATTGGCTTCATATAAGCCTAACGAATTGATTTACAATTTTAATTCATCAAAAGACGAGTTGGTCGTTTTCTCAGAAATTTGGACAAGCAAAGGTTGGACAATGTGGATTGATGGAAACGAAACTCCTTTGATTAGAGCTGATTATATTTTGAGAGCAGCTGTCGTTCCTGCTGGAAATCATGAGATTATGATGCGCTACGAACCTAAGGTCTGGAAAGTCGGTAACACAATTCAATTAGTTTCATCATTAATCTTAATCTTAGGATTATTAGCTGCAATCTTCGTAACTTACAAGAAATCAGCATCAAAACAATAATTATGCATTATGCATTAAGAATTATGAATTGAAATGAAACGTGTTTTAATCATAACATATTATTGGCCACCATCAGGCGGTTCTGGCGTTCAACGTTGGTTAAAGATGTCGAAATATCTTCCGGAAAATGGATGGCAACCAGTTATTTATACTGCTGACGGTGCAGAATATCCAGTCGAAGATTTGTCGTTAGAAAAAGATATAGCTCCAGAAGCTGAAATTATCAGACGTCCTATCATCGAGCCTTATTCTTTTTATAAAAAATTTTTAGGAATCAAAAAAGACGAGAAAATAAAGGCTGGATTCATCAATGAAGGAAAGAAAAAATCTGCTTGGAAAGAAAATGTAAGTGTTTGGTTAAGAGGTAATTTATTTATTCCAGATGCTCGTTGTTGGTGGATAAAACCTTCTGTAAGATATCTTAAAAAATATTTGCAAAAAAATCCTGTCGATGCAATTATCTCAACAGGACCTCCGCATTCTATGCATCTCATCGCTAAAGAATTACATAAAAAATTTAACATTCCTTGGATTGCCGACTTCCGTGATCCTTGGACTGATATAGATTTCTTTAGTGAATTAAAATTAACAAAAAGAAGTCTGAAGAAACATCATAAACTTCAATATCAAGTTCTTACAGAAGCAAATAAGGTCGTTACCGTTGGCTGGGATTGGGCGAAAGGTCTTGAAAGTCACGGCGCAAAAGATGTAGCTGTCATTACAAATGGCTATGACTTTAATATTGAGGAACTTAGAACAAAATCAGGCTTATCGGACAACTTCGTAATGTCGCATGTTGGAATTATAGGTGCGGCAAGAAACGCTACCAAATTCTGGGAGGCTCTTGGTGAACTAATAAAAGATGAAAATCAATCTGATTTTTCTAACTTATTAAAAATTAGACTGATAGGTCAGGTTGATAATTCCGTTTTGATTTCAATAAAAGAAAATAAATTGGAAAATCATGTCGAGATAATTCCTTATATCCCGCATGAAAAAGTCATTATCGAACAGAGTGCATCGCAAGTTTTGTTACTTTTTGTTAACAATTCGCCTAATGCAAAAGGAATCCTTACGGGAAAAATATTTGAATATATGGCATCGGGACGTCCTATTTTGGCAATCGGTCCAAAAGACGGCGACACCGCAATAATTCTCGATGAAACAAAATCTGGAACTATCGTCGACTTCGAAGATAAAGAAGGAATGAAAAAATCAATCCTCGATTTATTTGAGAAATATAAGGATAATCAACTTCTTACAAAAGAAAACGAAAGTGTTAAAAAATATTCACGCAGAGCGTTGGCAAAAGAATATGTTAATTTAATTGAGAGGATTTTAAGAAATGAATGACATTAAAATAATCATACAGGCACGCACTGGTTCAACGCGTCTGCCTCAGAAAATGATACTTCCTTTCTATGAAAATGAAGGTATTTTCTCATTGATACTTAAAAGGTTAACATTGAATTTTAAGAAAGAAAATATCATTCTTGCAACGTCGACAAACCCAAATAATGATGTCTTGGTCGATATCGCAAAAAAATACGAAATCAATTATTTTAGAGGCTCGGAAAATGATGTGCTTCAACGATTTATCGATGCCGCAAATGAATTTAACGCTGATAAAATTATTAGAGTATGCGCTGATAATCCTTTCCTTGATATGGATTTTCTTAATTTTCTTTTGCAAAATTTTGAAAAAACAGACTGCGATTATATGTCATTTTCTACATCAGAAGGAACTCCAACGATTAAAACACATTACGGTTTCTGGGCTGAAGCTGTGAAACTCAGTGCTTTAAATAAAGTTAAATCTATGACAGATGAAAGTCTTTATCATGAACATGTGACGAATTTTATCTATGCAAATAAAGATGTTTTTGATGTAAGATTTTTTAACATTTCTGAAGAAATAGAAAGTCATGACGATATAAGATTAACTATCGATACAAAGACGGATTTTGAAATTCAGAAAGAAATTTTTAATAAGATTTATAAAGAAAAACGTAATTTCAATGCTTTCGATGTTGTAAGTTTTCTTGGTGAAAATCAGCAATATATGAAGATAATGAAAGATGAAATATTAAAGAATCAGAAGTAATTATGAGAAACGGAACTTATATAATCGGTGAAATCGGGCAGAATCATAATGGTTCTGTTGACATTGCGAAGCTTATCGTCGAACTTATTTCTCGACCTGTTAAGGAAGAATATTTCGGCATTGATTTGCAACCTATGAACGCCGTGAAAATGACAAAACGTGACCTTGCGCACGAGTTGTCTGATTCTCAAATGTCGAGAGTTTACGATTCACCTAATTCATTTGGAAGGACTTACGGTGAGCATCGCGCTTATCTTGAAC
The DNA here is from genome assembly GCA_017381865.1 of Bacteroidales bacterium. GTDB lineage: Bacteria > Bacteroidota > Bacteroidia > Bacteroidales > F082 > Limimorpha. The sequence continues at coordinate 11,795 of JAFOBJ010000059.1, forward strand.
TTTCAGACGAACAGCATTATGAGGTTTATAAATATGCAAAAGAAAAAGGTCTCGATTTTGTCGAAACGTTATGCGCTCCGTCTTGCTTGAGCATGATGAAATATTTTACTCCTGATTATCTGAAAGTTGCAAGTCGCGACTTGACAAATATTCCTTTGTTGGAAGCTCTTGCCGAAACAAAAATACCGATTATTTTGTCAACTGGAATGGCAGGAAAAAAAGAACTCGATGAGGCTTTGGAAGTGATAACAAAATATCACAATGAAATTTCAATTTTACATTGCGTTTCTCAATATCCAACAAACCCAAACAATCTGAATCTCAACACGATAAAGTATCTTAAAAATAATTATCCTCAATATAAAATCGGTTTTTCTGATCATACAATCGGAATTTCTGCACCTATAGCAGCGATTGCAATGGGAGCGGAAATCGTTGAAAAACACGTCACTATCGACAGAAGAATGAAAGGCACCGACCAAGCAGGTTCTTTAGGTCCTGATGGCGTGAACCGTATGATTCGCGACATAAGAATAACAGAAATGTCGATGGGAAAAGAGGAATTGTTTATCGAACCAGAAGTTAAAAATAGCAAAATTAAACTGGAACGTTCCATCGCAACAAATCGTGACCTTAAAATTGGCGATATTATAACAGAAAATGATATTCATCTTTTAAGTCCTGGTGATGGTTTTAAATGGTCTGAAAAACAATCTGTTATTGGTAAAAAAGTAAAAGTTGAAATACCAAGAAACGAAGTTATTTATCCTCAAAATTTAGAATGAATGAAGAAACCTAAATTAATTTTAACAGATATTGACGGCGTTTGGACTGACGGCGGAATGTATTACGACCAAACAGGAAATGAGTGGAAAAAATTTCACACTTATGATAGTGCTGGCGTTTTGTTCGCTCATCAAAATGAAATTCCAGTCGGAATAATAACAGGTGAAGATACTGAAATTGTTGCAAGAAGGGCTGCTAAACTCAAAGTCGATTATCTTTTTCAAGGTGTTAAAAATAAATTAGAAATAGCGGAAAATCTGTGTAAAGAACTGAATATCACCTTGGAAGATGTTGCTTATATCGGTGATGATTTAGGTGATGTGGAACTTTTGAAACATGCAGGCATCTCGGCAACACCAAATTCTGCTCCTGAATATATCAAGAAATCGGCACAGATGGTAATGTCAAAAAATGGCGGTGAAGGCGTATTTCGTGAATTTGTAGAAAAGATTTTGGGAATATGTTAAAGAAATTTATCATAGGAATATTCAAACCTAAATTTTTATTTAGATATATAGTAAAATCTAAAGTTAAAAATTGTAAAGGAAAATTGTCGGTAAATGGTTTTTCTACTGTCAATAATAACACTTATCTTGGTTATAATGTTAACTTTAACGGTATGAAAATCACAGGAAAAGGATGTTGTACAATTGGCGATAATTTTCATTCAGGAACGAATTGCCAAATCATGACAGATTATCATAACTACGACTGTGGAACCAAAATTCCTTACGATAATACTGTGATTGTCAAAGATGTAACTATCGAAGATAATGTTTGGTTTGGAAATAACGTAATCGTGCTTCCTGGTGTTACGATAGGTGAAGGTGCTGTAATTCAAGCTGGTAGCGTGGTGGTGAAAGATATTCCTGCATTATCAGTTGCTGGTGGCCATCCTGCCAAGGTTTTTAAAATGAGAGATATCGAACATTATAATAAATTAAAAGACCAAAAACAATATTTCTAATGAGATATAGCAATCTTAATGTTTTAGAAATCAATGAAATATCACGAATTGTGAAGGAGAAGCAACCTTCATTATTCAAGCAGATTTGTATTTTTATCGGACAGTTATTTTATTATACTTTCATAGTTCATTTTAAATATAAGTCACTGCCTGTCAATTATAAAGGCTTGGTTTTCTTTGGTGTTTCGCTCAATAATCGTCGTTCGCTTGAACCGATAATTGATAAGGTAGAAAAAGACACATATTTATATCTCAACAATCATGTCACCGATGTGCATAAAAGGCGCGCTTGGTGGCATAGCATTCCTTACATTTTTTCCTTAATAAAACTTTACAAAAAATCTAATAAAGATGATAAATCTTTGATTATTAAATATTTTACTCGACTCTGGACAACTTACGGACTTTATAAAGTCGCAGGTGAAATGTTGGACAAATATAATGTTAAGGTTTTAGTTTTGGCGAATGATCATAATGATATAAACAGATGTTTGATTTTCAATGCTTTGGAGCGAGGAATAAAGACTGTTTATGTTCAACATGCTTCTGTTAAAAAAGGTTTCCCTCGTTTAGATTTCTCTTATTCTTTCCTTGACGGACAAGAGTCGTTGGATAAATATCTTTATGCAGGAAAGCCTAATGGCGAAGTTTATCTCTCTGGTGGAGTTCGTTTTGATTTTCTTTACGATAAAATTGTTAAAAGAAATGATGAAGTTAAGAAAATAGGAGTGGCAATCAATATGTTAGATGATTTTGAAAAAGTTAAAAATCTTTGTGTTTTCTTGAAAAATGAAGGTTATAACGATTTGATACTTCGTCCGCATCCACGTTATCAACATCTTGATACAGAGTGGCTAACAAAGAATAATATTACTATTTCAAATCCTAAAGAAGAAAGTTCATTTGACTTCATCGCCAATATCGACTTTATGATTTCAAATGAATCAGCCATTCACCTTGATGCTTCGATAATGTATTGCCCGACAGTTCTTTATAATATGTCTGACAATATTGTCCTAGATGATTACAATTTTGTTAAAAATAATTTGGTTAAATTGGCGGAAAGCAATTTAGAATTGTTAAATTTCATTAAGAATAAAAATGAAATTATGCCAAGCAAAGCAATTTTACAATTTTACAATGCATCTTCAGGTTCGCATTTAGAAGGCAAATTGGGAGATACAATAGCGATATTTTTGAATATGCTTTGTCAAGGTGAAGAGAATCAATTTGATAAGAAATATGGTTTTGTTAAAGAATCAGATATTCTTCATAAAATTGACGATTCTTTCGCAAGCTAAGCCATCGCCGTAAGGATTGACAGCTTGACTCATTTTCTTATAAGAAATTTCGTTATCTAAAAGTTCGGATACTTCATTAACAATCTTATCGTAGTCAGTGCCAACGAGTTTCACAGTTCCAGCGTCGAGAGCTTCTGGACGTTCTGTGTTGTTACGCATTACGAGAACTGGTTTTCCGAGACTTGGAGCTTCTTCTTGAATGCCGCCGCTATCAGTCAATATGATGTCGGCTTTTTCCATTAGGAATATAAAGTTAAGATAATCAAGAGGTTCGATGAAGAAAGTATTCGTTGATACATTTACATCATGATTTTTGTTTATAACATCGATGCCGAATATTTCAGAGATAGGTTTTCTGACATTTGGATTGAGATGCATCGGATACACGAAATCGACGTTTGGATATTTTATTGATAATGTGCGTATTGCATTGCAAATATTTTTAAAACCTTCACCAAAGTTTTCTCGGCGATGTCCTGTTATAAGAACGATTTTCTTCTGACGCTCAACATCATAACCATTTTCTTTGATGTTGTTTTTTAAAGTTTCAGCTAAATTATTATTGTTCTTAATTTTGTTAACAACCCAGAACAAAGCATCGATTACAGTATTGCCTGTAATTATAATATTTTGATTATCAACGTTTTCTTTTAAAAGATTTTGGCGGCTTAATTCTGTTGGTGCGAGGTGAAAAGTCGCGATTCTTCCTGTCATTCGGCGGTTCATTTCTTCTGGCCAAGGACTATAAATGTCGTTGGTTCTCAATCCAGCTTCGATGTGTGCCACAGGTATTTGTTTGTAGAATGCCGCTAAGGCTGCTGCCATTGAAGTGGTCGTGTCGCCATGAACGAGGACTACGTCGGGATTTGCTTCGTTGAGAACATCACGAAGTCCGAGCATGACGCGTGAGGTCACATCGTACAAATCCTGACCTTGTTTCATAATGTTAAGGTCGTAATCAGGTTTTATTTCGAATATGTCGAGGACTTGGTCGAGCATTTCGCGATGTTTGGCGGTAACACATACTATGGTCTGAAAATCAGTGTTTTCATGAAATTTCTTAACGAGTGGAGCCATTTTTATAGCTTCTGGACGTGTTCCAAAAACCAACATTACCTTTTTCATATTTCGAGATTTATTTGTTCATATTATTGCCACAGAAATCCAAGACGATGATGTCGTTTCTGTAGTTTAATTCTGCAAATTCACGATGGTTGACGAGGAAAACCACAATGTCGGCAGTGTCGTAAGCAACTTTATAATCAGTGAGTTTGAAGAGATTATTTTCTTTTACATTAGGTTCAACAATCATAATGTCGGGATTGTTGCAGGCTTGTAATACATTGGTTGTTATCGACTTGGCAGGAGACTCTCTCAAATCGTCGATATTAGGTTTGAAAGCGAGTCCCATCATTGCTACTTTTGGTTTGCGATGGTTTTTAAGTTCAAACTCAAGCATGCTGGTTTTAACTTTTTCAGCGCACCAAAGAGCTTTGTAATTGTTTATTTCTCTTGCAGTTGCAATGATTTTAGATTCTTTTGGATAATCAGCTGTGATGAAATAAGGGTCGACAGCAATACAATGGCCTCCAACGCCACAACCTGGACGAAGTATGTTTACTCTTGGATGTTTATTGGCCAAATCTATCAATTCCCAAACGTTGATGCCAGCCTTGTCGCATATGATAGACAATTCGTTAGCGAAAGCGATTTGTACGTCTCGAGAAGAATTTTCTGTGAGTTTGCACATCTCGGCAGTGCGGCTGTTTGTTGAATGAAGTTGACCTTTGACAAATATTTTGTAAAATTCTTTTGCCTTTTCTGTTGAAGCATCGTTGACGCCGCCGATTACGCGGTCGTTGTTTTCGAGTTCGAATATCACGTTGCCAGGAAGCACGCGTTCTGGACAGTAAGCGATGAAAATCTTGTCTTTAAGTTCTGGTCGTGTTTCATAAATCAGCGACATCATTTTCTCTGTCGTTCCAACAGGAGATGTCGATTCGATGACGAATAAATCATTAGGTTTGAGGAGTGGAATTATCATGCGAGTCGCTGCTTCCACATAAGAGATGTCAGGCTCGTGGTCGCCTTTAAATGGAGTAGGAACGACGATGAAATAAGCGTCACATTCTTGAGGCTCGGTATAAGCCTTGAAATTACCGCTGGCAATGACATCTTGAAGAAGCTGTTCCATACCAGGTTCGATGATATGAAGCACACCTTTGTTAGTAGTCTCAACCACATTTTTATTAATATCTACACCAATAACATCGACGCCGTGCTTGGCCGCAATGATGGCTGTCGGCAGACCGATGTATCCTAAACCCATGAAACAAGCTCTCATCTTAAAAAATATTTATTTGCAAAGATAAGAAAAAAGACTACAAGTCAACAAGATTACAAGACTACAAGTTTTTTTAGAGGGAAAGAGGGATTAAAGGGATTAAAGGGAATGGAGGTGTGGTCGCTGAGTTTTTCGAAGTGAATTTTCTTCTCACAGAGCAACGCAGAGAATTACTTTGCGATACTTTGCGCCTTTGCTAGAAACTTTCAACTCCTGAAATAGTTCCCAGGCAGGCATTCCGAAATCTGCTCTTAATTCCTCTGCCGTGCTTTCGCAGAAAAATTTTCTGAAGTTCTGAGATTCTGAAGTTCTTATTATGAATATTTTTAAATTTGTAGTCCAAAGTATAAAGTTATGAAAACATTAAAACAAATTTCAATCGCAGTTTTTATGATGACTATGTTAGTTAATTGCACAAATAACAAAAATGAAAAGCCTGTCGTTTATATGACAAGCGACATCTCTCCAGAGGGTTTGGTAAAAGTATATGAGGCTCTTGGCGTTAAAGCTGAAGGCAGAGTGGCAGTCAAGATTTCAACAGGTGAACCTGGCGGCAAAAATTTCTTGAAACCTGAACTTATCAAAGACCTCGTGCAAAAAGTGAACGGAACTTTGGTTGAATGTAACACTGCATACGCCGGTAAACGTAATACCAACGAAGCTCATTGGCAGACTTTTAAAGACCATGGCTTTATGGCAATAGCTCCTTGTGACCTTATGGACGAATTCGGCGAAAAGAAAATCCCTGTCAAAGACACAACTCATATTAAATATAACCTCGTCGGCGACCATATCGACAACTACGACTTTATGATTAACCTCGCTCACTTCAAAGGTCACGCTATGGGCGGTTTCGGCGGCGTCTTGAAAAATCAGTCTATCGGCATCGCTTCTGCTAACGGCAAGGCTTATATCCATACCGCTGGAAAGACAGCCGACAAAAATCTTATCTGGAAAGAAAACAGAGACGTTCCTCAAGATTATTTCATTGAAGCAATGGCAGCATCGGCTCAGTCAGTTCACGATTATTTCAATGGAAAGATATTATATATCAATGTGATGAATAATCTCTCCGTCGATTGCGACTGCAACAACCATCCAGCTGACCCTGAAATGAAAGACATCGGAATATTGGCTTCTACCGACCCAGTCGCTCTTGATCAGGCTTGCGTTGATTTGGTTTTTAACTATCCTTCACAAGATGGCGACGACGCTAAGGCTCTGATAGAGAGAATCAACTCACGTCATGGCGTTCATATCATCGAACATGCAGCAGCAATAGGACTCGGCTCGAGAGAATATGAATTGGTGAGGATTGATTAAAGGCTAATGGCTAAAGACAAAAGGTAAAGAGTTAAAGTAATTATGAAAAATACATTTAAGTATTTGACATTGATTTTCTTAATCATTTTTACAACAAAGTCTGTTGTCTGTTGTCCGTTGCCTGTTGACAAAATAAAAAAGTCTGTTGAACGTCAGTTGAATGATTTTCCAAAATCGACTTTGCAGGATTTGTATAAAAGTTTCTTTCAAGACAGATTCGGTCCGGGACATTTGGTCAGCGACACTTCTAAGGCTGGAAATTATCTTCGTTATGAATTGAATCATTCGACAGAATTTCATGATAAATATTATGAACCGACAGGATATGAGTCTAATTATTATAGAGTTAACCTTTCGGTTATTAAAGAAAATAAAATCTCATATCAAGATTTTTTTGATGCTTTTTTAAGAAGTGTCGAGAAAGTTAATCTGAATGATATTTCTGAATGGAAAAAAGAATGGGCTGAGATAGAAGCAGTTATCATTTCTATGAATTTGAATCTTGAAAATTTTGAGAAAGATTTGGAAATGATACATTCAGTTTTGGAACAAGACAAATACGCAGTTCATCACAGCGATATTTATAATTCTGAATATCACCCACATTATAGAATTATAGAGAAATCTATTTTTGAGAAAGAGATATTACCTTTATTAGTTAGGAATTAGGAATTGATTTTTAAAAAACTTGTTGTCTTGTTGTCATGTAGTCTTGTAGACTTTTATTATCTTTGTACAAAATTATGATTATGAATAATTATCCTATCATCAAACTTCGCAAAGGCAAAGACGAAGCCGTAAAACGTTATCATCCATGGATTTTCTCTGGCGCAATAGAAAGTGCAGCTGACGGATTACAAGCTGGCGACATTGTCACTGTAGTTGATTATAAAAATAATATCCTTGGAACTGGCTTCGCAGAAGCTGGCAATATCGCAGTTAAAATATTGACTTTTGATAACAGAAAAATTGATTCAGATTTCTGGAAAGAACGTCTCGCTAAAGCTTTTGAACTCCGTAAGTTGATGGGATTGACAGATAACGAACATACAAATTGTTATCGTCTTGTTCATTCTGAAGGTGATAATCTCCCAGGTTTGATAATCGATGTTTATGGAAAGACTGCCGTCGTTCAGGCTCAGACTGAAGGCATGGCTCTTAGCGTGAAGACTATCGCTGATGCGTTGATGACAATAGAAGGTCTCAATATTACTTCCGTTTATAACAAGAGTTCCGAGGCGATGCAACGCATGGGAAAAGATGCTGTGGAAGACGGTTATCTGATAGGTGAAAGTTCTGATGAATTTGTACTTGAAAACGATTCTAAGTTCTTCGTTGATTGGGAAGAAGGGCAGAAGACAGGTTTCTTCCTCGACCAAAGATTTAATCGTGATTTGGTGCGACAACTCGCTAAAGGAAAGAATGTTCTCAATACATTCTGTTACACAGGCGGTTTTTCTGTAACGGCATTGAGAGGCGGTGCGAATAAAGTCGTTTCTGTCGATTGTTCAAAGAAAGCTATCGCTGCTTGTGAAAAGAATATCGCTCTTAACGGATTCGATATCAAGGAAAATCCTAGCGTCGCTGAAGATGCGAAGCTCTTCCTTCAAAATATGAAAAAAGGCGAGTTCGACCTTATCATCCTCGACCCACCGGCATTCGCCAAGAATCATAAGTCGTTGCATAGAGGTTTGCAAGGTTATAAATTCATTAACAATGAAGCAATTAAGAAGATAAAAGAAGGCGGACTTCTGTTCACTTTCAGCTGCTCGCAAGCTGTCGACAAGGCTCAGTTCCAGAGCATCGTGATGGCTGCTGCCATTGAAGCAGGACGCAAGGCACAGATAATATTCCAACTCGACCAGCCTGAAGATCATCCGGTTAACATTTATCATCCGGAAGGAGCTTATCTTAAAGGATTGGTTTTGAAGATTGATTAAAAATAAAAGGAGGAAATAGCACAATGAAATACGAGATAATAAAAGAAGACTTTAAAGAGGTGGGACTCTTTAAAACTAAGGTCTACAGAATAAAAAGCACGTTGAGCAATGAGCTTGGCGGCTACATTGAGAACGAGAGCAATCTGTCCCACGAAGGCGACTGCTGGGTAGGCGGAGAAGCTGCGGTATATGGGAATGCGAGAGTCCTGGATAACGCGAGAGTCCTGGATAACGCGACGGTGTGCGACTCTGCGGTAGTGTACGGGGACGCGATAGTACGCGGGAAGGCGGCAATAGCTTGCGAAGCGACGATATTCGGAAACGCCCAGGTCCTGGATAACGCGACAATAGGAGGCGTAGCTCAGATAAAGGGCTTCGCGAAAGTGCGCGAGCACTCTAAAGCGTTCGGACGGCCGGAGATAGGAGGCCAAACGGACGTACACGGAGAGTCTATAATATCGGGCTGGGCCAAAATTATGGACTCAGACCTGGAAGATTGCCAAATTGGCGACTCCGCCATGCTAAGGGGCGTTTCAGTAAAAGGGCTGTACGTCAAAGGCTCGGGAAACATACAAGGAATATCAGTATAATAATAAAAGGTGATTTCTAATTAGAAGTCACCTTAATTTTGGGGGCAATTGCCCAAAATGCTTGGTAAAACCTCTGTAACTAACTAATATATAAAACAATATAATAACTTTGATGAAAATGTTTTCGTCAAAGTTATTTTTTATGTCAAAAAATAAGGAGATAAAGGAATACTCAAATCAGCTCCTTAGGAGCGGCAGTTCATAGGCAGGTGATGAAGCGCAAAGCGCGAAATCCCTGCAAACAGGTTTAAAAATTAATCAAAGCGCCGAAGGTGCGACAGAATTGAGTTTGATTTTTCTGTCGTACCTTCGGCACTCTTATCAAATCCGATCTTTATGCAGGCATTCCGAGCTACGCTCTTCATACCTGCCTGGAAACTATCGTCCCTAACGGGACTAATACTGTTGTAATCTTTAAAAATGAGGTCTTTTTGTCTCTCAATTACCAACTATTTTTGTCAACATTACCATTTCATTTTATTAATTGTATTCGTCGTAGAAAATCCCTCAACTAATTCTATCGTCTCTACTTTTCCACTTTTATTGATAACGATGTCGTAGCCGACGATGTCTTCTGCTTTGTAATCTTTACCTTTTACAAGTACGTCAGGCTGAACGCGTTTGATTAAATTATAAGGAGTGTCTTCGTCGAAGAACATTATTGCATCTACGAATTCCAATGCTGCCAGCACCACAGCGCGTGCTTTTTCATCATTGACTGGTCGCGATGGACCTTTGATTCTTTTTACCGAAGCGTCAGTGTTTAAACCGATTATCAACACATCGCCAAGGTCGGCGGCTTTTGAAAGATATTCCACATGACCGCGATGCAAAATGTCGAAACAACCATTTGAAAAGACTATAGTTTTTCCTTCCTCACGCCACAAATTCAACTTCTCTTCAAGAGATTTGTCATCTAAAATCTTATCGTAAATCTTTTCTAAATGCTTCATGTTAATCCTCCTTTAGCCTTTAGTCTTTAGTCTTTAGCCATTAATCGGTTTCCGTCTATCAATAAAGAACATAATGACGTAAGAAATAACTCCTGTCACGAGATAGAATATCATCTGACTTGTATGATTTATAGTGACGAACGAAACTGCTGCGGCTTCTGATATTCCGTAAAATCCGTTTAATAAAAGTATTCCGATGAAGTGATAAACGCCCATTCCGCCAGGAACTGGAGCTACGACGCCGAGTGTCGCCAATCCTAATAAAGTGATGGCTTCTGTCAGTCCGAGATGCGATGTCTCAGGAAGCATATAGAATGGTAACCAAGTCATTACGACGTAAAATCCCCAAATTAATAAGGTATAAAGTAAAAATAGACCTTTTTTCTTCATGGTGAAGATAGTCTTGATACCATCGAGGAAGCCATTACATATCGAGGCTATTTTTTTGTAGATTTTGTTTTCTTTTATTATCGCTTTTTTCTTTCTGAAAATGAATACGATAACTGCAAAAATGGCAGCTAATGCAGAGATTGAAATTACGCCTAAAACGACATTGTTTTTTAACGTTTCAATCAATGGATTGAGCCATGATGTGATGAGACTTCCGAGCAGATTCCATTGACACACAACGACTAATATCGCCATTGCGAAAAGAATTGCCAAGTCGAGGACGCGTTCAGAGATGACAGTGCCGAATGACTTGTCGAAAGGTATGTTTTCTTTTTTTGTTAATGTTCCGCAACGTGTCACTTCGCCGAGTCGTGGGAAGACTGTATTGGCAAAATATGCTATTAAAACTGACTCGTAAGTCGTTGATACTCTGGTTTTATAACCGAGAGATTCTATGAGTATATTCCAGCGTAAGGCTCTGAAAAATAAAGATATTCCTAGACATGCCAGACTTAGCAACATCCAGGAATATTTTGCAGTCTTGACATAATCCAAGACTTCAGTGAAATTTATTTTTCTAAAGCAAAGCCATAAAAGAAGAACTCCCAATAATAGGAAAATGATATATGTTAATGCATTGGAAATCTTCTTGTTCATTTATTATTTATGAATTCTAAATTGTTACGATGTCTTTATTTAGACGCCATAGGGGTGACGTCTCTACAATAGACGCCACAGGGTGACGTCTCTACTTATAAATTATATTTTATTATTTTCGTTAGGGAACACGATAGAAGGCTTGTGTTTTTTTGCTTCTTCGAAATCCATTGAGCAGTAAGAAACGATGATGACGAGGTCGCCGACGTTTACTTTATGAGCTGCTGCGCCGTTGATTCCGATGACGCCTGAACCACGTTCGCCTTTGATGGCGTAAGTGCAAAGACGTTCGCCATTGGTGATGTTATAAATGTCAACGCGTTCGTTTTCAATGATATTAGCTGCATCTAACAAATCTTCATCGATAGTGATGCTGCCAATGTAATTAAGGTCGGCTTGTGTTACTGTAGCGCGATGGATTTTGGATTTAAGAACTTCGATATTCATGTTAAAAAATTCTAACGTTATCAATTAAGCGGACTGGACCGAGTTGAAGAGCTACGAAGATACGAGCGTGTTCACATTCGTTCCAATTATTTATAGATTGTAAATTTATTTCGTCTGTGATTTCAACGTATTCAACGTCAAACTCTTTGATTTCTGCGTATTTAGCGAGAGCGTATTCTCTCATTTCAGCAGGTGACATTGAATCTTTTTTTGAAACGGCATCATTCAAAGTCGCAAATATTTTTGGAGCTATTGCGCGTTCTGCTTCGTTGAGACGTACGTTGCGAGAACTCATTGCGAGACCGTCGTTTTCTCTGATGATAGGACATGGAACAATCTCGAGGTTCACATTCAGATTGTTAACCATTTTTTTGATGATTGCGAGTTGTTGGAAATCTTTCTCTCCGAAGTAAGCTCTGTCAGGATTCACTATTTCGAACAATTTGCGAACCACGATAGCCACGCCGTTGAAGTGACCAGGACGGCAAGCGCCTTCCATGACGCGTTCGAGATCGCCGAAGTCGTAGTGCTCTTCCACTTTTTCAGGATACATTTCCTCGACTGAAGGCATGAAGACAGCGTCGCAACCTGCGTTTTGAAGTTTCTCGATGTCGAGTTCTGGAGTGCGAGGATATTTCTCTAAGTCAGTAGGATTGTTGAACTGAATTGGGTTTACGAAAACGCTGCTGACAACAATATCGTTGTCGTTTTTAGCGCGATCTATCAATGAAAGATGACCTTCGTGAAGCGCTCCCATTGTAGGAACAAAACCAACTTTAAGTCCTAAATTATGTTTTTCTTCTACAAAACGTTGAATATCAACGATAAAATTAAAAACCTTCATCTTGTGAAAATTCTTTATTGTAAATTATAAAAATCCCACAAAGGTAATTATTTTGGCAAAATAATAAATGTAAAATGAAAAATTAATTATTGACAAAAAATCACTATTTTTGCACACAGAATTGACTAAAGGTAAAAGTCTAAAGTCACAAGGAATTTATTCATTTCAATTATGCATTATGCATTATGAATTATGAATTATGAAAGCCCCTATAGTTCAACGGATAGAACGAAAGTTTCCTAAACTTTAAATCTGGGTTCGATTCCCGGTGGGGGTACAAAAAATTAAAAAAAGAAGCTGCTTTTTGGGGCAGCTTTTAAATTATGCGGCTAGTTGTACCTCCAAAAATATTAAGACTTTTCTATCCTTCGCTGATTTGGGAAATGCCTAAAGGCGAAAAGAAAATCTATCTCACATTCGACGATGGCCCGCATCCGACAATAACTCCCCAAGTATTAGAAATCTTAAAGAATTTTAACGCTAAAGCGACTTTCTTCTGCGTCGGTAATAATATTAAAAAATATAAAGATACTTTCGAAATGATTAAAAAAGAAGGTCATACCGTTGGAAACCACACTTTTAATCACGAGAAAGGATGGCGCACAAAAACCAAAGATTATGTCAATTCTGTCATCGAAGCTGATGCTTTGATACAGTCGCCTCTTTTCCGCCCACCACACGGAAGAATTAAATTTTCGCAAATTAAATCACTAAAAAAAAATCTCAGAATCTCAGCAACTCAGCAACTTGGCAACTTAGAATCTCAGCAACTCAAATTCATCGCTTGGACTGTCATTTCTTATGATTGGGACAAATCATTAACTCCAGAAGATTGTTTTAATAATGTGATAAAAAATGCTAGCGACGGAAGCATAATCGTCTTCCATGATAGCGAAAAAGCAGTCGATAATATGATTCCAGCTTTGACTAAAGTCCTTGAATATTATACAGATAAAGGATATACTTTTGAAAAGTTAGGAATGAAGTAGAGACGTTTCAATGTTTCCATAAAAATTAACACACATTGAAGCGTCTTGTCAATTATGAATTAGCAAAAAATCTTTTGCCTTTTGCCTTTTGCCTTTTGCCTTTTTTTATCTTTGCAATTATGAAAAAAATCTCTCAATATATATTCAATTTTCTCGCATTCATCTTGATGCTGAGTTTCTTGCGTTGCGCTAATGTCGTTACGCCATCGGGTGGCCCTAAAGATACAATTCCTCCTGTTGTTTTACAATCACTCCCTGAAAATCAATCGACTAACTTTCAAGATAAAGAGATTCATATCACATTTGATGAATATGTCGTTTTGAATAATCCTAACAGTAATATATTTATCTCTCCACCTTTGGAAAATAAACCTGAATATAAACTGAATGGTAAGTCGTTGATATTTAAGTTTAAAGAATCGTTAAAACCTGATGTTACTTACTCGATTAATTTTGGAGAAGCGATAAAAGATCTTCATGAAGGAAATATCTTCAAAGATTATTCTTTCGTCTTTTCAACAGGCGAAAATATCGACACTTTGACTTTAGAAGGCAAATTGCTTCAGGCCGTCGACCATAAGCCTTCTTCTGATTTCTATGTAATGCTTTATTATAATGAAAATGACTCAGTTAACATTGATTCTCTTCCTTATCTGACAAAACCGTATTACGCAACAAAAAGCGATAAAGATGGAAAATTTAAATTCTCTGGATTGAAAGAAAACGACTATCTCATTTTTGCTTTGAAGGACGAGAATTCAAATATGAAGTTCGACTTGCCAAACGAAAGTGTAGCTTTTTTGGATTCTCTCGTTAATCCAATTCATGATGCACAATTCGTAATTCATAATGATTCTTTGACTAAAGATTCTGTAAAACATGAAGTTAAGAAAATAGAACCTCTTACATTATATACATTCTTGCAAGAAGATACAATTCAAAAATTGCTTAAAAAAGAAGTCCCTGAAGAAGGATTGCTTCGTTTTGTGTTTAATCGTCCAGCTCAAAATGTTAAGATAGAAGTTCAGGAAATATTACCAGATACTTTTAGTATATTCCCTACATATTCAATGAATTATGATACTATAAACTGGTATTTTACTCCTAATAAAGATAGTCTTTTGCTTGCAATTAATTATGATACATTAATTAATGATACAAGTTTGTTAAGCCTTAAACCTCGTAAAGTGACAGGAAGAAAAGGTAAGACAGAGAACATTTCTAAATCATTGAATATCACAACTAATATTAGTGGTGGTAAATTGAAGCCAGAACACGATTTGATATTGACTTTCAAAGAACCTGTCACAAATGTAGTAATGCGTGATACAACTTGGTATTTTATTGATAAAGATACTATAATCAATGATTTACATTTTGAAATGGTAGATTCTTTTGGCTTGAAATATAAACTTGACAAAACATTTGAACCGTCAAAATCGTATAAAATCATAATCCCAGATTCGGTGTTTTATAGTTTTAAAGGTGTGACAAACGACACTACGGAATTTTCATTTAAAGTTCCAGCCTCGTCAGATTTTGGAAATATTTTTGTCAAAGTTGAAGTCCCAGAAAATGTTCCACAAATCATAATTGAACTTTTAGATGAAAAAGATAAATTTCTTGAAAAACAAATAATTACATCAACAACAAAAGTAGAGTTTAAGCATTTGTCTCCTAAAAAATATAAGTTGAGAGCTATTTTGGATAATGATGCTAATGGCCGTTGGTCGCCAGGTGATTATGGTAAGAAACAACTTCCGGAAGCGGTTCATTATCATAAAGATGTCTTCGATGTTAAGGCTAATTGGGATATAGATTTGGAAGAAACTTGGAGTTTTTGAGTTTACTATCTCTCGCAAAGACGCAAAGTAACGCAAAGAATTATCATAAATTAGCTCCATAGAATTGTGCGACTTGTGAGAAGAAAGTCCATTTTTTAGTCTAAAACATGAACATTTTCGATAGTTGTTTTTTATATATATAAACAACTTGATATATTATGGCCACGATTTATGACTTTAAAGCCTTGACTTCAAATGGAAAAGAATTGGATTTCAATCAGTTCAGAGGTAAGGTATTGTTAATTGTTAATACTGCAAGTAAGTGCGGTTTCACTCCTCAATTTGCAGGTCTCGAAGAATTGAATCAGAAATATAAAAATGCCGGTCTTGTCATTTTGGGATTTCCTTGCAATCAGTTTGCGCAACAAGACCCGTGGAGCGACGAGGAAATCAGTAATTTCTGTCAAGTCAATTACGGCGTGACTTTCCAGATGATGAAAAAGATAGACGTGAACGGTGAGAATGCTTCACCGATTTATACTTTCTTGAAGGAGAAAACGAAAAATATCTTGGGCGATGACATCAAATGGAATTTCACTAAATTCCTTATCTCGGCTGACGGAAAGAAAATTAAACGTTACGCCCCGACAGTAAAACCAAGTCGTCTTGAAAAAGACATTGAGGCGATGTTGTTGGTGACGGTTTGATTTAGGGTATGAGGGTATGAAGGTATAAGGGTATAAGGGTATGAAGAATTCCTCAATTCCTTAGTTCCTCAATTCCTTAGTTCCTTAAGTCCTAATTCATATCCTTCTTCGTAGAGTGCAATCAGTTTTTTGCTGTCGCGTTCCATTCTGTCGACTTCGACTGGTTTTTCAGGACGAATGACTACGATTTCGCCTCGTTCTTCCATGGCTTCTATCATGGAAATCTGTTCGTTGTAAATCCTATTGCGATTTCTGATTGCCTCTTGCATCGCTGGATATTCTTTGTAAAATAAAGACACAAATTTCATGTCTTTTTCTTTCTTACGATAGCCTTTGTTGCGTGTGAGAACCACGACGTTATTGTCGTAACCTAATTCTCTTGCTCTCATTAACGGAATTGAGTCTGCGATGCCGCCATCTAACATAGGCTCGCCATCAACATAAGTTATCGGACAAACGAAAGGCAGACTGCTTGACGCCTTCACAATGTCGATGACTCTTTTTGCATCTTTCTTTTCTTCGTAATAACATGCTTTTCCAGTCTTGCAACTGGTTGTAACCATCTCGTAATGTTCTTCACAACTTGCTAATTTTTCATAATCGTAAGGGATTATCTCGTTTGGAAAAGTGTGAAACAGCAAGTCGAAGTCCATAATATTTCCTTTTTTAAGGAGATGTTTTATTCCGATGTAATTATATTTTTCGAGCAAGTCGATATTGCTGAATTTAGCTCTGCCTCTTTGGTTTGAGATGTAAGATAGTCCGTTGCAAGCTCCAGCGCTGACGCCGATGGTATAAGGGAAACGGATGCCATTGTCCATGAAGCAGTCCAATACGCCGGAGGTGAAGACACCTCTCATGCCTCCACCTTCGAGTATAAGTCCAGATTTATTTGTTATGTTTATCATTTACAGATAATCAATTGTTAATTGTACATTGTAAATTGTACATTATAAAAGCGTAAATATCAGCTTGTTCTTCAATAACTTTCGATATTGGTTTGCCAGCGCCGTGACCTGCTTTGCTGTCGATTCTGATGATTTTAACATTGTCGCCAGTCTGTGCATCTTGCAATGCTGCTGCGTATTTGAATGAGTGAGCTGGAACAACGCGGTCGTCGTGATCGGCTGTTGTTACCATGATAGCTGGATATTTTACATCAGCGCCATTTTGAATTGTGTGTAATGGCGAATATGCATAAAGCGCCTCAAACATTTCCTGGCTTTCGTCGCTAGTGCCGTAGTCGCTAGCCCAGTTCCAGCCGATTGTGAATAAATGATAGCGTAACATATCCATAACACCGACTTGTGGAACAGCAGCTGCAAATAAGTCAGGGCGTTGATTTACAACAGCTCCGACTAATAAACCGCCATTAGAACCGCCGTTGACAGCCATCTTGCTTGGATTGCTGTAACCGTTTTCGATGAGATATTCAGCACATGCTATGCAGTCGTCAAAGACATTCTGTTTCTGTAACTTAGTTCCTGCTATATGCCATTCTTCTCCGTATTCGTTGCCACCACGAAGGTTCATCAAAGCATAGATGCCGCCGTTTTCAAGGAATGGAAGTCTTGATGTTGAGAAACTTGGATTTAAAGTGATGTTGAAACCGCCGTAACCGTAAAGCAATGCTGGGTTGTTGCCGTCTTTCTTCATACCTTTTTTATATGTCAAGAACATAGGGACTTTGGTGCCGTCTTTTGAAGTGACGAAGACTTGTTCTGTGACGTAATCTTCAGATTTGAAGTCGATGGCAGGAGCGCGGAATACTTCAGAAGTGTTATCGTCGATGTTATATCTGTAAATCGTTGTTGGGAAAGCGAATGATGTGAATGCGTAGAAAACTTCTTTGTCTTTATAGTCGCTGCTGATGCCGATGGAACCGAATGTTGGCAACGCAATTTCGTGTAACATCTTGCCGTCCATAGTGTAAACATAAGCGTGGTGTGATGCGTCTTGGTCGTAAGTGACAATCATTTTACCGTCGGCGAGGTTAATTCCTGAAATGACATTTTCACTTTCTGGAATAAGTTCAACCCAGTTTTCCATCTTTGGATTATTTACATCAACTTTACAAATCTTGCCTTTAGGTGCGTTGTAATTTGTTGAAATATATAATGTTCCGTCAATAACGTCGATTGGACTGTAATTGTAATTCATGTCGAAACCAATCTGCTCGAATTTGCTTTCTGGATTTTGCATATCTCTAATCCACAAAGTGTGTCCTGCGCCTTGACCGCTTTCAAACATAAACATATATTTCTCATCTTCAGTGAGCGACACGGTGTGGAAATAGCGTGGCTGTTCTGGATTTTCGTAGAACAAAATATCTTCTTCCTGTGGTGTGCCGAGTTTATGATAATAGATTTTATGGTTTTCGTTTACGTTGCTGAATTCTTTGCCTTCTTCAGGACGGTCGTATGCGCCATAGAAGAAACCGTCTTTGTACCAAGAAGCTCCTGTGAATTTAGCCCATTGAATGTGGTCTGGAAGCAACTCGCGTGTTGCAATATCCATGACGTAAATCTCAACCCAGTCGGATCCGCTGCGTTGAATGCTGTAAGCCAGATACTTGCCATCGTTAGATTGGAATGTTCCGCTTAAAGCAACAGTGCCGTCGTCTGACAAAGTGTTAGGGTCGAGGAGAACAGAAGGTTCTTCTTCTAATGAATTTTGAATATAAATAACATTCTGATTTTGAAGTCCGTCGTTCTTTGAGAAGATATAACGATCGAAACGTTTTGAAGGAAGACTGAAACGTTCGTAATTGACAAGCTCGGTCATGCGTTGTTTCAATGTTTCACGGAAAGGAATTTGTGAGAGATAATTTTCTGTTACAGCACGTTGAGCATCAACCCATTGCGCTGTCTCTGCAGTGGTGTCGTTTTCGAGCCAACGATAAGGATCGGCTACTTTTGTTCCAAAATATTCGTCAACGACAGTGACGTCTTTTCTTGTTTCTGGATATTCTTTAACAGAAAGTTTCGTCGCATTCTGACCGCAACTTAATAAGGTAATCATGCTTCCCATGATGATAAATTTTGCTTTAGTATTCATAAAAATTTACTTAATAATTGACAATGTGATTTTTTTACAAAGGTATTATTTTATTTGTAAAAATATTAAATTTGCAAATATAAATGTTCCAACAATTTCTCGAAAATGGTTTTCAGTAGCAATATATTTTTGATATATTTTTTGCCAGTATTTTTGATGTTTTATTTCATAAGTCCAAAGAAATGGAGAAATGTGGTGTTGCTGTTGTTTTCTTTGGTGTTTTATGCTTATGGCGCTCCCGACTTTATACTTTTGCTCGTCGGGTCTTGCGTGGCGAATTTCTATCTTGTGAAATTGATGCATAAATCAGAAAATAAATTAACAAAAAAACTGTATTGTGCCGCCGCTATCATAATCAGTTTAGGTTTGCTGATTTATTATAAATACGCTAATTTCTTTGTAGAAAATATAAATTATTTGTTGGAAGCTTTTGGCTCTCATACAATTACATTTGCAAAGGTGTTGCTTCCGATAGGAATCTCATTTTTTACTTTCCAATCAATCACTTACGTTATCGACACTTATAGAGGAAATAATCAGCCGATGGAAAGACTTCACGATTACGTCTTGTATATCATGATGTTCCCTCAGCTTATAGCTGGCCCGATTGTAAGATATTGCGACATAGAACAGGAAATTCGTCATAGAAATTATGATTGGAACGAGGCTCTTCAAGGTTTTTATCGTTTCATAATAGGTCTGTCAAAAAAGATTCTTATATCTGATGTTATTGGAATTCAAGTCGATAAAATGCTTGCAGGCGATATCGCAATGATGGATTCTGCAACAGCCTGGATTACTATCATAGGTTATACGATGCAACTTTATTTCGACTTTTCTGGCTATTCCGATATGGCAATAGGACTCGGAAAAATGATGGGATTTCATTTCCCAGAAAACTTCGATAATCCTTATAATTCATCGAGTATCACTGAGTTCTGGCGCAGATGGCATATCACGCTCGGCGCATTCATGCGTAATTATCTTTATATCCCTTTGGGCGGTAACAGATGTTCTAAATCGAGAATGTATTTCAATCTTTGGATAGTATTTTTACTATCTGGATTCTGGCACGGCGCAAATTGGAATTTCTTGATTTGGGGCGCATATCACGGAATTTGGCTCGTATTCGAAAGAATGGGTCTTAAGAAATTTTATGAAAAAATAGGAAAAATACCAAGTGTGATATTAACATTCGTAATCGTTGTCGTTGGCTGGGTCTTCTTTAGAATAGAAAATTTTCATGATGCGACGACATTCATTTCCAGAATGTTTGCCTTCGATTTCAATATGATGGAAAATGTTTATGACAAACAATTCTTCTTTACCTTGATAATTGCTATCATATTGTCTTTCATATGTTTATTACCTTTTGGAAAGAAAATTCACGACTTTGTGTTTTATACAAATTATAATAAAACTCAAAATATTATAGTCTGGATTTTGGCAGTTTTAATGTTATTGTTCTGCCTCGGCGCATTGAATACCGCTGGCTTTAGTCCGTTTATCTATTTTAGATTTTAAGCAATGAAAATAAATTTTAACAAAATATTATTTATCATAACGATAGTGCTTTTTGGAATTATATTTGTCCAAAGTATCTGGCATCCAATAAATTTCAGACCTCTTGACGGAGCAACATATAAGACTGAATTTCCAAAATTGACTTTTGAGAGTTATAAGGATAATTCTTTTCAAAATAATCTTAATAAATATTCACAAGAAAATTTCGGTTTTCGTGAATGGGCCTTACGATTTTATAATCAATATCTTTGGTCTTTCTATCATAAGACTAATGCCGAAATAGTGATGGAAGGTAAAGATGGTTATCTCTATGAGAATCTATGCGTTAGAGACCATTATCAAAGTCTTATGTATAATGTGACTGAAGACACTGCTTTTATGTTGAACCTTTTTGAGACAGATGCTCTTCGTATGTGGAAAGTGCAGGAATTGTTGAAAGAACATGATATTCATATTTTTGTGAATATACCTCCCGGAAAAAATGACATCTATCCTGAATATCTTCCTGAAAATGTCTACAACGACAAGCCCGATGGCGTTCATGCTTATGATTATTACAAACCTAAATTCGATGAACTTGGTATTAATTATATTGACCATGTGACTTATTTTCAAGATGTTAAAGATAAAGTGGATTATCCTTTATTTCCAAAGACTGGCACGCACTGGACTAATATCGCTGCGACTTATGCCTTCGATTCTGTCATAGATTATATGGAAGTTTTGGGCAAAAAAAATCTTTTAAATGTTCAGATAAGTGAAAAATATATCGACAAAAACAGACATCCTGACAATGACCTTGAACAACTTCTTAACCTTGCTCTTCCAATAAAACCTAATAAGAATTATTACGCAGATGTAACGGTAATTCCTGATTCTGCGGCAGTTAAACCTAATCTTCTCACAATAGGCGACTCCTATTTCTGGACAATTTCTTATAATATTCCTTTAGATACTATTTTTAATAGACATCCGTATTGGTATTACAACAGCACAATTTATTTCGATGAACATAATCATTCTACAAATGAAATTAATTTTGAAGAAGAACTTATGTCTGCTGATTATATTATGCTAAATTATTGTACTACACAGCTTTATGACCTTGGAAGTAAATTCCTTCCTAAGGCATTGGTTTACTTATGTTATAGTGATGAGGAACGAAATGCTAAAGTTGAACAGCTGATTAATAATATGAGAAATGACCAAAATTGGTATAATTCGCTTTCTGAAAAGGCTAAGAATCAGAATGTTACAGTAGAAGAGGTGATGCGTAATGATGCAATGTATCTTGTGTATCAACAGCCTGAGTCGTGTTTTAGCGATTTGAAAGGTTATAAATTGCCTGAAAATAGAAATGAATCATTGTTTAAATAACTGATTCTGAATAGTTTGAAGATAAGAAAAATGACACTTTTAATGATTGAAATTTAATGAAAATGAAAAAAATATTGTTTATTTCTTTGATAGTATCGCTATTGTTTTCGTGTTCTGATGATGATTCTTTTACAGAATCGAGAAAGAATTTTAAATATCCAGAATCAAAGGTTTGGAAACACGGAGTTTATTCAAAATGGGAGGCTCAAGAATTGGAAGGTCTCTTCGATGGATTGGAAGTCGATGTGATTTATTCTCCTGAAAAAAATGATATTTATGTAGGACGAGTTGTGGCTGACACTTCGAAAAATTTGCCTTTAGATGAGTGGCTCGCAATGTTGAAAGAACCTGATAAAATGGCATATTGGGTTGATTTTAAAAATCTTAATGCTAATAATGCAGAAAATGCCTTGTCTGTATTCGATAATCTTGTTGATAAATATAATATTAAAGATAAATTTTTTATTGAAAGCCGTGATATAAAAGCACTTAAAGTTGCAAAGAGCAAAGATTATCACGTTATGCTTTGGGTTGAGAATTTGCATTATTGGAAAAATCCAAGTCTGAAAGATACAATCAGTGTGATGAATATGATTAGATCGCAAATAAATGATCTTCAGCCAAGTGCAATAAGCTGCGAGTACACGATGTTTCCTCTTTTATGCGACACTTTCCCAGAACAAAATATTCATTTCTGGCATACACCAAAAGAATATACTCCTGAAAATGTAGAGTATACAAAGAAATTGTGTGAAAATCCAAGCGTTAAAGTCGTTCTCGTCGATTATCCGACGCCAGATATTTTTTAAGAATTTTAAGAGTTTCCTAAAATCTTAATGTTAATGTTTTTTAACGTAACACTGTGTTCTGGTTGCCATAAATAGTCTTTTTCTGTTGGCTTTAGATAAATTTCAAAATTAATATTTTTGAAATCTTTAACATTGAATACTTTTGTGAATTCAAATTTCGTCACTTCGTTTGGATGATATTCTCTGTCGGCGAAGCTTTTAGAAATATTGTCAAAAGACTTGATTTTTTGTTTGTTGTCGTGAGTTAAGTCAATTCCAAAATTGATAAACTCGTCTTGCCAGACGTTGGCAGTGTATATCACATCGGCAGTCATGATGATTTTTATTTCGTCATAAATTGAATTTACATCTTCAGAAATAATATTCACGGCTTTTGGCTTTTTAACACTAGGCTTATCTGATAATGATGTACAATAAACAGAATCAATGATATACTCGTTTATGGACTTGAATTTGCTTTGAGGATATAAAGGTTTTTTGCTTACCTTATTATTGGTGTAAGAATAATTGTCGGCGTATATCATGGCCTTGAAATTTCCATCAATTTCATCAATTATTTCTTTGTCGAAGAATTCTGTAACTTCAAGATTTTCATCAATTAAATAAGCTTTTTTCGACTTATAGAAATCGTAATAATAATTTTCATAAATGCCGTCGAAAATGGTTCTTGTATATCTTAAAAAACAGGTTTTTAAGTCGCAATGGAAATCTTTTATTGTGTCGAGTTCTTCACCAACCCAATGAATTTCTTTAGGTGTTTTTAGATTGTAATTGTCTCTGAGTAAAGCATTTAAAGTAGGGACGATGTCGTTATGTGAGACGACAGATTTAAAATGTGCAGTCTTTTCCAACATTGGTGACCAGATAATCAAAGGCACATGGAATGCGTCTAAAGGATTGTCGGAGTTGATGTTAAGACTATGGTCGCCCGTGATGATGAAGATATAATTGCCATCGCTGTAATATTCTGAATATCTTTTAACAAAATGTTGTATTGCTTCGTCACCATAAATTGTAGCTGCAAGATGTCCGATAATCTCATTCATTTTGTCTTGCTCGTTTTCTGGCAATGTCGCAATAATGTCAGCAGCTTTTTTATAATAAACTTCTGCTCTTTCTTTGTCGTTGAGTCTCAGTCTGTTATCGTGTTGCGAGACGGTCATGAACATGTCAAAATATGATTTGTTTTTATCTCGTTGCTCGATAATGTCCATGCTCTTGTCAAACATTGGTTTGTCTTGATATCCCCAATATGTGAAGTCGAGGTGTTTGTTTTCTTTTTTCTGTTGGTCTTCAAGAAGCGGTGCTAAAAAATCGACTTTCTGAGATATAAGATAATCGTAGACTTTGTCGAAGGAATATTCGCCAGCATAGAATGCACTTGTATGATAATCATTGTCTTTCAATACGCTGAATAAAGAATTGTATTCTGGAATATCGCCGAATTGAAATCCTTTTAATCCGTGAGGAACGGAGCCAGTGATGGCAGGAACTGCTCCGAAACTGCGTGGCGTCGTCGATAAACAATTGGTCCACAATAATGAATGTCTTGATAATGAATCTAAAAACGGAGTGAAAGTATAACCGTATTTGTTAACGCCAAACAAGTCTGCACCTAAAGATTCAACAACGATGATAATAATATTAGGTTTATCTTTAGATTTTTTGAAATATTGTCCTAACACATTATTAATGTTGTCAGTTCTTTCCAACGGATATTGTTCGTCCGAAATTTCTCTTTCTGGAAATATGGATTTGTATTTTTCAATTTTCGCTTCGTCAAAAGTTAACTTAGATAAAACAATATCAGTATTTTGTGTTTCTTTGTCCATAAAACAAGAATAGAAACAATACCAAATTTTGTTTACTGAATTATCATTTTGATTCGGTTTTATGACAAAAAATAACGGAATGGAAATCAACATTAACAATAATGTTATCTTGGCTGTTGACTGTTTGCTGTTTGCTGTTGAACTTTGTCTTTTGACAATTTTATAATTAATGAAAGTAAATGCTGCAATGAGCAGTATCGCCGATGCAATCATCCAGAAGTTCAATACGCTTTTTACCGTAGTGATAGTTTCCCATAATGGTCGTTCAATCAATTCGTTACCCATCATAAGTCCAGTGCTTCTGAAATAAAATATCAAACTGATTTCAGAAATTATGATTATGGAAAATAGAATGGAACAGAAATAGAATGCGACTTTTTTTGAGAAAATAGATATTATGTTAAAAATAATAAAGAGGCAGAAACTCAATAACAAAGATGCGATGAGATTGCTATAAATCATTTCTGCAATAAAATTTAAAGTAATAGAACCTGATGAAAAAAGTTCAAAACTTTTAACACAGAATAAAACTATTGTAAAACAGATTGTTAGTACAAAAAATGATTTTATCGATTCTATATATTTTTTCATGATTATTATTTGCTTGCTTTTATAAGAACCTTGATGTTATCGAACATCATTCTGTCTTTTGATACGTTTCTTAAATATATTTTAATTTTTCTCCTTTATAACTCTTGTTTTTTGAAATCATAATCCTATTGACAAAATGTTCCAAATCTCCTGTATTGAGACTTTCATTTTGTAATGAAACTAAAGGAACTGCCTGATAGAAATCGCCTAGGCTATACACCAAAAGAGGAAGTTTGTTTTCTGTATATGATTGTAAATCAAAAGAAACGGAAATTATAAACTTGGTGTGGTCGTCTTTGATTTCTAGATATGGATACAAAGATATATATTCTTCGTTTTCATCAAAATAGACGAATTTATTTTCAAGAGAATCGATAGTTAAATTATGGTAAATCTTGTTTGTTGTATTGTCGATGTCAAAATAATATTCTGCTAAATCTATAAAATTTTCGTCGTTATTATTATTTAAAAAATTGTATTCTACAGCATAAGCGCTTATAAGATTATAATCATCTAGTTCTTTTTTAAGCTGTTGATATAAATCAGGATTGTCAACGGAAGTAAGATGCAAATTCTTATCAATTTTATAAAGTTTGCTTCTGCATAGGAAATATTCATCATGCAGATAATCAATGACATCTTTATTGTTAAGCATAAATGCCTGATTAACTTTGCTTCTGAATTCTGCAACTGTATCAAAAGAAGTTCCTAGCCAATGGCAATATTCATCGACTTGATAATCATAGTTATTTGATAAATAAGCATTTATTGTTGGAGTTATATCGTAATGAGAAACGACGGCGTCCATTTGCTTTTTTTGTTTAAGTAGCGGAGAATGAATCAGAAGAGGTACGTTGAAAGAACGCAGTACATTGCCAGTGCTTAACATTCCCATTCTATGGTCGCCAGTGATGATAAAAATGGTATTGTCGTATTTCCCCATTTCCTTGTAAGAATTGATGAGATTCTTAACACATTCATCCATATAGAGATAGCAAGCAAAATTGTTTATGTTTTTGATTATATTATTTTTTTCTTTTGCGCTGACGCTATCGCAGTTTGCAAGAATCTGTCTAGCTTTTTGTTCGTATTTCTCTTGATTTTCTAAAATTATGAATGGTTCGTGAGTGCTTAACGTCATTATTATATCAACAAAAGGTTTTTCGTTAGTTGTTGATTTTCTGTCATTTATAACAATGTTGAACAATTCTTTATCATCTAATCCCCATCTGTTGTTTTCACGCATCAAGTTGTAGATTTCTTCATCAATAGAACCTTGTTCAGGAATGAATATTTTTTCTACATTGTTAGCTTTCAGGAAATTATCATATCTATCGATGTTACGGTAGCAACCATAGTAATATGAAATATCGTAATTGTTTTTCTTAAAATCTTTTAACAAAGAATTATGTGAAGGCATTCTATTGCGATTATGGGCGAAGCCTTTTTTGCCGTGAGGCGTTGATGCGAAAATAGTTGGAAGAACTCCGAAAGTCCTTTCTGTTGCTGATAAACAATTTTTCCAATAGAGACTTTCGTTTTTCAAACTATCAATATTTGGAGTGAAAGAAATTGTCGGTGTTTCAGCTCCTGTAAGACATTGACCGAGGCTTTCTATGATTATGAAAACAAAATTGGGCATTTCTCCGTTTTCAGGTTTGTTTAAAAATGGACCTAAAACGTCTTGATAATCAGCTCTTCGATAGAAAGGATAATCTTTATAAGGATATTTGAATTGACTATTCAGGTGTTGGTATGAATTTGTCGCTTCTTCAATTATCTCAAATCCAGTGTTATTGTTGTCATTTTTTTTATCAAGATAATCGTAGATTTTTATGAAAGAATATGAAGGCTGGTTCGTTGCCAATATAAAGTTTGCATGAGTTTTTGAAAAACGTTCTTCTCTGACAATTTCGCTGTAATTGAATGATATAGCGGTTATTAAAGATGCGAGTGAAATAATGTAAGCTGCAATGTCTCCGATTTTTACTTTTTTCCATAATTTGGAAATTAAAATGCAAAGTGCCAGTGAAATGACAAAATATAATATTGGAACGATTGAAAATGAGGACGATGACTCGACAGCTCCTTTTAGACCTTCAACGGAATATGCAAAAATCACATGGTCTAAAGGCATCATCAAGTTGCAGAAATATTCTGTCAATAAAATAGATATTATTGCATAAATAAAAATTAAGACTTTATAAAAAGTGACTGTCGTTTTTGGGAAAAAGTAATGAAATATTAAGAAAATAAGTGAAATCCAAGCAATGAAATGCGATGCTAAAAGCAAATCGTATTTGAAACCTAAAATTATATTTGCAAATTGAGAAATTTCAATGTTGATACGAGTCGTTGTTTCTATGAAAAATATGATTCTAATGACAAGCATCATCAACATTAACAAAATGTTGAGATGAATCCATTGTTTTATGCTGTTTTTGATATTGTTTATCATATGGTTTTTGTTATGGCTATTTTTTGTTTTTTGGAATTTCGCCTGCTATGAGTAGGACTTTTACCATATCATCTTGTTGTGCTAGTTGTATATATTTCTTCTGAACTTTTTTGTCGTTATCGATATACCAAATCAAAAGGTTTTGTTCTGGGAATGAATCTCTCATAAATTGATATTGATAATGATAGCCTGAAATAGTTGTTATATTGTAGGAAGATATTGCTTTGCGTATTTTAAAAGTATGTTTTTGAATGTCGTATTTTGAAGATTTTTTAGGATTGAAATTTGGAATATAGTAGCTTGTTTTATAGCCATCTTCTTGAAAAATAGGAAGGTCTTGCGCATTCCAATTTTCGATGATAATTTTATTTTTTTTGATTTTAAATTTGGAACAAAGACGATTGAGTTCGTCGAGAGCTGGTTTTCTGTTGTAGCAGTTGAGGTTTTTGAAATCTAACCAAAGGCCTAATTCATTGATGTTTTCAATTTCATTGAACCATTGTTCGAGAGTGACGGATTCTGTGTCATCTAAATCTCCGCCGTGAAAAACAATAAAAGTATTCAGAGAGTCGATATAAGTTATATCTATTTCTAAACCAGCATATTTGTCTTGAAAATATTGTGCTTTTGGAATGTCATTAGCACGATGCAGCCATATTTTTTGAGAATTATTTTGAGTTCTTTTTTGACAAGAAAAGCAAACGATACTAATAATTATAGATATAGTTATTATTATGGATTTTCTCATTTGTATGTTGCAATTGGTAATATGCAAAGATATTGATTTTTTCGATAAAAAAAGTGATCCTCGAGTCTGAGAATCACTTTTGTTTGGTATTTAATCAATAATTATTTATTTCTTAACGAAACGTTTAACTATTTCACCATTATTTGTATTTATTTTAATGAAATAAATGCCTGAAGTCAAGTTAGAAACATCAATAACAGAATGTTGATGGCTGCTATTTGACAGATGTTGTTGTCTTCCAAAGATATCGAAGATTGTAATATTTTCGATGTCATTTTCTGTTTCGATGTAAAGTCTGTCGTTGACAGGGTTAGGGTGGATATTTAATCCTGTTTCGTTTTCTGTCAAGCCATCTGGTTCTGGTTCTGGCTCATCGTTATTTGTTTCACAAGCTAATTCATATTCAAAGAACATTGGTTTGTTTTTGAATGTTTCGTTGATGTCGCCGATGTTGACTCTATATAATTCTTCGCCTTGGAAATTGATAGAGAAACCCACTTCTTCGTCCCAGTTGCCAGGAACCCATGTGAATTGGTATTTGTCAGGGCATAATTCAAAAGGAATAATCACTGGATTGTTTGTACTTCCGAGGTCTGACAATTCGGCTTTGTATTCTAAGTTGCTCAACGAACCTTTAATGCTGATGTAACCGAAATCCCAGCCGTCGTTTTCCAGATCTATCGCTGATATTGTGAGTTCGCATTTGTCGTTTTCAGCGCAAGAGTAAATAGTAGGTCTTACGATATTTGATATTTCTGACAAACATTCGCCATTGTTATAGCTAGCTCTTACAAAGAATTGATATTCACCAGCTTCTAAGTTATCAAAAGTAAATGTTGTTTCAGTGATGTTATTTGCTAAAGGTGCGCTTGAGTAGCTTGTATAGATGTTGTAAGTTACGTTTTCTGCATCTTCTGGAGCTTCCCAATTAAGGGCAAGATTGTTGTAGCTGTCTTGTTTGATGCTGTAAGTCAAGTTTTTAGGAGCTTCACATGCTGTGTTTTCGACTGTTAAAATGAAAGAACATTCTTCGCCATTGATAATTCCGCCGCCGATGAATGTGTTGCCGTCGGCAGTTACGTTTGTAATGCTGTAAATTTTCCAGTTAGCAGCTTCTTCTATACCTTTGATTTTCAAGTAATCTGTGAAATACATCAATTCACCTCCGACGTAAGCGAATGCGTTTCTTTCTATAGGAGAGCCTGCATCTGAATGACCGAATACTGAACCATTGTCGGATACGCAAGTTGCTGATAATGAGTTTTCTGGTTCGAGAGTATTTGATATTTCAACGACTTTATTGTTAGCTATGTCTTTAACAAAGCATTTGCCGTTTAACAAGTAACCGCAGATATAATTGCCGTTATGAGATACATTTAAAGCTTCGCCAAAGAAGTGAGGGAATCTGTAGATTTCACCGTCGACCCAATAGCAAGGAGTCCATTCGCCTTTTGTTTCGTGAGCAGCGAAACCTGCAACTACTTTGCCATTGTCGCTGATTGCGTTAGGTCTTGTTTGATGAGATGTTCCATTAGAAATTTTGGTGTAACCGTTTTCTCTTGACCAAAGGTATGAATTTGTGCTCCAGTCAGGATAGACTTGCATAACACCGACAATACTGCCATCGTTTGTCATTGACCAAGCGCCGTTGTAGTCGGTATCACCCTCAACGTTTGAAAATTCTGGCATATCAGGGTTCATTCCTAAGAATTCCCATTTTTTTGTTTCAGGAGTCCATAAGCCAGCGACATTCATGCCGATACCGTTCATGTAACTTCCAGCGACGACGCCATCGTCAGAAACCGCATAAGGATAACCTGTCAATGTAATGATACCTGTAGATTCTGACCAATAATAACCGTCAACTGCGCCAAATCCTTGGATTACAACATGTTGTTTGTTTTCTGAAATGTCGTAAGGCCAGTTGTAGCTGTTAAGGACTTTAATAAGTGTGAAGTTATCGTTTCTGTCAACTCTAACGTCAGGTGTTGTAGTGTTTTGAGCTTTTAAATTAAGACTTCCAAATAATAGTGCAGAAGCCAACACTAGGTGTAAAAATTTTTTCATAATAAAAAATAGAATGTTTAAAAAATAATTTAATGATTATTGAATCATTTATGCTCGTTTGCAAATCGTTGAAAAATAATTCAATATGATGGCAAAGATAATATTTTTTCAAAAGAAAAGCTATGTTTTTTGCATAGAAATTAAAATATTTATTTGAAACGGCATGTATATTTTTCAAACATTCAATATTTTCTACATGTTTCGTTCAACGAAGCGCCAATTTATAAGTTGCCAGAATTCGTTTAAATAAGCTAATCTTTGATTTTGTTGGTCAAGATAATAGGCGTGTTCCCAGACATCGCAAGTGAGAAGAGGCTTCAAATCTTCGTGAGTGATAGGAGTTTCTGCATTGCTTGTCTGCATAAGAGAAAGCTTGCCGTTTTTGTCTTCAACCAACCAAAGCCAACCTGAACCGAATAAAGTAGCAGCTTGTTTGATGAATAGTTGTTTGAAATTATCGAAACTTCCAAAATCGCGATTTATGGCATCTAGCAACATTGACTGAGGCTTAGTGTCGATATCTGGTGTCATGCAATGCCAATAAAAGGTATGATTCCAGACTTGTGCGGCGTTGTTGAAAATTGAGCCTTCGCTGTTTTTTATGATTTCTTCGAGACTCATTGTTTCATACTTTGAACCTTCTATTAAATTGTTGAGATTTTTGACATAGCCAGCATGATGTTGTCCATAGTGAAAGTCAATGGTTCTCTGAGAGATGTGAGGCTCTAATGCATCTCTTTTGTAAGGTAATTGTGCTAATTTTATCATAGTTGTTGTTTTTTTAATTTAACAATAAAATGTTATAAATGTTCAAAATAGAATGTTTATCAGACATTCAAAAATCATATCTTTGCAATATGAAAATTTATTTTATCAACGGAATAGATGTTTTCGATGAGAACTTTATCGAACAATGTTCGTCTTTTTTTCCTAAGTGGAGAAGAGATAAAATGTTGAGTTATAAGTTTTTAAAAGGTAGAGTACAGTCTGCATTGGCCTATCTACTTTTAATATATGCTTTGCGTAAAGAAGGCGTTTTTGTTGATATGCCTGAATTTTATTACGGAGAACATAAGAAGCCTTATTTAAAAAATTATCCAGGTTGGCATTTTAATTTAAGCCATTGTAAAGATGCGGTGTGTTGTGTTTTGTCTCAAGAAGAAGTTGGTATTGATATTGAGAAAATAGGAGAATACAAAGAAAATTTGGCTGCATATATTAGTAATGAGGAAGAATTGGAACAGTTGCATAATAGTGATAATCAGACAGATGATTTCTATAAGTTGTGGACTGAAAAGGAAGCTGTGTTCAAACTATTGGGCAGTGGTATAACTAAAGATATTAAGAATATTCTTAACAAGGATAAAAATATAGTAGTTGACTCTTATAAAATAGGTGATATGTGGTTGTCGGTATCGTATAATAATTAAATTATTGATAATCAGATGTATCGTTAGAAAGTGTTAATAAAAGATAAGATTTTTTATTGATTTTTGTTACTTGTAATATTTTGATTTACATAGAGTTATTAAAAATATTAAAATTATCCGCTTTTCATACGACTAATTTATATTCCCTATAATATCTTTGCATTGTGAAATCAAAAATTAAAAGATATGGGAACTTTAGAAAATTCAGTGCAATTGATAGGACGTCCGGGAGGAGATCCTGAAATTAAGAATGTGGGAAATCGCAAAAATGTGAGATTTACTTTAGCGACACATGATTATACATATAATGAGAATCATGAGTTGGAGCGAACGACGTCATGGCATAATATAGTGGCGTGGGGAAAGACTGCTGAGCAAGCAGAAAAGTATATTAAGAAAGGTAAAAAGATTGCTCTTGAAGGCCGGCTTAGAACTAGAGTTTATGAAAAAGACGGTAAGAAAAATTATTTTACAGAAATTACAATGAATGAATTTTTGTTGATAGATCATTCAAGTAATGAAGAACAGCAATCTAATGATTCTTGATTTGTAAACTTCATTAAATTTTTCATAAAATAGGTTTTGGTTGTGGTATAGTGCCTCTTGATTATAAGTGTTTTTGAATACTTATTTTTTAAGAGGCTCCTATACCGATGTTAAAAAAAACTACCTTTGTAAATTGAAATAAAATTTACAATTATGAAGATAGTATTTTTAGAACCATTAGGACTTTCTGTTGAAAAGATAGAAAGAGAATGCGATAATTTAAGAAGACAAGGTCATGATGTTGTGATATATGGCGATAGATGTCCTGAGAAAAATATAGACAGGGCAAAAGATGCAGATATTGTTGTAGAAAGTAATATGCCATTACGCAAAGATTTCTTTGATGCTTGTCCGAATATTAAAATGTTATCGATAGCATTTACAGGTTTGGATCATATAGATTTGGAAGAGTGTGAAAGGAGGGGAATATTAGTTAATAATGCGGCGGGATATTCAACAGAGGCGGTTGCTGAAGAAGTAATATGTATGATGATAGGGTTATATCGTCATGTTATAGAAAATGATAAAATAACAAGAAGTTGTAAGGGTGTTCCGTTATCTCCTGGACGAGAGATTGCGAATAAAACAGTTGGTGTAGTTGGATTGGGTGCGATTGGTCAAAGAACTGCGAAATTAGCCCAGGCATTTGGTTGTAAAGTTTTAGCATGGAATAGAACTCCGAAAGATGTAGAAGGTGTTACTCTGGTTGATAAAGAAACATTGTTTAAAGAGTCGGATATAATAACATTGCATGTTGCGCTTAATAATGATACTCGTGATTTTGTGTCTGCTAAGGAAATAAACTTGATGAAGAAATCAGCAATTATAGTCAATGCTGCAAGAGGACCAGTTATAAATACAAATGATATTGCGGAAGCATTGAAAAGTGGAAGGATTGCAGGTGCAGCAATAGATGTATATGACACAGAACATCCTTTATCTGAAAATAATCCGTTATTGTCAGCTCCTAATACAATGCTTTTGCCTCATATAGGATTCGCAACAGAGGAAGCCTTTGAGTTGAGACTTGGAATTGTTGTTAGAAATGTAGAGAATTATTTGTCGAATAGATAGGAAATAAATTCAGAAATAAATTAGAAAAGTTGTCAGCAAAACAATGATAGAATTGGTAAATTGATATAATTCAAAAAAATATAACTTTTTTATTTGATTATATAAAACTAATTGTATTTTTGCATTCATAAAACACCCCGAATGATTTTATGTTGAAGTTGCTTCATGTTAGGTCTAAAGATCTTGGAAGCAGGATTTACTTCTCCTTGAGCGAAAAGTGGTATTTTCAGAACTAAACAAGGATAAAAAATGTAAAGTCATCACTTGAATCTAGGTTCAAGTGAGGGGTTTTTTTAATACCAATTACTCTTTTGTTTTTGCTTAGTATAATACATGATTTTTAAACAATTGTAAAAAATGTTATTTTTGTCATCTGTTTAAAATTAATCTATTGTATATTCGTTTTGTAAATAGATAATGTATGTAAACTACAATAAATAACAATTTTATTATGATAAGGAAATTTAGTTTCATAGCGTTAGTTTTGTTGATGACAAGTAATATGTTGTTGGCAAAGCAACCAGTTTCAAATATTGAAAAGGATTATCGTAATTCGTTTAAGATAACTTTTCTCTCTTGGATTTCTGGTAGTACAAAACTTTCATATGAAAGAGCTTTCCCAAATTGGTGCCAAAGTGGAGAATTCTGCGCTAGTTTGATAGGTGCTGGACGAGACAAGTATCAAAATAATCCTAAAGGATATACCATGCGTTATGGTCACAAGTTTTTCTTAAAAGAGAATCAGAAACAATCTTTGATGGGATTTTACCTTAGACCTGAAGTTGTTTACTCACACTATTATTATAATAGCAGTAGAGGAGATGGACGTACGCTTGCCAATAATACAGCAATTCTTGGGACTGTTGGCTATCAGTATGTATATAAACGTTTTTTGGCTGATTTTTGGGTTGGTGGCGGTTATGCTATTGGCACTCCTGCTGAGACATATTATCACCATGGCTTTGAGTTATGGCATTATTTTAATACGGAGAACACAAATATAGCTTTGAGTTTTAGTATACGTTTGGGTATTTGTTTTTGACATTTTAAATCATAATAAGTTTATATGATACCAAAAGACACGATAATGAGCATTTTAGACGCTGTTCGTATAGAAGAAGTCGTCTCTGATTTTGTCAGCCTTAAGAGAAGAGGTGCCAATCTTCTTGGTGTTTGCCCTTTTCATAAGGAAAAGACGCCGTCGTTTATTGTGTCGCCAGCCAAAGGAATCTTCAAATGTTTTGGCTGCGGTAAGGCTGGCGACTCGGTCCGCTTTATCATGGAACACGAGCATTATTCGTATCCTGAAGCTTTACGTTATCTGGCTAATAAATATGGTATCATAATAGAAGAAAAAGAGCAATCGCCAGAAGAATTGATGGCTCAAAATGAGCGAGAAAAGATGTTTAATATCAATACATTCGCTCAACAATATTTTTCAGATGTAATGAAAAATAATGATGAAGGTCTGGCTGTTGGTATGTCGTATTTTAGAGAACGTGGATTCCGTGACGCAATCATAGATAAATTTCAGTTAGGTTATTGTCTCAATCAACGTGACGCCTTCATTCAGTATGCCTTAAAAAATGGGTATTCTAAAGACTTGCTCCTTAAAATAGGCCTCGCCTCAGGTAATGAGGAAAGATTGTATGACAAATATCAAGGTCGTGTCATATTCCCAATCCATAACTTGACAGGAAAGGTAATAGGCTTTGGCGCTCGTATTTTAAGCGGCGATAAAACAAAAGCAAAATATCTGAATTCTCCAGAATCGGAGATATATAACAAAAGCCAGACTCTTTATGGAATATTCTTCGCTAAAAACGAAATAAGCCGCCTGGATAATTGTATATTGGTTGAAGGTTATGCCGATGTGCTGAGTATGCATCAAGCTGGTATAGAAAATACAGTCGCAAGTTCAGGTACTTCGTTGACATCTGAACAGATACGTCTTATCAGTCGTTATACTAAAAATATCACAATCTTATATGATGGAGATAATGCAGGTATTCATGCGGCTTTGAGAGGAACAGATATGATTCTTGAAGAAGGAATGAACGTCAGAATTGTACTGTTGCCTCCTGATGAAGACCCAGATTCTTTCGTGCAACATCATCCTATCGAAGAGGTTAGAGCTTATATCGAAAATAATGCAAAAGACTTCATTAGCTTTAAAACACAACTGCTTCTTAAAAATGCAGCAAATAATCCAATTAAAAGAGCAGAAGTCGTAAAAGATATTATCAGTTCTATATCTGTGATACCAGACGCCATTTATCGCGCTACATATATTAAAGAATGTAGCCGCTTGATGGATATGCCGGAACAATCGTTGATGAATGAACTGAATAAACAGATTCGTGCAAAGATAAGAAAGAATAATCCTATACAAGAACAACAAAATATTGTTGTAGAAGAAGTTAAAACAGAACCACAAAATCTGAATGCTAATACTATTCCTGTAGGTTTCTATCAAGAACAGGAACTGGTAAAACTCCTTCTGATGTATGGCGATACCGAAATAGATATAGATGGATTAGATGAAAATAACGAACCTGTCATATACAAAGTAAGTGTTGCATCCTTGATTGTTGATGACTTGAAAAATGATGACTTGTTATTCAAAGATGAAACGCATAGAATGATATTCGATATTTTTGACCGAGCTTTAGATGAAGGCCTGCTACCTAAAGAACAATATTTTGTATCGCATGAAAATTCAAAAATATCTGAATTGTCAGCCACATTGTTAAGCTCTCCATATAAACTTGATGACTGGAACAGAAAAGAAATAAGAGTAAAGACAGAAGAGGATGTCTTGTCTAAATTGGTTGTTACTTCGGTGTTGAGATTTAAAGATATGGTTCTCGATGAAAAGAGAAACGAGCTGACACGACAGATTATGGAAACTCAAAACGTTGAAGATCAATTCGCACTTCTTGTCAAGAAGAAAAAACTTGACGATTTGAGAATAAAAATAAATCAAGAGTTAGGGATAGTTATTGCAAAGTGATTTTTGACATCCACGTTGAGGTAATTATAGTGTTTTAAAAAAAACTTTTGTTGCCAAAGTTTCATCGTCAAAGGTTCAAAAATAATTCGTATCTTTGCCGACTCAAAAAATGCAATTTTCACATTAACATGAACAACGAAGGAAACAAGGGCAAACGTACTCGTATTGCTACAAGAAAGACTGCTGGTGTACGCAGATTTAGTGAAGAAAGATTAGAGCAGTTCGAAAGAGAACAGGCATCTCGCCGCGATGGCGATAATGAAAGACCAAGAAAGAGCTTCAGACCAAGAAGAGACGACGACAGAAAAGAGTCAGGCTTCGGTGGCAGAGGCAAGAAATTTGGCGACAGACCTGTTAGAGAAAGAAGAGATGAACGCGATGAGAATCGTAGCTTCAGAGGTCAAGACGAACGCCGTCCAAAAAGAGGATTCGACGAAGGTCGTGACAATGAAAATCAATACGGCAATCGCCGTAACGCTAGAGGCGCTGCTCGTAACGAGCGTAGCTTCGAAAACAAAGGTCGTCGCGATGACAGACCAGAACGTAAAGGTTTTGAACATAAAGGTACCGAACGCCGTGGCGGTGGTGGCTTCAAAAGAAGAGAAAAAGATCCACTCTACGACAGACCAAGAGCTACAGGACAAATCCGTCTTAACAAATACCTCGCTGACTCAGGTATCTGCTCACGCCGTGAAGCTGATGACCTCATCCTTGCTGGCGCAGTATCTGTAAACGGTGTCGTTGTAACAGAATTAGGTACTAAAGTCAATACAACTGACAAAGTGGTTTATGGCGGCGAAACTCTTAACCGCGAAAAACTTCGCTATGTACTTCTTAACAAACCTAAAGGAGTTATCACAACATCTGACGATCCATACGAACGTCACACTGTTATGGAACTCGTAGAAGGTGCTTGCCAAGAACGTATCTACCCTGTCGGTCGTTTGGATAGAAATACAATAGGTCTCCTCCTCCTTACTAACGATGGTGACCTCGCAAAAACTCTCACTCATCCAAGCCACGAAGTGAAGAAACTTTATCATGCAACACTCGATAAACCTCTCACTAAGAACGACTTGATGAAGATAAGAGAAGGCCTCGTACTCGAAGATGGTCCTATAGAAGTTGATGCAATCGACTGGGTTGTTGATGATCCAACAAAACGCGAAATCGGTATAGAAATCCATTCTGGCCGTAACCATATCGTCCGTCGTATCTTCGAAAGCCTCGGCTACGAAGTTGTAAAACTTGATAGAGTTATGTTCGCTGGACTTACAAAACAAAACCTTCCACGCGGTCACTGGAGATTCCTCACACCATCAGAAATTAGCATTCTTAAAAGAATAAAATAATATAAGGCGTCAAACGACGCCTTTTTTTTGTCCACGAATTAGCACTGATAGACGCTAAATTTTTGCGCTTCTAATAAAACTATGCGTCGAGGAGCATCCTTAATATTTCATACGATTTAATATCTCTTAAATCATTAGCATGTAGTTTGTAATATGTAACTATGGCTTCTAATAATTTGCGGCGTATCGTATTGTTAGGTATTAATGTCTCCGTCGGATGATTACATATTTTATAAAAATATTTGCTTAACTCGCTGTCAATCTGGTAAATATCGTTGAAAGTTGTTTTAAAGTTGCCATCTAGCAAATCAAAGCTTGAACCTTCTGAATAGGTGTCAATATTAGGGAAAAAACCTAAAAATTTGCTTAGCTGAGTGGCGAAGATGATAGGAAAATTGGCATAGTCGGCAGTGGTTTCATCGAGCCATAACATCGAATTATAGATAAAATTGAAAAGGTCGGTGTCACTATCACTTTCAGAAATGGATTTTGATAGTAACTCGCTGATAAATATTATGATAGTAGATTTCTTAATGTCTGTGGTAATGCTTTTATAACAATGTGATAAAGAAATTTCTCTAATAAAACCAAGGCTATTATTGCCAAAATCTGCCACAATATCAAGTAATGTCATATTCTGAAAAAGTGCAGCTTTCATTTTTGACTTATTGCCAAAAACACCTTTTACCATAAAAGATTGAACGCCTGCTTCCTTAGTCAACATTTTGACAATTAGGCTGTTGTCGCCATATTTGATGGACTGAAGTACAATGGCTTCAGTTTTTGTTGTTACTTTTGCCATTACATTATGAGGATTTTTGTCGCAAATGTTTCTTTGCCGCTTTCGTCAGTGATGAAGATAAGGTAAATGCCAGGTGCAACTTTGTCGCCATTTATTGTAGTGCAATCCCAAATAGCTTGTCCGCCTTCGGAATAAAGATGCGTGACAAAAGCTCCGTCAATAGTGGTTATTTTGACTAAAGAGTTGGTAACCAGGTTTTTAATTCCAACGACGCCAGAATAACCTTGTCTGACAGGATTGGGATAAACCGCTACATTGGAGTTTGTTTTCTTGCCTTCAGTAGCTCTGCCTCTTAATGAAATTATGCCTTTGTCTGTGCCAAAGAAAATATCTCCATGTTTATTTATGGCAATATCATTGATAGTATTTGATAATAAAGGACTATTGTCTTGTGTAAAGTGTTGATATTCAGTAAGTCCGTTGTTTGAGATATAAAAAGCTCCGTTTTTGGTTCCAATCCATAAATTATTAGCGTCATCTACGCAAATTGAAAGAACAGATTCGCCAGAGAGAAGATAATCGGCTTGACCAGAACCATCGTTTCTTGGGACGAGAATTCTCGAAGCATCGTAACTTACACCTTGTTTGAATATTTTTGAAGTGGAATAAAATTGAGCTAAACCATCGTTGGTGCCAATCCAAACAGTTCCGCTTTTATCAATGGCCATGCAATTAGCTTCTGCTGGAAGTCCGCCTTGTCCACCTATCGTGCTGACAATCTTGTATGTATCGTCATAAGTGTTTGCAATGGTATTATTATCGTTGAAAACAATGAATTTTCCATCACGAGTTAAAATCCATTTGTAATTATTTTGGTCAACCATGAGTTTGCTAATGTCGTCGGAACCTATATTGAATGAAAACCATTCGTTTGTGTTTGTTTTTACCGATAACATATTTTCGGTTCCGCTATTTGCAATCCATAAATTATTTTTGCTGTCAAAATCCATTCCTGTAACATATGTATAGTTGCTGGATTTCATCTCGCCAAGGCTGCTGTTTTCTTTATTGTAAATATTTTTTAACTTAAAATTCTCGAATTCTATTATGCCTTTATGGAAAGAACCGACATATACTTTTGAGTTGTTTCTTGGGTCGATGGCAATAGAAACGATGTCGGTAATTGTGTCGAAAGCCTCTGTATTATAACGATTTATGTTATGCCATTCGTTATTGGTATAATAAAATACGCCGTCTTTCATCCAGTTTTTAGCCCATGTGCTTGAGTATCCACCAGGCGCAACCCATAATTGTTCGCCTCGTATTTCTAAATCGAAAACCGAATTGCTGTATGGGCCGTTGAAAATAATCGGATCGCAGGATTTGCCTGGAATCAATTTGCAAATGCTGTTTTCCTTATCAGCAATCCAATATACGTTTTCACTTCTGTCGTAAATGCAGTCAAAAGGTTCTATTTTACTGCTATATGATTGTATTACATTGTTGTTGATATCCAATGCGATAATAGAATAATTGGCTGACATTAAAACACGATCTTCGTAAGCTCTGATGCTTCTTTTAATAGAAAATGTTTCGTAGTCGTGATAATCCCAATTATTGCCGTCATATATAAATAATGTGTCGGTGTTATATTCGTTTCTTGAATAATTGGCGAGCAACTGATTGTTAAATGTTTCAATTTCTGAATAATTTAAGTCCTTGTGAATCAATGTTGTGTCTTTGGTCCATTGAGAAAAGTCGACGAGATTTTTATTGTTGTAGTCGGCATAGAAAATGCCGTTGCTTGTCGCTGCGTATAATTTGTCGTTGTATAATGTTATGTCATTGATATTCAAGAATGAACCATTTTCTCCAATGATATATGTTTCCTTGATTTCCATTTTGTTAAGGTCGATAAGAACGATGCCAAAACCGCAACTTAGATATGCTTTATCGTCAATGAAGTAAATATCGTTGATTTTTTTGTTCCCTAAAATATTTTTGTTTTTGATATCACTGATATTTGTTATGTTTCCTTCACTGTCGATGATGTCGATATTCGTATTTGAATAACCAATGAAAATCATATCAGTATGTGGGTTGTAGCGCATTATGTCAATGCCAAAATCGGATAAGCCGTTGACTTTCGTTAACTTATTGATGGAATTATCGCTAGTGTTATAATAAAATATTTCATAAGGTGTTGCGGCGTAAATTTTATCATCAACTTTCTCAACGTTAATTACTCTCAAACCTGGAGCGTGTGTCGTCCATTGGTGAATCGGAATTTGCGCACAAGCCAAATTAATGTTAAAAAATATTAAGCAAAATAGAGTTATATATTTTTTTAAATCCATAGTTTTAATTTTAAATGTATAACTGATATTATGTTTGTTTTATTTTATTGATTCTCAATTTTAATACGAGATTGTCCATTTTGAAAAATCTACCTCAGATTCAGCTTTGTTCTCTATTTTGTCTGGCAGGGAAGGGAAGAAGTCGATTTTTGTTAATTTTTCTACTTCATCGACAGTCATGGCGTAAGTCGACATTGGTCTTCTTCCGCTTATGTTTTCATAAACGAAGCCTATAGTATGGATTTTTCCATTGTTTTCTTGTAATAATACTTTGTAAAAAGCTTGTGGCACAACGACTTTGTTCTCTCCGATTGTTGTAGAAGCATCGGTGACGATAGGTCCGCATACCACGAAAATCTTTCCTTTTTGAGTCGCTAAATCGCGGACTTGTTCTTCAAGGTCTTTCCATACTCCGCCGTTGAGGTTAGGATTTTGTGGACAAATGTTGGAAAGGTAAAATGATTCTTTCATCACTTGTTCGTCCCATTTCATATCTGCAGCTGGCGCCATGTGTCCTCTGTCGTAACCAGAATATTTGTAGTCGTTGGTTGTTGCTGTAACGTTTTGAGGCACCATCGGATCTGGCTTAAATCTGTCGTAACGAGGCACTTCGCCTTCTACTTCCCAGTCGGTAAGTTCGTAAGCGACCCAGTTAGGAATTTTCCAATCGTAATTATATGAAACAGTATAGCCTTTATGTGTTATGACTCTGTCGCTTCGTTCTTCAGTAATGCTTGGAATTTCAACATTAGCAAGATCAATGTTTTGGGCTAAACATAATGATTTACAGAACAAAAAACAAAATAGAAACAGATATATTCTTTTCATGACTTTTTTTTACAAAGTTAAAAAGAATTGTTAAAAAAAATTAAGATATAAGATTTAATTGTTAATAAAAAATAACTAGGTAATGAAAATAAAAAACATTATCTTTGCAATGCGAAATTTTTTATAACATAAATAATATTAAGATGAAAAAACTTATTTTAATTCGTCACGGAGAAAGTGAATGGAATAAATTAAACCTTTTCACAGGTTGGACAGATGTCGATTTAAGTCCAAAAGGTTTGGAAGAAGCATTTGAAGCTGGCAAACTTTTGAAACAAGAAAACTATAAACCAGAATTGTGTTTCACATCATACTTGAAAAGAGCTGTTAAAACTTTGAATAACGTTCTCGATGCTATGAATATGGATTGGCTTCCTGTTCAAAAAAGCTGGAGATTAAATGAAAAGAGCTACGGCGCAATTCAAGGTTTGAACAAAGCTGACACAGCAGCAAAATATGGCGATGAACAAGTTTTAGTATGGCGCCGTTCTTTCGACGTTCAACCTCCTGCATTGGAAATGAACGATCCAAAAAGCCCAAGAATGGATGCTCGTTACGCAGAACTTACAGACGAACAAATTCCATTGACAGAATCATTGAAAGATACTATCGAACGTCTTATGCCTTACTATAACGACGTGATTTTGAAAGCTTTCGAAAATCATGACCAAGTTATGGTTGTTGCTCACGGCAACTCATTGAGAGGTATCGTTAAAGAACTTCGCGGAATGACAAATGAAGAAATCATTAAGTTTAATATCCCAACAGCTGTTCCTTACGTATTCGAATTCGATGACAATATGAATTTACAAAACCATTTCTTCCTCGGCGATCAAGAAGAAATCAAACGTAAAATGGAAAGCGTCGCTAACCAAGGTAAAGCTAAATAAGTTTACAATTTACAATTAACAGTTGACGATGAGAAATCGTTGGGTCATACCTGATATTCATGGTTGTTCTAAAACACTGAAGTCTTTGATAGAGAATGGTATAAATCTATCAAAAGAGGACTCTGTCTATTTCCTCGGCGATTATATCGACCGTGGACACGACAGCAAAGGTGTTATAGATTTTATCATGAGCCTGCAAGATTCTGGCTATGATATTCACTGTCTTAGAGGCAACCATGAAGATTATTGTATCAGAGCCTGGGAGGATGACCAAAAAAGATTTTTCTTCCGTAGCAAAGTAGAAAAAGATTGGAGAAGAAACGGCGCTACAAAAACATTGGCGAGCTTCGGCGCAAAACGTCCTCGCGAAATAAATAAATTCTATATCGATTGGATGAAAAACACCAAATATTATATGGAATTGGACGATTGCATCCTCGTACATGCCGGACTTAACTTCAATATCGACAATCCTTTCGATGACGTCTTTAGCATGATGTGGGTCAGGGATTTTAAAGTTGATAAAACTAAAGCTGGCGGAAAAAAAATCATACATGGACATATCCCCGTCGAGATGTCAATGATAGACTTGTTGAAAAATAATGACTACGACTTCCTGCCTCTCGACAATGGCATATATTTTAGAAATAAAGACGGATTCGGTAACTTGTTGGCTTATAATATTGATACTAAAGAAATTATCATTCAACATAATCTCGACTCCGAATATTATTAAAATGAGTCCTTGCGTAAATATTCATACTCATTTAGTCAATCCTGTTGATAATAAAGAGTTTATTGAGATACAAAACATCGATGTCGACAATATCGTCGATGTCGATGTTTCTCGTTTTTATAGCATAGGAATTCATCCTTGGAAAGTCGGATCTGAGGAATTGAGGAACTCAGGAATTGAGGAACTTAGTGACTTGAAGTCTCGGTGTATAGGTGACTTTAATGTCAAGGCGATAGGCGAGTGTGGTCTCGATAGAGCCTGCGATGTCGACTTTGAAATTCAGAAGGAAGTATTTATCAAACAAATCGAATTGTCGGAAAAAATTGCAAAGCCTGTGATAATACATGCGGTACGAACTTATTCCGATATTATTTCGATAAAAAAAGAAACAAAAGCAAAACAGACGTGGATTATCCATGGTTTTCAAGGGAACGAAATGTCGGCGGAACAGTTGTTGAAACATGGAATATATTTGTCGCTAGGCGATGTCTTGTTTAAAAATGAAACAAAAGCAAAGCGACTGCTGCAAATAATTCCAACGGAAAGATTATTTTTGGAAACAGATGTTGCAGAAAGAAAAATAACGGATGTTTATGAAAAAGCAGCTTCTTTATCAGGCATTGAAATGGATAAGTTGCGCAACGATATTTTTAATAACTTTGTAAAAATTTTTGGACAGATATGAATTGGAACTCGAGAACACAGTTGTTAGTTGGAGAAGAAGGCGTTAAGAAATTGGCTGATAGTCATGTACTTGTTGTCGGACTTGGTGGTGTTGGCGCATATGCTGCCGAACAGTTGGCGCGTGCTGGAATAGGAAAGCTT
This sequence comes from Bacteroidales bacterium, assembly GCA_017381865.1. GTDB lineage: Bacteria > Bacteroidota > Bacteroidia > Bacteroidales > F082 > Limimorpha. Next base: position 56,073 of record JAFOBJ010000059.1, read on the forward strand.
ACTATTGTTGACTGCGATATTGTTAATGTTACTAACAAAAACAGACAGCTGCTTGCTCTCGACAGTACGCTCGGTCGTCCGAAAGTCGAAGTGATGGCGGAACGTATTCGCGACATAAATCCTGACGTAGAAGTCATTGCCATAAACCAATATCTTAAAGATCAGCCGATTATCGACTTGATGGAGCAGCCTTTCGATTTTGTCGTCGATGCTATTGATACATTGGCGCCAAAGGTTTTCCTTTTATATTATGCTGTTCAAAACAAACAAAATATCGTCAGTTGCATGGGCGCAGGCGGTAAGTTCGACCCTACAAAAATAGAAATTGACGACATCTCGAAATCACATAATTGTCGTTTGGCGTTTTATATAAGAAAACGACTTCACCGACTTGGAATACGCGAAGGAATAACAGTGGTGTTCTCGCCTGAAAAAGTCGCAGAAAGCGCAGTGTCGATAGAAGAAGCAACGGAAAATAAAATAGCAACCGTCGGAACAATATCTTATATGCCCGCAATATTCGGTTGCTTCTGCGCCTCACATGTTATAAGGGATATTTTAAGTCGATAAGTCAATAAGTCAATAAGATTTTCCTTGAAAACTCATAGACTTATAGACTCATAGTCTTAATCATCCTGAAACGATAAAAACTAAATCGTCTCGTTCGTCTACTTTTTTCTCGATAGTTGAAATGAAATGAGTGCGTCGTGTGGTTTGTTCCAATAATTCCTTGGCATTTTCAAATTCACCGAGTTGACGGTAAATTTCGATGATGTCTAAGTTGACAGCTTCGTATTCTTCATCATCGGGAGTGTAGCGTAATTTATATAAATCAATTAAGATTCTGAGGTTTTCGTTGAAATGTTCGCGGCATTTTTTAAACAATTCTATGCCTTCCAGGATTTTCTTTCTGTTTCTGTACCAAACCTTGAAACTCATTTCTTTTGAAGTGTAAGTCTCAATGTTGATTTGATGTCTGTTTCTTACGAAGTCGTTGAATGCCCACCACATAAGACGGCGGAAATAAATCTCCTGGTCAATGTTGTAATTGCCGTTGTTCAAGAAGTTTTTGTAGTGATTTACGAGAGCCATCTTGCCTTTGTTGCTGACAGAATGTGCGCCGTAAAAACGCCAGCTGTTCCATGTGTAAAATGTCTCTTTAGGTTTTATCTTGCTGATGTATGGCTCTTCGTATTTCTCCACCCATGACCAGTGACTGCAAGCTGGACATACTATCATCTTCTGATTTTCAGTGATGAAGCCGTCGTTTAAAATCTTGCCGTCAGAATATAAAATCGACTGATTAACCATCGATGAGATAAGGAGATGACCTTCCATCCAGCATTTGCATCTCGGACATTGGATATAAAAAGTGTCGAATTTTATCATGAGTGTTCTTTTTTGCAAATATATTATTTTCTTCCGAAGTCGGCAGGAATTTCTCCCCAAATCTCAGTTCTCCATTTATAAATTGGAACTCTGAAACTATTTGTATGAAGCCATCTCTCTGCCCATCGTATCACTTCAAAAAGAGGTTTATTCTTCTCGTTTTCAACTATTTTTGTCTTGCATGCTCCTTCTTTTACCCATTTCTGTGCATTGACAGAATCAGAATAGATAGGATAGTTGATTTTGTTTTTCTGTTGCCACGCCAGGCAATAAACTATGGCAAGAAACTCGCCGATATTATTGGTACCATGTTCGTAAACTGGACTCTTGAAAAGATGTGTTCCCGTTTCAACAAATACGCCTTGAAACTCCATTTTACCAGGATTTCCAGAACATGCAGCATCAACGGCAATGCTCTGACCGATAGGCCTTTGTCCTTCAGGAAGAGTCTCGTAAGACTTGACTGTTGACTGTTGACCATTGACCATTGACTTTTGACAGTTGGCTGTTGGCTGTTGACACGAAGCTTCGTAGCCAGCTTTGAAAGCTTGCTCCGCACTAGCCCTGTCGGGAAATGATTTATATTGCGCGCCTTTGAAACCTTCAATCTGCATTTTGCATGAGTCCCAATTGCTGTAAACGCCAACTTGTCTGCCATTCCAGACTACATAATACTTGTTTTTTGCCATGTTGCAAAAGTAACAAAGAAATGTGTATTTTTTTTGAAAAATAGGATAAAAAAAATTAATGATATTATTTTTTTTTGTAAAATTGTACCTCATTAATAAATTGTAAAAAATCTAGATGAAAAACAACATATCGTTTGTTAGAAAATATATATTGAATGCTATAACTTGTTTATTTGTAATGAGTTTTACATTCTTAAATCCTATTGATACATTTGCTAGTAATGATGATAATCACGAAGTTGAAGAGAAAATTGATGCCGGAGAACTCATTTTTGATCATATTTTAGACTCTTACGATTGGCATATTTGCACTTGGAAAGGAAAACATATCAGTGTTTATCTTCCGATTATTGTTCATAGCGAAGGCGAATTATATAGTTTTTCATCTAAAAATTTTCACCATCATCATCCATATCACACAAAAGACAAGCACGGCAATGACGTGATTTTTGATATTCCTGAAGAAGGAAAATATGCAGGAAAAGTCGTTAGAGTTATGGATGATGGAACTCATATCAGACCTTTGGACTTCTCTATAACTAAGACAGTATGTGGAATATTTATTTCTTGTACTTTATTGGTTGTCATATTTTTACTTGTTGCAAAAGGCTATCGTGAAAGAGGTGAAAAATCGCCTAAAGGAATTCAGTCGCTCATTGAACCTTTGATTATTCATGTGAGAGATGACATCGCGAAGCCTAATATCGGCAAACATTATGAGATATATTTCCCTTATTTGTTAACGGTATTTTTCTTTATTTTCATTAACAATCTTTTAGGATTGATACCGTTTTTTCCATTTGGCGCAAATGTGACAGGAAATATAGCTGTGACAGCAGTTCTTGCGTTATTTACATTTTTCATTACTACATTTACAGGAAAGAAGCATTATTATAAAGACATATTTAACACTCCAGGCGTTCCATGGTGGTTGAAATTTCCATTGCCGTTGATGCCATTGGTTGAAGTCGTGGGATGTTTTGTAAAGCCTGTTGTATTGGCTATTCGTTTGTTTGCCAATATAACAGCGGGTCATATTGTGGTGCTTGGATTTATATGTATGATATTCATTTTGGGAGAGATGAGCGCGATGGCAGGCGGAGCCATTTCTGTAGTGTCGCTTTTGCTTGCGATATTTGTCGATTGTCTTGAGTTGTTGGTTGCATATATCCAAGCATATGTATTTACATTGTTGTCTGCAATTTATTTTGGTGCAGCAGCAAAAGAAGAGCATGAACATTAAATTAAAAAGAATATAAACCTTATAAATTTATAAGTTATGTCATTATTAGTTTTATTACAAGATGTAGTTCAAGCAGTTGTTGACTTGGCTCCATTAGCAAAATTAGGAGCTGCATTAGCAGCAGGTATCGTTACTATCGGTGCTGGTTTAGGTATCAGTAGAATTGGTAGCTCAGCTTTGGAAGCAACAGCTCGTCAACCTGAAATAGCAGGTAATGCACAAACAGGCATGATCATTTCAGCAGCTTTGATTGAAGGTGTTTCTTTGTTTGCATTGGTGGTTTGCTTGCTTATTGCAGTTGCCTGAATAAATTACATTAATTATCGTCGTTGCAGCTTTAGTTGTGGCGACGATTTAAATCGTTAATATCAAAAAAAATATATATGGAACTCATAAAACCGGATTTCGGTCTGTTGTTTTGGATGACATTAGCATTCGGAATAGTGTTTTTCGTCTTGGCGAAATTCGCTTTCCCTGTCATAAATGGAATGTTGAAAAAACGTGAAGAGGAAATAAACAACGCTCTCGAACTTGCAGAACGTACTCATAAAGAGATGGAACAACTGCAAGCTAACAACGAGGCTCTTCTTCAACAGGCTCGCGAAGAACGCGATAAAATGCTTAGCGAGGCTAAACAAATATCCGATAAATTTATTGAAGACGCCAAGGCTAAGGCAAATGAGGAAAAAGACCGCATCATAGAAAATGCGAAAGAAACAATAGAACACGAAAAAATGGCTGCGACAACAGAAATCAAAAATCAAATCGCAGACATCTCTATCAAAGTGGCTGAGAAAATTATAGGTAAAACCCTTGATTCTGAAAAAGAACAGCTTGATTATATCAATCGTTTGCTTCAAGATATAGAAGAAAATCAAAAACATTAAACTATGAAACCTAACATCTTAGTACATAGATATGCAAAGGCTTTCTTAGATTTGGCGATACAGAATAATGTCGTCGACAAGGTTCTTGACGATCTTCTTCTTGTGAAAACGACCTTAGAAGGAAATAAGGAACTGAATATCTTGATGCATCAGCCGTTTGTCTCGACAGTTCATAAAACGAATATCATAAATAAAATATTCAAAGACAGAGTCGAGAAGATAACGTTAAATCTTGTTAATCTTCTGATAGAAAAAAATCGTGATGAGATTATATCTAATATTTATGACGAATATTACGAAATGTATCTCGATTACAAGAAGATAGCTGTCGTGAAAGTGACCTCGGCGATTGCTTTAGATGAACAGACAACTAATAGAATAGTTAATATTTTGAGACATAAAATCGTCGATAGAGATACTGTTCAGGTTGAAAATATCATAGATAAAAATATAGTCGGCGGATTTAAAGTCAGTTATAGGGATTATGAATATGATGCAAGTGTGGTAAGTACTTTAAAACGTCTGCATTCTGTCTTTGAAGATAATTTATTTGTTAAAGGATTTTAAGAAAAGAAATAAAATTATATACAATGGAAAATATAAAACCTGCTGAGATATCAGCAATTTTGCTTCAGGAATTAACCGGTTTCGACACCAAGGGCGAGTTAGATACTAAAGGCTCTGTTCTTCAAATCGGCGACGGCGTTGCTCGTGTTTATGGCATGAATGACGCAGAGTCAGGCGAGTTGGTCGAATTCGAAAAGACTGGTGCTAAGGGTATCGTCTTAAACCTTGAACAAGACAATGTCGGTGTTGTTCTTTTGAACGATGCTTCTGATATAAAAGAAGGTGATGTTGTGAAATGTACACATCGTATCGCTTCTATCAATGTTGGCGAAGGAATGTTAGGCCGCGTTGTCAACACACTCGGCGCTCCTATCGACGGCAAGGGCGCAATCAAAGGCGAGACTATGGAAATGCCTTTGGAACGCAAGGCTCCTGGCGTTATCTTCCGTCAGCCTGTTAGCGAACCGCTGCAAACTGGTATCAAAGCCATCGACGCCATGATTCCAATCGGCCGCGGACAACGTGAGCTTATCATTGGCGACCGTCAGACAGGCAAGACGACTATTGCCATCGACGCTATCTTAAATCAAAAAGAATTCTACGATAGGGGAGAACCTGTTTATTGTATATATGTCGCTGTGGGACAGAAAGGTTCTACTATTGCTAACATAGTTCAGACTCTGGAAGACAAGGGTGCATTGCCATATACAATCGTAGTCGCTGCTACAGCATCCGACACTGCTGCTATGCAGTATTTCGCTCCTTTTGCTGGAGCTGCGATAGGCGAATATTTCCGCGACACCGGTCGCCCAGCTTTGGTCGTTTACGATGACCTTTCTAAACAAGCAGTTGCTTACCGCGAGGTGTCACTGTTGCTCCGCCGTCCACCTGGACGCGAGGCTTATCCTGGCGACGTGTTCTATCTCCACTCACGTCTGCTCGAACGCGCTGCTAAAATCGTTGCAAATGACGACATCGCAAAGAATATGAACGACCTCCCTGATTGTCTTAAAGATAAGGTGAAAGGCGGCGGCTCACTCACTGCACTTCCTATCATCGAAACACAGGCTGGCGACGTTTCTGCTTATATCCCAACAAACGTGATTTCTATCACCGACGGCCAGATATTCCTCGAAACAAACCTCTTCAACGCAGGTATTCGTCCTGCTATTAACGTCGGTATCTCAGTGTCGCGTGTCGGTGGTAAAGCTCAAATCAAATCAATGAAGAAAGTGTCTGGCACTCTTAAAATTGACCAAGCTCAATTCCGCGAACTCGAAGCTTTCTCTAAATTCGGCTCCGACCTCGACGCAGCAACACAAGCTGTCTTGGATAAAGGCCGCCGCAACGTACAGATGCTCATTCAAGCTCAGTCATCTCCAATGAAAGTTGAAGAAGAAGTGGCAATGATATTCTGCGGCGTGAATAACCTCATGAGAAGCTTGTCTTTAGATAAAGTCGCTGAGTTCGAGAAAAAATATATCTCTATCCTTAACTGTAGTTATGCTGATGTCATGACTAAAATCAAACAAGGTCAACTTGATGACGATATAACTGCAATATTAAGAAAAGTTGCAGCAGAAGTATGTGATATGTTGATTAAGAAATCTTAAATCTTATGGCAAACTTAAAAGAAGTCAGGACGAGAATAGAATCTGTTAATTCGACAAAACAGATTACAAGTGCCATGAAAATGGTTGCGGCTTCGAAGTTGCGTAAGTCGCAAAATGCCATTTTGGCCTTGCGTCCGTATGCCGAAAAGTTTAGTGAGATACTCGAAAGGTTAATGGTCAATGGTCAACAGCCAATGGTCAACGTTCAACAGTCAACTGTCAATAGAGTTCTCATCGTTCCTCTTTCTTCTAACAAAGGGCTTTGCGGAATTTTCAATTCTAATGTCATTCGTGAAACTATAAACCTTATCAAAAACGAATATCAGAACCTTTTGGATAATAATTGCGTTGATATACTGTGCGTTGGCTCTAAAGTAGAAGAAACTCTTAAATTTAAAAAATATCCTGTCATCGGAAACGAAAACGTTTTGTTTGATGACTTGACATACGGAAATGCAGCGAATTTTGCTGAACGACTGATGAAAGACTTTGAAGATAAAAAATATGATAAAATTATATTTGTCTATAATCAGTTTAAAAACGCAGCTACGCAAGTCCTTGTCACAGAACAGTTTCTTCCTGTAGTAAGTCAACAGTCAACAGACAATAGCCAACAGTCTGAAATAGATTATATTTATATGCCGAATAAGGAAGATATATTTAAGGAAATGCTTCCTAAGTCGTTGAAATTGCAGGTGTATAAGATTTTACTTGACAGTTTTGCTTCTGAACAAGGCGCTCGTATGATTTCAATGACGCAGGCTACAGACAATGCGACAGAACTTCTGAAAGAATTGAATCTTACATATAACAAAGCTCGTCAGTCGGCAATTACCAACGAACTTGTTGAGATTGTCAGCGGAGCTAATGCTTTGAAGAATTCATAATTCATAATGCATAATTCATAATTATGGCTAAAGTTGCCAAGGGTAGAGACGTATCAAAATTGGTAATGTTGCCAAAAATGGTTGGCAGTTGAGCGAAAAAAAGACAGGTAATGGGCATACAAAACAGCCCAAATTACCTGTCTTTTTTTCTATCCTAAATTTAAAATATTTACCAATATATTCTAATATTGAAGTTCCGG
>JAFOBJ010000060.1 GCA_017381865.1 Bacteroidales bacterium
AGTGGAATATTACAATGTTTCTTAGGAGGATTTGTATCTTTCTTAGTTTCTAAAGCGTGTAAAGCTCTGATTATGCGGAAACGAGTGTTGCGTGGTTCGATAACGTCGTCGATGTAACCGAATTTAGCTGCATCGTATGGGTTAGCGAATTTATCGCGATAGTCTTGTTCTTTCTTAGCGACGAGTTCAGCGCGTTCTGCAGGATCGCTGATAGCTGCGATTTCTTTACCGTCGAGGACTTCAACAGCGCCTGAAGGACCCATAACAGCGATTTCTGCTGATGGCCATGCGTAGTTGATGTCTGCTCTGAGTTGCTTGCAACCCATAACCAAGTGTGAACCACCGTATGACTTACGAACTGTAACAGTGATTTTTGGAACTGTAGCTTCACCGTAAGCGAACAACATCTTAGCACCGTGAGCGATGATACCGCCGTATTCTTGAACTGTACCAGGCAAGAAACCAGGAACGTCAACTAATGTGATGATAGGAATGTTGAAAGCGTCGCAGAAACGTACGAAACGTGCGCCTTTACGAGATGCGTTGATGTCGAGAACGCCAGCGAAATATGCTGGGTTGTTAGCGACGATACCAACTGGCATACCGTCGAAGTGAGCGAAACCAACGATTAAGTTTCTTGCGAAGTCTTTGTGTACTTCTAAGAATTTGCTGTCGTCGACGATTGAATGGATGATATGTTGCATATCATAAGGTTTGTTTGGATTATCAGGGATAATCTCATTCAATGAATCGTCTTTACGATCGATTGGGTCGTTTGTTGGTCTGTATGGAGGTTCTTCTAAATTGTTTTGTGGGAGGTAAGAAACGAGGTCTCTAATTAATTGGAGAGCTTCTTCTTCTGTTGGAGCCATGAATTGGCTGACGCCTGATTTTTGGTTGTGAACCAAAGCACCGCCCAAGTCTTCTGTGCTTACGTCTTCGCCTGTAACAGTCTTAACAACTTTAGGACCTGTGAGGAACATATAGCTGTTTTGTTCTGTCATCAAGATGAAGTCGGTCAAAGCTGGTGAGTAAACTGCACCGCCGGCGCAAGGACCGAAGATAGCTGAGATTTGAGGGATAACGCCAGAAGCGTCGATATTGCGTTGGAAGATTTCAGCATAACCAGCCAAACTTCTTGAACCTTCTTGGATACGAGCACCACCTGAGTCGCAGATGCCGATGACAGGAGCGCCGACTTTCATAGCTTGGTCCATAACTTTACAGATTTTCTTTGACATTGTTTCTGACAATGAACCGCCGAAAACTGTGAAGTCTTGTGCGTAAACATAAACTACGCGACCTTCTATTGTACCATAACCTGTTACAACACCATCACCAAGATATTGTTGTTTGTCGAGACCGAAGTCTGTAGTACGGTGAGTTAAGAACATGTCAAATTCTTCGAAACTACCTTCGTCGAGCAACATATTGATGCGTTCGCGAGCTGTGTATTTTCCTTTGGCATGTTGTGAATCAATACGCTTTTGACCGCCACCTAAGCGAGCCTGAGCGCGTTTATCTAACAATTCTTGAATTTTTTGTTCAATTACCATAATATTAGGATTTAATTGATGTTTCTGATTTATAATTATTTGTTTTTATCTTCGCAGAGTTCTGTCAAAACACCACATGTTGATTTTGGATGCAAGAAAGCGATGCTTAAACCTTCTGCGCCGCCACGAGGAGCCTTGTCGATGAGACGAATGCCAGCTGCTTCTGCTTCAGCAAGTTGACCTTCAATATTTTCAACTGCGAAAGCGATGTGATGCATGCCGCCTTTGCCACCGTTCTTTTCAATGAATGAAGCGATTGTGCTTTCTGGTGATGTTGGTTCCAATAATTCAATCTTGGTTTGACCTACTTTGAAAAATGCCGTCTTAACTTTTTGATCTACAACTTCTTCAATGTTATAACATTTTGTTCCGAGAAGTGTTTCAAAGAATGGAATAGATTCTTCTAAGCTTGTTACTGCTATTCCAATGTGTTCAATATGAGTTGGATTCATAATAACGTTATTTTATTTTTGAAAAATTCGAATTTGGATACAAAAATAATGTTTTTTTTGATAACTTTACAACTCCATTTAAGATTAAAAAATTAAGACTATGAAATACGTATTATCTTTATTATTGACCATTTGCTTTTTCTCATTTTCTGCAAAATCTAACGAAGTCGGCAATGACATTGATGTCTCTCATTATGAAATACATCTGAACGAATTCAACATAGACGAAAAGTCTTTAGACGCATCAGCGACAATCACATTAACCGCACTCAACGACATTGAAATAATAGAATTAGAACTCCGTTCTTTAAACGTGACTTCCGTTGTTTCCAAGGAAATTAATGTTAAAGAATTTTCACAAAAAGATGATGTCTTGACTATCAACTTCGCCTCTACCCTATCAAAAGACTCTGTAATTTCTCTCACCATAAATTACGGAGGAAAGACTTTCAACGAAAACTGGGGCGGCGTGCATTGGAGCGCAGATTATGTATATAATTTAGGTGTCGGTTTCGACAGCCAACCTCATAACCTCGGCAAGACATGGTTTCCTTGCGTTGATAATTTTTCAGACAAAGCCTCTTACGATTTATACATCACAATTCCTGAAGCAATGACTTCTTCATGCGGCGGAATCCTTTCAGAATCTGTCAACAACGACAACGGAACAAAAACCGACCACTGGACTGTAAGTCAAGAGATTCCAACATATTTAATGTCGTTTGCCTTCGGCGATTTCGTGCTTTGGGAAGAAACTTATCAAGGCATTGAAAGAGACATTCCAATTCATGTCTATGCAAAACCTAATCAGATTGAAAAAGTAGCAGGAACATTTGCAAACATCAAAGGAATAGCCTCTTTCTATGAAGATAAATTCGGTCCATATCCTTTAAACAGAATAGGTTACGTCAGCACTAACCTCGGTTGCATGGAACACGTCGACAATATCGCGCTCGCAAGTCAACTGATTAACGGAAAAGCGACATTCGACAACGAAAGTCTCATCGCTCATGAGATGTCGCACGCATGGTTCGGCGACAAAGTGACTTGCGCTACAGCTGAAGATATGTGGCTCAACGAAGGATTCGCTACATTCTGTAACTTCTATTACCTCACAGAACTTTACGGCGAAAATGTCTTCATCGATTATATGAACGAACTCATCGACAATGTAATTCTGTCCGCTCATCAAAAAGAAGGATTTATACCATTGAATGACATGCCTTTAGACTTAACTTATGGAACGACAGTCTATGACAAAGGCGCAGCTGTCGTCAACACAATGATGAATTACCTTGGGAGAGAGACTTTCGACTCTGTGATGAAAAAATACATCGAAAAATTTGCGTTCAAAACTGCTTCTTCCGAAGATTTGAGAGACGCCGTTTCTGAATTTTCAGGAGTTGACATGACCAATTTCTTCGACACTTGGGTGTTCACTGCAGGAAGTCCAGTTTACAGCGTAAAATCATTCACCACAAAAGCCAACGGCGACAAATACGATGTGGAAATAGTGATGAATCAACAACATAGAGGCGCAGACTACATTGGCAACAGCGTAAGATACGAACTCACTTTCGTTGATAAAGACTGGAATACACAAAACGAGATGGTTGAATGGGACGGAGAAAGTGCCACCATAACAAAAGCCCTTGACTTTGAACCAGCAGCGATATTCTGCGACTACGACAACAAATTCGCAGATGCTTGTCACAGTTACACTTATATCGTAAATAAAAAAGGTAACAAAGAATTCAAAGACGCCAGAATCAAATTCGTAGCTAAAGAAATCAGCGATTCCACATTGTTAAGAGTCGAGCATCGTTGGGTTGGAGCCGACTGCGATTTAAGCGACGGGACTAAGATTTCCCCTAACCGCTATTGGACAATACATCGCCTCGACAAAGGAAATTCGGTCATCAATGCCGAATTCCAATACCAAAACGTAGAAGCTTACGACGCTGATTTATTCAAATCAGGAAACGACTCTCTGATGGTAATGTATCGCAAAGACGGTTCTCATCAATGGAAACAAGTCGACTTTTCTATCAAAGGAAATAACAACGCTGGAATTATTACCGTAGAAAACATTCAATCAGGCGATTACACATTAGCCATCTGGAACGAAAAATACATCGGTCTAAACGAAAGCGAAGAAACTTATATCGATATTTATCCTAATCCAACCAATGACATAATCAACATTAAACTTAAAAATGAAATAAAAGAAAATATTATCATTACCAATCAATTAGGACAAGTTGTAAAGAAAACAAACATCGACGGAAAAGAAATCGTGATTAACGTTGAAGACTTGACTTCAGGTGTTTATTTCATCAATGTTTCAAATCAAAAGATGAAGTTTTTGAAGAATTAAAGACATTTTTTCAGTTAGGAGTTAGGAGTGTGGAGTTAGGGATTGGGGATTGGAGCGGCATCCTTTTGAAGAGACGCAATATTTTGCGTCTATACATTAGCGGAAAGCCCGATGGCATAGCCGGAACGCCATAAAAAAAGGGTATAATTGCCAAAAATGGTTGGTAAAATCAATATAACCCATTAGTACATAGATAAATATAATAACTTTGATGAAAACGTTTTCATCAAAGTTATTATTTTATGTCAGAATCACAGCCCTGTAAGGGCGTCAGATTAT
>JAFOBJ010000061.1 GCA_017381865.1 Bacteroidales bacterium
AAAAAATACATAAGACAATGAAACGCACATTTCAACCATCAAACAGAAAACGCAGAAACAAACACGGCTTCAGATCAAGAATGTCAACAGCCAATGGTCGTAAAGTTTTAAAAGCACGTCGTGCTAAAGGCAGAAAGAAACTCACAGTTTCTGACGAATATTAATTCTGTTAGGCCGTACCTAATAAGATTATTTAAGGTTAAAAAATCCGATCAATCAATTTGGTCGGATTTTTTATTTTACCTTCACTCAGTGTCTTGGCGATTCGGTGTCTTGATGTCTTCTATCTGAAGTTGCATATCAGGGAACTTAAACGTACTAGCTTTTGTAATACTCTTATTCAACTCATATCCTATCAAAATCAAAATACAGTTGAAATAAATCCAAATCACAAAAATAATCAAACCTCCAATTGAGCCATAAAGAAGGTTGTAAGTAGAAATATTGGAAATATAAAAATTAAACAACATCGTTCCGACAATAAACAATCCTGTGAACAAAAGAGAGCCTGGAGTAAACAACTTAAACCTTTTGCTGCGCGGATTGCCGAAATGATAAAGCAACGACATCGCTACTATCAATGCGAAAACTACAATCAGCCAACGAAGCAGGTTTATCATAAAGACTGCAAAGCCACTATAGAAATGCATTTTAACAAAAAGCACTGGCAACAACCTCTGTCCTACCGTTATCAAAACTATTGATATCAACAACAAAACGACAAACATCAGCATCACCAAGATAGAATATACTTGCAATTTGATAAATGATATTTGTCCGAATTCCTTATCGCCCATATTAAATCCTCTAAAAAAAGAGCTTACTGCGCTAGTGCTGAAATAGAACGCCAGCAAAAGACCGATTGACATAAGTCCGCCGTGTTCTATTGACATAATTTGTGTTATAGTTGAAGAAACGCTTTCATAAGTGCCAGGCGGCAATATCGTTTGCAAAGCCTCTAACACATTGGCAGTCACGTCTTGAAGCGGGAAATATGGTATTAAAGTAAATAAAAACAATATCGTTGGAAAAAGAGCGAGGAACACATAAAATGCCACTGCAGCAGCACGGTCGATGAGATTAACCTGAGTGAAACCTTTGATAAAATAAACCAAAACGTCATATAAAGGCACGCCTTCAAATCCTGGAATGACGACAAGCCTTAAAATAGATTTGACGCGGCCAATTAAATCTTCTATATATTTCTTTACCTTAGCAAAACTAGATTTCATATCACTTCAATAATTGTGAAACAATAATTCCCAAATAGTTACCGACAGCATAGCCTATAACGCCAACAGTAATTCCCGTAATGATAACCTTCTTATTCTTCATACTTTCCGCTATCATCGGAACAAACAAAGGAGAGTTTATCAAAGCGACCGACGTTATCACCATAGTGTCGGAATCGATTTTAAATATTTTAGATAATATTATTGACAATACTAACGAACAGAAAATCACGAAGGCAATATACGCTATTATGTTTGCGCCAGCACGATAGTCTATCGCCGTAACATCGACCATAGATGCAACGACGAGACTGAATATCAAGACGAGATACATTCCAGCATCGTAACTTTTTTCCATCTTTCTTACAAAAGGCAAGAACGAAGCCGCAATAGACAATGTCGTCATCGTCAAAATAAGAATTAACATATTATCAACTTTTCCCGAGATAAGAAGACTGACGCCCATCCCTACTCCTATTATTAATATAGCGAGACATAATGCGTCTAATGTCTTAATGAAATGTTTTCTGGTGAAAATGCCAGAATAAGGCGTTGGATTATCTTCAGACGCCACAGGTGTGACGTCTCTACATTCTTGTTGTCTTGTTGTCTTGTTGTCTTGTTGTCTTAAGAAAAGACGAAAGACTTTTATTCCGAACGACATCAGAAATACGAGATAAACAAAACTGATAATCATATCGAATGTATGAACGAAGATATAAGTCTCAGCATCGACATCAAGAGCTATTTTCAGACTTGCAAGATTCGGTGTTCCGCCAGTATAAACCCCGACCAAAAGTCCAGCGATTTTTTCAAAACCAGTTTGATTATCATTAAAGATATAAAATCCGATAATATCGACGACTATAACGGAAACGAGTCCGATGCAAAGAGCGATGATTGCATTTTTCAATTTCCAGCTTTTAAAATCACAACCAAAGAGAATCATCGGGAATGCAAGAAGAATCATCACGCTCGTAAGTCCATCTTGAATTCCTTTTAAAGAATCTCCTAATCCGAGAGGAAAAACGATTAAGTTTGAAATAAGAATACCGACAATATAAAGCAATAATATCTCGCCTATCTTATTCATTATCGATGACTTCCTGCACAGATAAATTATCAGAGAAGGAAATGTGAAATAAAATAAAAGCGATAAAATCTGTATCATAAAAAATATTTTTGCGAAGATAGTAAAAAAGTCGATAAGTCTATGTGTCAATAAGTCTATGAGTTTTTTAATAGTTAACAAATAAATATAACATTCGTCAAACAAAATTTCAAAAAAAACAATTATATTTGTTGATGAAATAATTGTTAATTTAACAGATGGAACATCGAATATCACACGAGGGCATAATTACATCAATAGATGACAATAATGTTGAAGTCAAGATTTTATCGAAGAGTGCATGTGCGTCGTGCAACATCAAAGGCGCGTGCAATATGTCGGAGATGAAGGAAAAAGTCATCGTCATTCCACGTCCTAAAGACAAAGATTTATCTATGGGACAAGAAGTTACAGTAAGCATGGGATTAGGGCAAGCCAACAAAGCCGTCATTTTTGCGTATGTCATTCCAACCATCATATTATTTTCTATGATGTTCATTTTAATCCACTTTAAAATTGAAGAAGGAGTAAACGCTTTGATTTCGATAGGTTCTTTGATTCCATATTACCTTATTTTATTTCTTTTCAAGGATAAAATAAAGCGTAAATTTGAGTACGAAATTCATTAAAAAATATGTAATTTCTAAGAATTAATTGTTATTTTTGCGATAACTATATTTGAGCGATTAGCTTTCAATGTTCACCAAAGGCAGACAACTGACGGCTAAAAACTAAAAGCTTTAATTATTAAACATTAAAAAAACATTATTGTGAACGACATTTTATTCTATTCTCTCATTGTACTTGGAGTCTTGGGAGGCATTTTAGCGGTTATTTTATACATAGTCGCTCAGAAGTTCAAGGTAGAAGAAAATCCATTAATCGACGAAGTCGAAGCCAGTCTTTCCGGAGCAAATTGCGGCGGATGCGGTTTCGCTGGTTGTCGTGCTTTTGCCGAAGCATGCGTTAAGTCAGCACACGACAAAAACAATCTGAGCGGATTAAATTGTACGAGTTCAGACATGTCGAAAGTAGCAGCAGTATTAGGTCTCACTGTTGAAGCTGCGGAGCCTACTATTGCTGTTGTTCGTTGTAATGGAACTTGCGAAAACGCACCAAAGAAGACACATTATGAAGGAGCCGACATCTGTGCTTTCGCTCATACTTTATACGCCGGCGGCAGCGGTTGTCCAAACGCATGTCTCGGTCTCGGCGACTGCGTGAAGAAATGCGCTTTCGATGCTATACATATCGACAAGGAAAAAGGCATCGCTGTCGTTGACGAAGACAAATGCGTTGGTTGCGGAACATGTTCAAAGGCTTGTCCTAGAGGCATCATCGAAATCCGTCCTAAAGGCAAGAACAACCGTCGCGTCTATGTCGACTGCGTCAATATAGAAAAAGGTGCGATTACGATGAAAAATTGTAAAATCGGCAGCATCGGCTGTCAGAAATGTCTCAAAGAATGTCCTTTCGAGGCAATAGAAATGCGTGGCACATTAGCATATATCAATGCAGACAAATGCAAGCTCTGTCGCAAGTGCGTCGACGTTTGTCCAAGAGGAAGCATACTTGCAGTCAACTTCCCTCCTCGCAAACCAAAAGTAGAAGTAACAGAATCAGTTAATAACGAAAGTAAAGAATAATAGTATGAATCCAAAGAAAACATTCCCTAAAGGTGGCGTTCATCCTGAAGAAAACAAACTTTCGTCAGACCAACCCATAATAACATTTCCTATTCCAAAGCAAGTCATCATTCCATTAGGACAATGTCTTGGTGCGCCTGCTGAAGCAATCGTAAAGAAAGGCGACGAAGTGAAAGTCGGACAGCTCATCGGAGTAGCAAAAGGTTTCATTTCCGCCAACGTACACTCATCGGTAAGCGGAAAAGTCACTAAAGTCGATGAAATAATGGATCACACAGGTTATCGCAAGCCAGCGATTTTCATCGATGTTGAAGGCGACGAATGGCTGGAAGGCATCGACACCAGCGATAAATTAGTCGGTGAGATCACATTATCTCGAGAAGAAATAATAAACAGAGTCAAAGACCACGGCATCGTCGGTATGGGCGGCGCGACATTCCCAACAAATGTCAAGCTCTCGATACCTAAAGACAAAAAAGCCGAGTTTGTTGTCATAAACGCCGCAGAATGTGAGCCTTACCTCACCTGCGACAACAGACTTCTCCTTGAAAAACCTAACGAATTCCTTGTCGGTGTAAAAATCTTAATGAAAGCCGTCGACGCTCCAAAAGCAATCATCGGCATTGAAGTAAATAAGATTGAAGCAGCCGAATTGTTAGACAAAATAATAAAAGGCGACGAATATTTCGACGGCATTGAAGTACAGCCTTTGCAAACCAAATATCCACAAGGTGGCGAAAAACAACTCATCAAGGCTTGTACAGGACGAGAAGTCCCATCAGGAAAACTTCCCATTGAAACAGGCTGCGTGGTTGTTAATGTCGCTTCCACTTACGCGATTTATGAAGCCGTACAAAAGAACAAACCTCTCATCTCTAGAGTCGTCACTGTAACCGGCAAATCAGTCAAGAAACCATCTAACTTCTTAGTCAGAATAGGCACTTCATCAACAGAACTCATTGAAGCCGCCGGCGGACTTCCAGAAAACATCACAAACATCATCAACGGTGGACCAATGATGGGCAAGTCGGTATCAGTCAGCGAGTTCCCTGTCATCAAAGGAACATCAGGCATTTTGATGATGACCGACAAAGAAGCTCAGCCACGAGAAAAAAGCAATTGTTTGCGCTGCGGTAAATGTATAAATGCATGTCCAATGGGACTAGAGCCATTCTTGCTTTGCCGTATGTCTAAAAACAATATGTTTGACGGCACTGAAGCCAACAATATTATGGATTGCATCGAATGCGGCTCATGCGAATTCACATGCCCAGCAAACATTCCATTGTTGGACTACATCCGTTATGGCAAGAATAAAACAGGACAAATAATTCGTTCACGAAATCAGAAATAAAAATGAATAACTATTTAATATCAGGTTCGCCTCACGTTCACGGAGGAGAAAGCACCAAGAAAATAATGTACAGCGTCATCATCGCCTTGATGCCAGCGTACTTCTTTTCCATTTACTACTTCGGCTTCGATGCAGCGCGCGTGACATTTATATCAGTAGCAGCCTGCGTCTTAACAGAATGGCTCATCCAGAAATTCCTCATCAAAGGTCCTTGCACTATTGCTGATGGTTCTGCGATAATAACAGGTATCTTATTGGCATTCAACTTGCCTTCCAACATTCCAGCATGGATGATTATCGTAGGTTCTATCGTCGCTATCGGCATCGGCAAGATGTCGTTCGGCGGTTTGGGCAACAACCCATTCAACCCAGCATTGGTAGGCCGCGTTTTCATGCTCATCTCCTTCCCTGTCGCAATGACAACATGGCCAACGCCAAATCCAATTTTCAGCAACACCGTAATAGACGCCGTCACTGGTCCAACATTATTAGGCCATATCAAAGAAGGCCTCTCTCAAGGAATTGCAGCCAACGACTTAATAATTTATGAAGACATAAAAGGATTCATCTACAGCGGCTCTATCGGTGAAATCAGTTCTATCGCTATCATCATCGGCGGTCTCTTCTTGATATTCAGAAAAGTCATCGACTGGCAGACACCAGTCATCATCATTGCAACAGTAGCAGCCATCTCAACAACATGCTGGCTCATCGACCCTGTTCAATTCGTCAATCCATTGATACACATCTTTGGCGGTGGCTTGATGCTCGGCGCTTTCTTCATGGCAACAGATATGGCGACATCACCAATGACAATGAAAGGCAAAGTCATATTCTCTATTGGTGTAGGAGCATTGACAATCATAATCCGTTTATGGGGCGCATATCCAGAAGGAATGTCATTCGCCATCTTAATCATGAACGCTTTCGTTCCTTTAATCAATAAAGCTTGTAAACCACAACGTTTCGGTAAACTTGTAAAATAATAAAGTTATGGCAGCAAAAAAAGATACATTATTAAATATGTTCGTCGCATTATTCGTGATATGTATAGTGGCTGGCGGAGTTTTAGGAATAGTATTTAACGCAACAAAAGACCCTATCGCAGCAGCGGAAAATGCAAAGAGAACAGCGGCTATCAAAAACGTACTTCCTGATTTCAAGACATTAAAAACTGTCAATGTAAAATCTTCTATGGAAGACGCAGAAATCCCTTTACACCTCGCTTATGACGCCGACAATAATTTCATCGGCGCTGCTGTAGAGACATTCACCAACAAAGGATTCAGCGGAAACATCTCATTGATGGTCGGCATCCTCGCTGACGGAACTGTCAAAAACATCTCGGTATTACAACACGCAGAGACTCCAGGTTTAGGTTCTAAGATGGAAGAAGAAACTTTCAAAGGTCAGTTCAACGACAAGAACCCAGCTTCTTTCAACTTCAGCGTTAAGAAAGACGGCGGCGACGTCGATGCCATCACAGCTGCTACCATCAGCTCAAGAGCATTCTGCGACGCAGTAAACCGCGCATTATCAACATTTGAAAACAATAAAGGAGGATTCTAATTATGAACTGGAATAACTTAACAAAAGGATTCTTCAAAGAAAATCCGGTATTCGTCCTTCTCCTCGGTTGCTGCCCTACCCTTGCGACAACAACCAGCGCCATCAACGGACTCTCCATGGGTTTGGCAACGACATTCGTTTTGATTTTGTCAAATATGTGTATCTCATTGTTAAAGAACTTCATCCCTAACAAAGTACACATTCCTTGTTATATCGTTGTCATCGCTTCATTCGTGACAGTGGTGCAGCTTCTTATGCAAGCTTATCTCCCAAGCATTTACGAGACACTCGGTTTGTTCATTCCACTCATCGTCGTTAACTGTATCGTCCTCGGTCGTGCAGAAGCATTTGCAAGCAAGAACGGCATCGGCGCATCAGCCATCGACGGCATCAGCATGGGATTAGGATATACAATGGCGCTCACCATCTTAGGTTCACTCCGCGAAGTATTAGGCAGCGGTTCCATCTTCGGATGGAAGTTCATCGAAGGCGACGCTATCTTGGTATTCGTCCTCGCTCCAGGAGCATTCATCGCAATGGGTTACCTCATCGCCATCATGAACAGAATGTTAAAGAAAACAAAATAAGTTATTGACAATTAAAGATATTTAGATATGGAATACTTGATAATTTTTATCTCTGCAATATTCGTCAACAACATCGTTTTGACACAATTCCTCGGAATATGCCCTTTCCTCGGCGTATCAAAAAAGATATCGACATCATTAGGCATGGGCGCCGCTGTTATCTTCGTCATAACTTTAGCGACAATCGTGACATGGCTCATCCAGCACTATCTGTTAAATCCTTTCAACTTAGGATTCTTGCAAACCATAGCATTCATCTTGGTTATTGCAGCATTGGTACAGATGGTTGAAATCATTTTGAAAAAGATAAGCCCTTCATTATATGCAGCATTAGGCGTATTCTTGCCTCTCATCACAACAAACTGTGCCGTTCTCGGCGTTGCCATTTTGGTTATACAAAAAGACTTCGGCTTGTTAGAAGGTGCGATGTACGCATTATCAAACGGCGTCGGTTTCACATTAGCATTGGTTATCTTTGCAGGCTTACGCGAGCAACTTGAATTATCCGACGTTCCTAACGGAATGAAAGGCGTGCCTATCGCATTAGTAACAGCTGGTATCTTAGCATTGGCATTTATGGGATTCGCAGGACTGGTTTAAGACAATTCATAATGCATAATTAGATACGGAGTCGCCCGATTGTGCGTCTTTTTTTTTAAAGTTACTGAGACACCAAGACACCAAGACGCCAAGACACCAAGACTATGAGTCAATGTGTCTATAAGTCAGTGTAGAGTTCAGAGTTCAGGGTTAACAGCTCAGAGTTCAAGATTCGGCGATGTATTTCTAAAAGCAACTCCTGTAGTGTCTTCATATACACCAGTCCGTAGAAAT
>JAFOBJ010000062.1 GCA_017381865.1 Bacteroidales bacterium
ATAATCTGACGCCCTTACAGGGCTGTGATTCTGACATAAAATAATAACTTTGATGAAAACAGTTTTCATCAAAGTTATTATATTTATCTATGTACTAATGGGTTATATTGATTTTACCAACCATTTTTGGCAATTATACCAGATTTCTGGATTTTTTCTGGTTTTAATCGCCGCCAATGCGTTAGGGATTGAAGCGGCATCCTTTTGGAGCGCAGCGGAAAAAGATATAGCGAAAAGCCCGACGGCGATAGCCGGAACGCCCAAAACAATTTTCAATTCATTTCACTTCTCTGAGACTTGTTGACTCTAAAAATAGAAATCACGATATAGAACAACATCACGAAAGGTATCGCTGCGAATCCCAAGAATACGAATGCCGCAATTGCGAATATCGCCAAGATATAAATGTGAATATTTTCTTTAAATTTTAAATTCTTGATTTTCAATGAGAAGAAAGGAATTTCGCTTACCATCAGATAACTGAATATTCCAACTATCGCTATGAGAAAATACGGATTCGACATATTATTTGCCATAAAGGCGAGTTTTTCGTTTTGCAAAGTGAAAGGCAACGACGCCACGAAGAGTCCCATTGCCGGAGTTGGAAGTCCGATGAATGAAGTCGTTTGTCGGTCGTCGATATTGAATTTAGCAAGGCGCAACTCCGCGAACACTGCGAGGAAGAAAGCGATAAACGGCAACATATTGAAATCTGCGATTTCCAGACGCCACGAAAGTGATGTCTCTACGACTTGGCTCAGATAATGATACATTATAAATGAAGGTGCCACGCCGAACGAGACGACATCGGATAGCGAGTCGAGTTGCGCTCCGAGCGGAGAGTAAGCCTTGAGGAGACGAGCTGCGAAGCCATCGAAGAAATCGAAAATAGCAGCTAAAAATATCATCGCACCTGCTGCCACAGCATAACCGTTACACATCAAGACAATAGAGATACAACCAGATAACAAATTACAACATGTTATCGCATTAGGAATATGTTTTATCATTTTTATCATTAAAGTCAACGGACAACGGACTACATCTTTGTCCTTAATTATTATTTTTCAACTTTCAACTTTCAATTTTCATCTTATGTAATGTGGCATATTGTCAGGAAGAATGATTGAATATTCCACGAGACCTTTAATTTCGCCATCGACATACCAAGGAGTCTGGTAAATCATTTTCTTCACGTCGCCTTTCTGAATGGTGTAGACATTTGTCGCCTTTTCGTTTATCAGTCGTTTTATGGTTTCTTGCGACGACTGTTTATGGCACGCCATCATATTTTTTCCGACCATATCTGTGAAGACTGATTTTGCCTTATCATTCATATAAACGACATTACCTTCTGTATCTGAAATAGTTATACTTACGTTTAGTTCTTTAAAGAAATCAAAAATATTATTTTCCATGATTTTAAATTTTAATGCAAAAAAAAGAAATATTTATCAAATAAATACATTATTTCAAAAAAAAATAAAAGTAACAAAGCAACGAGGTAAAATGTTATATTTGCAAATCAAATAAGGTATCTTGAAAAAACTGTATAAATACATATTAGGCTCATTCATCGGCACTTTCATTTTCACATTTTTCGTTGCCGTATTCATCCTGCTTATGCAGTTTTTATGGACATACCTCGACGACCTTGTCGGCAAAGGATTAGGCTTCGATGTCTTAGGCAAGTTAATGTTTTACACAGCGATAACATTTGTTCCTATGGCGATGCCACTTGCGATATTATTATCCTCGTTGATGTGTTTCGGCAATTTAGGCGAATTTTATGAGCTTGTCGCGATGAAAGCCTCAGGAATTTCAGTATGGAGAGTCATGCGTCCATTACTCATTTTCTCCATTGCAATGAGCATCACTGCTTTCATATTTTCAAACAACGTATTGCCTGTCGCCACTTTAAAATCGAAGACTTTGTTGCGCGATGTCAGAAAGCAAAAGATGTCGTTCGACATTCCAGAGGGAATGTTTTACAAAGGCATTAACGGATACACGATTAGAGCCGAGAAGAAAGGTGCCGATGGTTCCACGCTCTACGGCATGCTGATTTACGACCACAGCGAACACAAAGGCAACATCAAAGTTACCATCGCCGATTCTGCAACGATTGCGTTGGCTCCTAACCAAAAAGAAATCGTATTCACGCTCTATAACGGACATAATTACAATGAAGTCGTTGACGATAAAGAATATAAGATGAAACGACCATTTGAAACGATGAAGTTCGACAAGCAATATGTAAGTTTCGACATTTCCGATTTCAATATGACAGAAAGCGACGGAAGCGCACTCAAAGGTCATCAGTCGATGCTGAATATCAATCAGTTGGTTATTGCCATCGACTCTTTGGAAAATAATTCTAACGAAAGACAATCATCGTACAAAAACTCCTTTAAGAACAGGCTTCAGCATTTATCATCAAAAGATGTAATCAACAAAAACACTAATAGTAAAAAGGTTGATATTGATACGATTACAACATTTAACTGGCCTCTTTTAGACAACTTCAGTGAAAAAGAACAGACCTCAATCATCAATATGGCTTTAAGTGCATCAAAGAATCAAGTTGACAATATAGAACTGAATATCAAAGACTTTGAGCGACAAGGAACCAATATCAGGAAGCACCAACAAGTTTTACACGAGAAATTTTCTCTCAGCATTGCGTGTCTGTTATTTTTCTTCATCGGAGCGCCATTGGGAGCCATCATACGCAAGGGCGGGCTCGGACTTCCTATCGTAATCAGCGTGGTGTTTTTCGTCATTTACTACGTCATAACCATTACTAGTCAACGCATTGCAATAGCTGGCGACATTCCTATTTTCTTAGGCGTATGGCTATCGTCAATAATAATATTACCGATAGGAATTTTTCTAACTATCAAAGCCACAACCGATTCCGCATTATTAGACAGAGAAAGTTGGAAAAAAACTATCAGAAAAATTTTTAAGAAAAATAAATAAATACATCTGTTATGAATATTTTAATGCTTTGCAACAAGTCACCTTATCCGCCAAGCGAAGGCGGACCAATGGCAATGAACAGTATTGTCAACGGTTTACACGATGCCGGACACAAAGTCAAGATACTTGCTGTCAATAGCGAGAAATATCATATAAAAAAGGAAGACATTCCTCAATCGTACAAAGACAAGACCAACATCGAATTAGTTGATGTCGATTTGAAGATAAAGCCTATTGAGGCGTTTAAAAATCTTTTCACGAACAACTCGTATCATGTGGAACGTTTTATTTCTGAAGACTTTAGAAAAAAACTCATAGAAATTTTAAAGAAAGATAAATACGACATCGTTCAGTTGGAAATGATTTATATGGCTCCGTATATCGAGACTATCAGAGCCAATTCCGACGCCTTGATTGTACTTCGCGCTCATAATGTAGAGCATCTTATTTGGGACCGTATCGCCAAGAAAACCAATTTCTTACCTAAGAAATGGTATTTAAATCATTTGGTTCGTACTTTAAGAGAATACGAGTTAAACGCCATTAACAAAGTAGATGGCATTGCCGCCATCACATACCGCGACGCTGCATTTTTCCGTGGAGAGACATCGGTTCCAGTCATAGACATTCCTTTCGGCGTCAATCCAGAGGATTTCACGCCAAGTTACGAAGTGAATGAAAATCCTACGCTATATCACATAGGATCAATGAATTGGATGCCTAATGAAGAAGGCATCAGATGGTTCTTGAAAAATGTTTGGGAAAAATTAAAAGAAAGAGAACCAAACCTTAAATTGAATCTCGCTGGACGCCATATGCCTAAATGGTTAATGAATCTTAAGAAAAAAAATGTTAAGGTTTGGGGCGAAGTGCCTGATGCAAAAGAGTTTATCAAAAACAACGACATTGCAATAGTACCGCTACTTTCTGGCAGTGGCATCAGAATCAAAATCATAGAATCTATGGCAATGGGCAAAACCGTCATCACAACAATGATAGGCGCAGAAGGCATTCAATATTCGGAATATAACAACATCATCATCGCCGATAATCCTACAAAAATCGTTGAAACGATATGCAGACTGATGAAAGATCCCGATGAAATTCAACGTATTGGAAAAAATGCAAGAAAACTTATCGAAGACATCTACGACAATAAGAAAATCATCGATAGATTGTTAATATTCTATGATGAAATAAGCAAAAAGAAAAAAGACATAACATACATAAACCATTGATATGAAGATATTTGTATTGCTGCCGAGAATACCATGGCCACTCGAAAAAGGCGACAAACTGAGAGCTTTCAATCAGATAAAGCAACTCGCCAAAAACAACGAGGTGGTTCTCTGTGCTCTGAACGACAAAAAATCCAATAAGGAAGAGGCGTTCAAAGCATTGCAGCCTTATTGTATCTCTGTGACATTCATTGATATAAGTAAAATATCAATATTATTTAACATAATAAAATCTTTCTTCAAAGGATTGCCACTGCAATGCGGATATTTTTACAACAAAAAAGCTCACAAGAAAATCAAAAACCTCATCGAGAAACATAAACCAGATATGCTTTTCGGACAATTGCTGAGAGTTGCAGAATATATACGTTACGAAAAAACACCTAAAACCCTTGATTATCAAGATGTTTTTTCAATGGGAATGAAACGAAGAAAAGAAATCGCACCTTTCTATATGAAGCCTTTCTTCAATATGGAATATAAAAGATTGAAACGCTACGAACACAACATCTTCAACGACTTCGATGTCAAGACTATCATCAGCGCGCAAGACCGCAATTTCATCGACCATGAAAGAAAAGACGAGATTCTGATAGTCCCAAACGGCGTTGACCATGAATATTATACGCCTCAAGATTGCGAAAAAAAATACGACATTGTGTTTACTGGCAACATGGCTTACGCGCCTAATGTCAATGCCGTGGAATATCTCGCAAATCATATTTTGCCTTTAGTTTGGAAGAAACTTCCTGAAACGAAACTATATATCGCCGGTGCTACGCCCGACCCTCGCGTCAAGAAAGTCGCTTCCGACAAAATCATCATCAGCGGCTGGATTGACGATATGAGAGATGCCTATGCTCAAAGCAGAATTTTCATTGCGCCGATGAGAATTGGAACAGGGCTTCAAAACAAACTCCTCGAAGCCATGTCGATGCGACTTCCTTGTATAACAACAACATTGGCTAATAACCCTTTAGGCGCAGAAATAGACAAAGAAATTCTTGTTGGAAACAACGAACATGAACTCGCAAATCATATAATCACATTGCTGACAAATAAAGAAAAAGCCGACACCTTGGCACAAAGCGGATACGACCTCGTCCGTCGCGTCTACGACTGGAGCGAAGCGACAAAGATTATGGAATTAGAAATGAAATTAAAAATTAAATAAATAATTTGGTTTAAGGTTTAATGCTTAAGGTTTAAGGTTGAATCAAGATAAACTTTCAACTCTAAACTTCAAAACTACTTTAAACTTTAAACCTTAAACTTCAAACTAAAATAAATTATGGCTGACGACAAAAAGATTATTTTCTCGATGGTTGGTGTAAGCAAAATCATTCCACCTACGAGACAGATTTTGAAAGATATTTATTTATCATTCTACTATGGTGCGAAGATTGGCATCATCGGTTTGAATGGTTCAGGTAAATCAACATTATTGAAAATCATTGCTGGCAAAGACAAAGCATATAATGGCGAGGTCGTTTTCTCACCAGGTTATTCTGTCGGCATGTTAGACCAGGAACCAGAACTTGACAACAACAAGACCGTCAAGGAAGTCGTTCAAGAAGGCATCCAGGAAGTCGTTGACATCTTGAAGAGATATGAAGAAGTGAACGCACGTTTCATGGAAGAACTCACCGACGACGAGATGAACGCCTTGGTTGAAGAACAAGGACAGCTCACCGACTTGATTGAACAACACGACGCTTGGGACTTAGACAGCAAGTTAGAAAGAGCCATGGACGCGCTCAACTGTCCTGACGGCGACACTCCTGTCAAGAACCTCTCTGGTGGTGAACGCCGCCGCGTTGCGTTGGTAAGATTGCTCCTCCAAGAACCAGACATCTTGTTATTGGACGAGCCTACCAACCACCTCGACGCAGAAGCTATCAACTGGTTGGAGCAACACTTGCAACAATATAAAGGCACCGTCATCGCTGTCACCCACGACCGTTACTTCCTCGACCACGTCGCAGGATGGATTCTCGAACTCGACCGTGGAGAAGACATCCCATGGAAAGGCAATTACTCTTCATGGCTCGACCAGAAGACAACACGCATGGCGATGGAAGAGAAGTCTGAAAGCAAACGCCGCAAGACTTTGGAACGCGAGCTCGAATGGGTCAGAATGGCACCAAAGGCACGTCATGCAAAAGGCAAGGCACGTCTCGCTTCTTACGAGAAACTTCTTAACGAAGACGTAAAAGAAAAAGAAGAAAAACTCGAAATATATA
>JAFOBJ010000063.1 GCA_017381865.1 Bacteroidales bacterium
AATGCGTTAGGGATTGGAGCGGCATCCTTTGCGAGCGGGAACGGGAACGAGTTTCGGGGACGGGGCGAGGTCACTGAGCTTGTCGAAGTGCCGAGGTCTGATTTTTGGTAAGCGAGACGGAAATGGAGCGAGCAAAGATATAGCGGAAAGCCCGACGGCGATAGCCGGAACGCCATAAAAAAGACTAAAGTCTAAAGACTAAGGACTAAAGTTTTTTCATAATTCGTGATAAAATGCTCACATCTCATAGCTCGTAGCTCATGTCAAAAAATAAATTTAAAAAAAACTCGTTTTATCTGAATAAAAATGCTTAATTTCGTGGACTTGAAAAACATTACAGTAATTAACGTTATAAAAAAATAAATATCATGCAAAACATTGAATGGTCAAAGCTCCCATTTGGTTATTATCCAACAAATTACAATGTTCGTTGTTACTACAGAAACGGACAATGGGGCGAAATTGAAGTCAGTTCAGAAACAACAATCAACATCCACATGGCTGCAACATGTTTGCACTATGGTCAAGAAGCTTTTGAAGGTTTGAAGGCTTTCCGTGGCGTTGATGGTAAAGTTCGTATTTTCCGTTTGGAAGAAAATGCAAAACGTTTGCAATCATCATGTGATGGTATCATGATGCCACAATTCCCTATCGAGAAGTTCGAAGAAGCTATGAAGAAATGTGTTCAACTCAACGCTGAATTCATTCCTCCATTTGAAAGTGGCGCATCATTATATCTCCGTCCATTGATTATTGGTACAGGCATCCGCGTTGGTGTTAGCCCAGCTGACGAATATTTATTCTTAGTATTTGCAACACCAGTAGGTCCTTACTTCAAAGGTGGTTTCCAAGCTAACCCTTACGTCATTACTCGTAAATACGACCGCGCTGCTCCTCTTGGAACAGGTACTTACAAAGTCGGTGGTAACTACGCAGCAAGTATGCGTCCTCACACAGAAGCTTGCCAAGGCGGTAAATACGCTTGCGAATTCTATCTTGACGCTAAAGAAAAATGCTATATCGACGAAGCTGGCGCAGCTAACTTCTTCGCTATCAAAGATAACACATACATCACTCCATTGTCAACATCAATCCTCCCTTCAATCACAAACAAGAGCTTGATGTTCTTAGCAGAAAAAATGGGTATGAAAGTAGAACGTCGTCCAATCCACGTTGACGAACTCGCTACATTCGAAGAAGCTGGCGCTTGCGGTACAGCAGCTGTTATCAGCCCAATCTCACGCATCGACGACTTAGACAACAATAAATCATACGTCTTCGGCGATGGCAAACCAGGTCCACAAAGCGAAAAATTATACAACAAACTTCGTGGCATCCAAACAGGTGCAGAAGCAGACGAATACGGATGGATCACAGTGGTAGAAGGTTGCTAATAAATCCTTACATAAATACAAAAGAGACGTCATTAAATGGCGTCTCTTTTTTTTGAAAAAAAACTTAAATGCTTTGTAAAAATTTCTTGATTAAAGTGTATATTTGTAAACTGAAAAAAATGTTTTAATAAATAAAGACTATTCTATGAAAAAGCTATTGTTATCAATATGTTTAGTTATGCTTTGCATATTAAAAGCTAATGCACAAGAACCAAAAATGGTTTCAACAGATCCATCAAATCGTAACGTTCTTATTGAAGAATTTACAGGAAGAAATTGTGGCTATTGCCCTTGGGGACAATATTTTGTTAATCAAACAATAAAAGAAAACCCAGGAAGAGTTTTTACTGTTAACATTCATAAAGAAAGCAGTTTGTCACCATCAACATATCCAAACTTAAATACATTGAAAGGTGCGGATATTGCAAAAGCTTTTAATAAAGACGGCGCTTTGCCAAAAGCAACAGTTAATCGTTCAGAAGAAGAAGCTGTAGGATTGAGCACAACACAAAACTGGTGGAATTCTATGACATTGGAACAGTTAGCTCAACCAGCAGAATGTAATATCGCAGGTTCTGTTACAATAAATCCAGAAACACGCCTCGCAAGAATAACAGTGGAAGTTTATTATACAGCAGATAGTAAAGTTGAAAATAACTACCTTACTGTCATTATGTTACAAGACAGTATATTAGGTTCTCAATCAGGAGCAGACTACAACCAAGAACAAATAGTAGGAAATCAATATTGCCACATGCACGTCTATCGTAACACATTGACAGACAAATGGGGTGATGCTATTGCACCAACAACATCTGGTACTTTAATCACAAAGACTTATAAATATACAATTCCAGAAACTATAGGCAGCCCTAATGGTGTTAAAGTTGACTTGAACAACGTTCATTTCCTCGCTTTTGTTGCAGAACATCAATCTAGTGGAGCCAAGACAATGCCAATTCTTAACGTATGCAAATTGAATCATGTAGAATATGGCGAGTCTGTTGGAGAAAATATAGAAACAGCAAATTATGTTTTCCCTAATCCAGTGAAGGATGTCCTTACAATAACAGCAGATAATGTCAAACAAGTTGTTATGTACAACTCATTGGGACAAGTGGTTAAGACTGTTGATGCTAACGAAAATAATATGAAAATTAATGTCAGTGATTTAGAAAACGGAATGTATTTCGTTAACATCATTGACAATGCAGGAAACGTTACAACAAATAAAGTGGCGGTTTCTAAATAGTTAGGAGTTAGGGACAATGTCTGTTGGCCATTGACCATTGACTGTTGACATTGAAGCGTCTTGATAATTTGTTGCAATTGAGTTTGAAATAAAAATTAATGTTAACAATAAAATAAAAATTTAATCATGAAGAAATTTACATTATTGATGGTTGTGATGTTAGCTTGTTTATTCAGAGTTAGCGCACAAGAAGAACCTCAGTTTGTTTCAAAAGAACAACAAAAAAGAAATGTTCTTATTGAAGAATTAACAGGAAGATTATGTGGTTACTGTCCTGGCGGTCAAGCTACAGTTAATCAAATTATTGCTAAAAATCCAGAGAAAATATTTTCTGTAAACATTCACGCACAAAGCAGTTTGTCACCAACTAACTATCCAAACCTTAACACAACAAAAGGCGCATCATTATTCAGCGCATTTATCGATCAAGGCATTCCTGCAGTTGTTGTTAACCGTATGGAAGAAAACGGCAAGTTGTTAAAGCTTTATCCACAAGGATGCGCATCATACGTTGACACACAATTAAACCAAACTGCAGAAGTTAACATGGCGGGTCAAGTTGTTGTAAATCCAATAACACGTGTTGCAACAATAACTGTTGAAGCTTACTATACAGGCGATAGCAAATCTGCAACAAACTACCTTACAATCATGATGGTACAAGATAGTATCTTCGGTTCACAATCAGGAGCTACATCAAACCCAGCACAAATCGTCAATGGTGAATATTGCCACATGCACACACTCCGCGACATCGTTACAGAAACATGGGGTGATGCAATCGCACCAACAACAGCAACAACATTACTTACAAAACAATATGTTTATAACATTCCAGAAGTAATAGGCTCACCAAATGGTGTTGAAGTTGACATAGATAACGTTCACTTCATCGCTTTCATTACAGAAAAGAAAAACGGCTCAGCTACAGAACCAATCCTCAACGTTTGTGAATTGGATAAAATTGAAGGTACAGACGAAGCTATCTATCCTTTCATCAAGAATTTTGCACAAGAAAACTTGATTACATGTACTAATGAAAAGAAATTCACTGCAAACGTAGTTAATGGCGGTACAGAAGTTATTACATCATTGAAATTTGAAGTCAGCGTTAACAATGGCGCAACAACAACACACGAATGGACTGGCGAAATTCCTGTCTATGGCAATGTTGATATTGATTTGTTTGCAGAAGTGCCTTTTGGCGGCGAACTCGTTTCTGCTAAAATCGTTGAGGCAAACGGCACTCCATTCACATTCGAAGCATCTGTTATGGGTAAATGTGAAGAATGGATTCAAGTTGAATTAGGCGACACTCAAGCAACAGAAGAATTCAAACTCGAACTCGCACAAGACAGATTCGGTAACCAAACAACATGGCATGTGTATGGACATAATGATGAAGTCCTTGCAAGTGGTGGTCCATACGAAATGTTGTCACAATCAGGTATCAAAGTTCACGAAGAATACTTTACAGTAAAAGCTGGCGAATGTATGATGTTTGTCATCGAAGATAATGTTGGTAATGGTATCACAAGCAACAACTTCGGTAAAGGTTACTACAAACTCTACGACAGCAAAGGTAATGTTCTTATCGATAGCGATGGTAACTTCG
The DNA here is from genome assembly GCA_017381865.1 of Bacteroidales bacterium. Classification (GTDB taxonomy): domain Bacteria; phylum Bacteroidota; class Bacteroidia; order Bacteroidales; family F082; genus Limimorpha. Next base: position 4,262 of record JAFOBJ010000063.1, read on the forward strand.
GCCATGGTGAATATCATGTTATCTTCGTTCACGGCGCAATGTCGGTAGAAGATGTTGAAGAATCATCATACAATGTTTTCCCTAACCCTGTAAAAGACATTCTTACAGTATCAGGCGAAGATATGAAACAGGTAACAATTTACAATGCTTTAGGTCAAATGGTTAAATCAATCAACTGCAACGATGATACAGTTCAAATCAATGTAAATGATTTACAAAATGGTATGTATATCGTTAATGTTATTAACCATAATGGTGTTATGACAACAAGCAAAGTTTCAGTTTTGAAATAATTTACAATTTACAATTAACGATTGAGAGATGCTGCTGAAAAGTGGCATCTCTTTTTTTTAACTAAGAACTAAGAACTAAGAACTAAGGCTATTGGCTGTTGAACTCTGAACTCTGAACTCTGAACTCAGACACAGACACAGACACAGACACTAACATATTGTCTTGGTGACTTAGTGTCTTAAAAATTCCTCATACCCTTAACTCCAAATTCCCAATTTTTTTATGTAAAACATTACAAAAAAAATGTATCTTTGTGGGTCATTAATAAATGCAAATAATAAGTAATTAATCAATAATTTAAACTATGAAAAAATTTACTTTTTTAGTATGTGCAATATTAGCTGGCTTATTGAAAGTCAATGCACAGGAACCACAATTCGTTTCAACAGAGCAACAAAACAGAAACGTTCTTATTGAAGAATTTACAGGAAGAGAGTGTGGCTATTGTCCTATGGGCCAAAAGGCTGTTAATGAAATGATGGCAGCAAATCCAGGAAGAGTATTCTCAGTTAATATTCACCGTTTAGGTTTTATGTCAACAACAGCATCTCCAAACCTTAACACAACAAACGGCGGCGAATTATTTAATACATTTGGCGTTAGTGGTATTCCAGCAGCAGCTATCAACCGTACAGGTGCAACCGTACACCCAGCAGATGGCGCAGCAGCAGTTATGGTAAATGAACAATTGAACAAAGAAGCAGAAGTAAATGTCGGCGGTCGCGTTTTAATCAATCCAGAAACACGCGTAGCTACAATTACAGTTGAAGCTTATTATACAAAAAATAGCGCATCAGAAACAAATTATCTTAACATAATGATGTTGCAAGATAGTATCTTAGGTGGTCAAAATGGCGGTTCATACTTCAATCCAGAACAAATGATTGGAACTTTGTATGTTCATATGCACACATTCCGTGATTTAATCACAGACATGAAAGGTGATGCAATTGCTCCAACAACAGCAGGTACATTGATTACAAAAACATACGAATACCAAATCCCAGAAGTTATAGGCGACCCTAATGGCGTTGAAGTTGACTTAGATAACATTCATTTTATAGCATTCGTTACACAAGATCCACAAGGTAAAAAATCAGTGCCAATCTTGAATGTAAGTGATTTGAGAACATTTACAGCAACAGGTGAAGAACTTAGCCCAATTTTTGGTGACATAAATGTTAAAAATAATGTCTCATGTTCAGAAGATAAATCAGCAACAATAGAACTTATTAACGCTGGTACTGTTGACATTACATCATTGAAATATGAAGTCGAAGTATGGGGCGTTACTACAAAATATTCATGGGAAGGCAATCTCCCTTCATATTCTTCAGTTACTTTTGATGAAGTGTTGAAAATTTACGAAGGTGAAAGAAGAATTCAATTCCGTATAACACAAGTCAATGGAAAATATTATAGATATACAAAGGAAGTTAATTTGGTAAGCAAAGGCTGGATTGACGCTTATTTCCAAGGCGCAGAAGATGAATTCAAAATCGACATCGTTCAAGATAAATACGGCAACCAAATCACATGGGAATTGGTTGACTCTAACGAAGAAGTCTTAGCATCAGGCGGTCCTTATTCAACACTCGCATCAAATAGTATCAAATTACATAGAACAAAAGTTAAAGTTCCTAATAATGAATGTGTTAGATTCGTTATCCGTGACGAAGCTGGCAATGGCATCAATTCTGGTTTCGGCGAAGGTTACTACAAAGTTACTGACAGCAAAAATAATGTTATTGTAGAAGGCGATGGTAAATTCACTACAGAAGCTTCATATAACATTTCAACAAAAACTGGTTACGCATCTGTCGATGAAATGACAAATGAAACAAACAAAGTTTATCCAAACCCAGTGAAAGATGTTCTTACAATCGAAGGCGAAAATGTTCAACAAGTTGATATTTTCAATGCAATGGGTCAATTGGTTAAGAGTGTAAATTGCAATGACAATATAGTTAATGTAAATGTCAACGATTTACAAAACGGCATGTATATCGTTAATGTTATCGACAATAACGGAACTGTTTCAACAAGCAAAGTTTCTGTATTGAAATAAACATAGAGACGTCACATCTGTGGTGTCTGAAATATAACAACGTAGAGACGTCATTCCGGTGGCGCCTCTATTTTTTTTGATAAATATTTAAAATATCTTTAGATAAAATTGTATTTTTGTAAACAAAGACAAAGCAAATAATTATAATTAAATACTTATGAAAAAAAATCTTTTACTTTTAGTTTTATTATTGGCTTCTTTTGTTACGCTTAAAGCACAAGACTTTGTTACAAAGGAAGTTACAAGGAAAAATGTTCTTATAGAAGAGTTTACTGGAAGGGAATGTCAATTCTGTCCTCTCGGTCATATTGAGGCGAAACTCATAGAAGAAGCATATCCTGGAAGAGTGTGGTCGGTAAATCTTCATGGTAAGAATTTTTCGTCAAATGAATATCCTAATCTGAAAGTTCCAGTCGTTGAAACATATACAGAATATTTCGGACCTCAACAATATCCTTCAGGTGTAGTTAATCGTCAGCAGACATCAGGTACAATAGATTACACTCAATGGCGTGCTGCTGTTGACCAAGAAATTCAAAAAACAGCAGATTGTAATATCGCTGGCCAAGTCGCGATAAATCCTGTCACTCGTATCGCTACAGTCACAGTGGAGGTTTATTATACATCAAACAACGCATCAGATGTCAACTACCTTAACGTATATATGTTGCAAGACAGTATTTTAGGTGGACAGAAAGCTGCGACAACAAATCCAGATCAAATGATAGGGGATAAATATTGTCATATGCACATTATGCGTAGCAATATAACTCCAACTTGGGGCGATGCAATTAACACAACAACAGAAGGTTCTTTGATAACAAAGACATATGAATACGAAATTCCAGAAGTTATAGGAAGCCCTAATGGCGTTGATGTGATTTTGGAAAACATTAGCTTTATAGCTTTTATGACAGAAAAATATGAAGGCATTGGAACTCGTCCTATCATTAACGCAAATAAATTACATACAGTTATCGGAACTGACGAAGCTGTTCTTCCTTATCTGACAGAAGTACGTCCTAAATATGCAACATCATGTTCAAATAATAAAACATTTGAAATGGTAGTGCAAAACTCTGGTAAAGAAGAAATCACAAATATAAAGTTTGAAATTGCTATTGATAACAGAAATCCAGAGGAATATGTATGGACAGGCGTTATTCCATCAAATCAGGTTCAAACTATAGAATATGATGTAAAAGTTCCATTTGGAGAACATAATGTTGGAGTTAAAATTAAAGAAGCTAACGGCATTAAATTTAATATTGAAAACACCGTTTCTTATATCAGTGATGAATGGAGCAATGTGATAATAGAAGGCGAACAAGAAGAATTTACAATCGAAGTCGCTCAAGATAAACATGGCAACCAAACCACATGGGAAATCAGAGCTTCAGACCACACAATGTTAGCTTCAGGCGGTCCTTATAAAGCATTGCTTAGCGGTGGCGGAGGAACCAAAGTTCATACAGAAAAAGTCGTTTTGTCATCAGGCGATTGCATTAAGTTTACCATTAACGACACAAATGGCGATGGCATCAATTGTGGCTATGGCGAAGGATATTATAAAATAAAAGATAGTAAAGGCAATGTCGTTGTAGATGGCGATGGCGCATTCGGCAGTCAGGCAATACATGTATTGTCAATATTAAATGAAGATGATATTGTATTGGAACCAGAATATGTTTCTACAAAAGTTGCAAATAGAAATGTCGTTATAGAAGAATTCACTGGCAGAAATTGCCCTAACTGTCCAGACGGACATAAGATTTCAAGCAGTATTGTAAAAGATAATCCAAATAGAGTATGGAGCATGGCGATACATTCTGGTTATTTTACACCACAATCATATCCTAACTTCCAGACAAATATAAGCGCAACATTTATGGACCCATACGATGATGTGGCAGGCGGCCTTGGATTGCCAGCAGCTGTAATCAATCGTACAACAGAAGAAGCAATAGCACGCGGTCAATGGAGAAGTAAAACTGATGAAGTCTTGGGACAAGTCGCAGAATGTAACGTAGATGGTCATGTCGTGATAAATCCTCTTACAAGAACAGCATCGATAACAGCAGAAGTGTATTATACCGCTAACAGCAAAGAGCCTTTAAACTATTTGACAATAGTTATGTTGCAAGATAGCATCATCGGCGAACAAGCTTACGCTGAAACAAATCCTGCACAATATATGGGCGGCGACTTGTATTGTCATATGCATGTCCTTCGTGATGTAGTAACAGCTGATTGGGGAAATGCAATCGCTCCTACAACACAAGGTTCTTTCATAACAAAAACTTACGAATATAAAATCCCTGAAATAATTGGCGATACAAACGGAATAGTCGTCGACCTCGATAACATTAGCTTCCTCGCTTTTGTTACAGAGAAATATCAAGGCGTTCCAACACGTCCTATCCTTAACGCCAATAAATTAAGCCAAGAACAAAATACAAATGTCGCTGTTTCTCCTTATATTTCAGAGGTGTTAGTGGAATCAGGCGTGTTCTGCTCTAATGAGAGAACATTCAAGACTTATGTTAAAAATGTCGGAACAAAAGAGTTGACATCTATTGATTTTGAAGTTGTTATCGGTGGAAAAGATAAAGTTAAACATAATTGGGCTGGCAAATTAACTCCAGATGAAACAACTTGCATTGATATAGAAGTTGAACTTCCTTTCGGTGATAATGAGGTAGATGTGAATATCGTCAAAGCTAATGGCACAACATTCGGTTATGGCAGAACTATCAATGTGGTTTGCGATGAATGGGCAACCTATAAATTGCCATGTGTAGAAACTGCACAACTTACTATAGAAATCATGCAAGATAAATACGGTAACCATACAACATGGGAGTTCTTGTCATCAGATAATACAGTCTTGGCTTCAGGCGGTCCATATAAATATTTGCCAAATGCTAATACAGAGTTACATACTTATAATGTTGAAGTAAAAGCTGATTGCTATAAATTTGTGATATATGACAGCTATGGCAATGGTATCTGCTGCGGCGAAGATGGCGATGGCTATTACAGAATACTTGATAACGTTGGTAATGTTCTTGTTGATGGTAATGGCGAATTTACAGATATGACATATAGTATACTCTCTGTAGAACAAGGCGGCTCTGTTGATGAAATGTCAGTTTCTGCATATAAAGTCTATCCAAATCCTGCTAAAGATATTTTGACAATAAAAGGTGAAAATATGAGCCAAGTCGTGATTTATAACTCATTAGGACAAATGGTTAAATCAATGGAAACAAATGACGATATTGTCGATGTGAATGTTGAGAATTTCCAAAACGGAATGTATTTCATCAATATTATAAATAAAGATGGCAGAATCTCATCTAGAAAAGTGATTGTGGAATAATAATCTTAAATCCCACAAGAAAAGCAGTAAAGTTTCCTTTACTGCTTTTTTTATTTTGTATAACTCCTAACTCCTAATTCCTAACTCCTAACTTTTTCTCCAATTCTTCTAATTTTTTTTCTATTCTGTTGAGCTGATTTATGACATTATCGTTGTTGTCTTCAACCATGGCATCAACGAAAACTGAATTGACGAACGACAAACCAATAATTCCGCCACCGCATAATAACAGGCAAAAATACAGACGCGCAATCTTGCCAATCAAAGGCGTTGTTGCTAATGCTATCGCATCAGGAATCTCATACCAGCCTTCTACAGTGAAAATGCGGAAGACAGTGTAAATTGAATTAAGCGGCGTTGAGAAATATTCTGGAGCGATGTTTTTGAATAAACAGCAATTTATTAAGCCTGAAATAATTATTATTATGATAAAACCAATCAATATCGCTCTGGATTGCTTCAATGCGCGTACAAAACCTTTGGTGATTTGATTTATGTTTGGAAAGAATTTGAATACTCTGAAAATACGAAATATCCTTAAAAGACGCAATGCCAGTATTACGGAAAGATTGGATAGGGAAGAGGAAACGAATAATGTAGTGATGGACGGAATCGATAAAAATACTATGATGAAATCAAATCTGTCCCAGCCATTTGACCAGAATTGTTTAAAACCATATTCTTTGATTTTAACTATCATTTCTATCGCAAAAAAGATAGTAATAAGAATATCCAAATGCAATAGCAGTGAGTTCTTTATACCAGATTCTGTGATGAATATTATAATTGTATTGATGACAATTATTGACAATATAACACTTTCGTTAATAAATATTTTCTTAAAATTTGATAACATAATACATATGATTTTATAGGAGACAAATATAGTAAAAAAGTTGTTAATTTTTTGAACTTAGAACTGTTCGCTCACTGAGTCTTATGTCTTCGACAGGCTTAGGAACTGCATACCTAAAGTCTGTAGTCTTTTTTGGGGCGTTCCGGCTGTCGCCGTCGGGCTTTCCGCTGTATCTTTGCTCATTTTTGTTTTCTCCTCGCTCAAAAAAAGTCGTAGTCAGTAGTCCGAAGTCTGAAGCCCGAGTTTCGCAAAGGATGTCGCTTCAATCCCTAACGCAGAGAGATGGAAGTGGCGTTTTTTAACACTTGGATTTTCGTGATACCCATAAGGCGATGCCTTATGTTATATATGTTTCGCCCTTTCAGGGCTCACAGTAAAGCCTTAGCTCAAAGTTCTTAGTTCAAAAGCCATAGTTCTTAGTAAAAAAAAGAGCCCTAAGGCTCTTTAATTATGAATTATGCATTATGAATTATGAATTATGAATTACAAAAATGCAGCCATTTGTTCTTGCAATTTCTTTGCTTCTTCAGCAGCTTTTTCAGCGAAGTCTTTTTCTTTTGAAGCGTAGATGATGCCTCTTGAAGAGTTTACTAATAAACCACATTCTTTGTTGAGACCGAATTTAGCTACTGCTGCTAAGTCGCCGCCTTGTGCTCCAACACCTGGTACCAAGAAGAAGTGGTTTGGTAACATTTGTCTGATTTCTCCTAATTCTTCAGGATGTGTTGCGCCAACAACATACATCATTTTATTGTCGTCAGCCCAAGTGCTTGATTTAGCGAGAACTTCTTTGTAAAGCTCGCGACCTTCAATATTGAGATATTGGAAATCTTTTGAACCTTTGTTTGATGTAAGAGCTAATAAGATAACCCATTTGTCTTCAAAACCTAAGAATGGTTCAACTGAATCGAGACCCATATAAGGTGCTACTGTGATAGCATCGCTGCTCATTGTTTCAAAAAACGCTCTTGCGTAGTTTGCTGATGTGTTGCCGATGTCGCCTCTCTTAGCGTCAGCGATGACGAAAATCTCATGATAATTAGCCTTGATGTATTTTATTGTCTTGTCTAATGTTTCCCAGCCTTTTGCACCATAAACTTCGTAGAAAGCGGTGTTTGGCTTGTAAGCTACTGTATATTGAGCAGTTGCGTCAATGATTTGTTTGTTGAATTCAAAAACTGGGTCTTCACATTCTAAAAGATGTTGTGGAATCTTGTTGATGTCGGTGTCTAAACCAACGCAAAGAAATGACTTCTTTGCAAATATCTGTTCTACTAATTGTTTTTTATTCATGATATATTTTTTTTAATGTTAACTTCTAACTCCTAACTCCTAATTCCTAACTCCTAATTCTCTTTAAGTCTTTCAGCGTTTTCAGCCATTTGCAACTTTTCAATGATTTCATTGATGTCGCCATCGATGATTGATTGCAAGTTATAAATAGTCAAGTTGATACGATGGTCGGTGACGCGGCCTTGTGGATAATTATATGTTCTGATTTTGGCTGAACGGTCGCCAGTAGAAACCATTGTCTTTCTTTGAGAAGCTATACTTTCGAGGTATTTGTTGTATTCTCTTTCGTAAAGACGAGTTCTCAAGACTTTCATCGCTGTGGCGAGGTTTTTAATCTGAGATTTTTCGTCTTGGCAGGAAACTACAATACCGCTTGGGATGTGTGTAAGACGAACGGCAGAATATGTCGTGTTAACAGACTGTCCTCCAGGACCTGATGCACAGAATGTTTCTTTTCTGATGTCTTTTTCATTGAGTTCAACATCGAATTCTTCTGCTTCTGGAAGCACAACGACAGACGCTGCTGATGTGTGGATTCTGCCTTGTGTTTCGGTCTTCGGTACGCGTTGCACGCGATGCACACCGGATTCGAATTTCAATAATCCGTAGGCTCCATCACCGATTACGTTGAATACGACTTCTTTGAAACCACCGGCTGTGCCTTCGTTCATTTCGACGAGTTCTATCTTCCAGCCTTTTGTCTCGCAATATCTTATGTACATTCTATATAAGTCGCCAGCGAAAATCGAAGCTTCGTCACCGCCGCTACCGGCGCGTATTTCCATCACGGCGTTCTTGTCGTCGGTAGGGTCTTTAGGGATGAGCATCAAACGGATTTCTTCTTCAATGACATCGCGTCTTTGTTCTGAAGCTTCCAATTCTTCTTGTGCCATCTCACGCATATCGTCGTCTTTCTCGTTCTTCAAAATTTCACGAGCTTCTTCGATGTTTGCTAAAAGATTTTTATATTCCTTGAAAGCAATAACGATAGGTTCTAACTCTTTATAATCCTTGTTGATTTTGACGAAACGTTTCATGTCGCCAATAATCTCAGGGTCGTTGAGCTGTTCGCCTAAAGTCTCCCATTTAGTTTTAATATCTTCTAACTTATCAATGATTTCCATCTTTGGTAGGTTAATTTTTATTAATATTCAAAAGTGCCAAATTCGCTCTTGATTGTGAGTTGTTTCTTGTCTGATGCTTCAACGTGACCAACAATCTGTGCTTCAATATTGAATTCTTTTGCTATTTGAATCATTTCTTGAGCGGCTTTTTCATTTGTATAAATTTCAAGACGATGACCCATGTTGAACACTTTATACATTTCTTTCCAATCAGTTCCTGATGATTCTTGAATCATTCTGAAGAGTGGAGGAAGTGCGAACATGTTGTCTTTCACGATGTGTAATTTATCTGTGAAGTGCAATACTTTTGTTTGTGCGCCGCCACTGCAATGTATGATGCCGTTGATTTGTTTCCTGAAATTGTCCAAGATTGGAACCATCATTGGAAGGTAAGTACGGGTAGGAGAGAGGATGAGTTTTCCTACATCAACGCCTTCAATTTCTGTTGGCTCTGTTAATGTGTGAGGACCAGAATAAATCAAGTCTTCTGGAATGGAATGGTCGTAGCTTTCTGCGTATTTTTCAGCTAAATAATGACCTAAAACGTCGTGACGTGCAGATGTGAGACCATTGCTTCCCATACCGCCGTTATAACTTGTTTCGTATGTTGCTTGTCCTGATGAAGCAAAACCTACGATGACATCGCCTGGTTGTATGTTGTTTTCAATGACTTCGTCTCTTCTCATACGAGCTGTCACTGTACTATCGACGATTACTGTTCTTACGAGGTCGCCGACGTCAGCTGTTTCGCCTCCAGTTAAATAAATACCTACTCCTAATGAACGTAATTTTGCGAGAAATTCTTCTGTGCCATTGATAATAGCCGAAATGACTTCTCCTGGAATGAGGTTCTTGTTACGGCCAATTGTTGAAGAAAGTAACATTTTGTCGGTTGCGCCAACACAGAGAAGGTCGTCGGTGTTCATGACGATTGCATCTTGTGCAATGCCAGCCCAGACAGATAAATCGCCTGTTTCTTTCCAATAAAGATAAGCTAATGACGATTTTGTTCCTGCGCCATCAGCATGCATGATGTTACAATATTCATTGTCATTTCCTAAAATATCAGGAATGATTTTGCAAAAAGCATTAGGATATAATCCTTTGTCTAAATTCTTTATTGCATTGTGAATGTCTTCTTTCTCTGCTGAGACACCACGAAGTTGATAACGTTTTTCTACTGACATTACTTTTACTTATTAAATATGAGTTTCATGCTGTTTGTGTCAAATTCAAAATCTCCAAATTGTTTGAGAGCTTCTTGACCAATCAGCCAATCTGTTTTCAAATTGTTATAAACTGTTACTTTGATATTTTGTACACTGCGGTCTGCAATGTGCATCTCTCTGATGATGAATTCCGCTCTGTCGGCAACAGCTCCAACTTTAATAATCTTGTCAATATTGTCGCCAATGAAATCGTCTTTCGTAATGATGCCGTCATTCAATAATGACATGACTTTCTTCTGCGATACGCCGAATGTGAAGTCTTTATTATATGTCACACGTTCTGTATATGCGTTAATGATGGCTTTAAATGTTACAAAGCCTTGCTTGTCAACAACAATTTCTGTTACGTTATCTTCTGGCCTGAGCTGTACATCTGCCATTTGGTCGTCACTGATGTCCTCTCGTGGAACATAATCCTTGCTGATGACCTTAAATTCTGTTCTACGATTGAGCTGATGCGCAAATTCTTGTACTTCTTTTGGCAGACTATTGATGTATTCTTCAGTGAGTTTTGTTCCTGAAGTAATGACAAAATTGTTATGTTTATAGTCTTTTTGTAAGGTTCTTGGAACTCTTTCTCCATAACCTTTTGCTTTAAGTCTGTATGGGTCAATACCTCTGATTACCAAATAGTCACATACAGATTGAGCACGTTTTTGTGACAAAATGTCATTGCTTTCGTGTGTGTCTCTGCTGTCGGTATGTGAACCTAACTCAATTGTAATATTAGGATTGACTTGTAGCATTTCAATAAGTCCTCGTAAGGAATCTTCAAATTGTGGACGCAATTCCCAGCTTGCCAAATCGTACAAAATGTCTGGCAAAACAACTGGATTGTCAGGAATAGTGCTTATTTGATAATCTTTAACGAAATCCTGACTTGTTTCAAAGCCAACTGTAGTTATCGTATCAGTAAATGAGAAATAATTTTTCTTGTTGATAGTCAAGATATAAGTTTCATTTGGTTTGATTTGTGAATTTGTAAACATAAAAGCTCCAGACTCACTGCTCTTTGTTGAAAGTTTGGAACCTTTAGAATTTGTTATTCTAACATCAGCGCCTTCAACGAATTGCAAACTGTTTTGATTCTTGATTGTTCCGCTAAGTGTGAACAAGACTGGTGGTTCGATGAAATAATATATGTCATCATCTAAGCCATTTTTTGAGTTTCTGTTGCTGATGAAAAATCCTCTTTCTTCAGTAGGGTGGAATGTTATTCCAAAATCATTGCCTATAGAGTTGAAAGGATGTCTGAGGTTTACAGGTTCTGTCCATTCTCCTAACGAGTCTAATGTCGTTACGAAAATGTCTAATCCGCCCATTCCGCCATGACCATTTGACGCAAAATATAATGTGCTGTCATTTCTCATGTATGGATAAAGTTCGTCGCCTGCTGTGTTTATTAAATCGCCTAAGTTTCTAGGACGGCCGAATTCTTCGCCTGTGCTTTCTCTTTCTGAAAACCAAATGTCTTTGCCACCTAAGCCGTTTTTTCTTTCAGAAGCGAAGAATAATTTCAATTCATCGCTTGATAATGTTGGATGTCCAACTACATCTAATGAGTCGATAGTTTTTATTTCAACAGTAATTGGGTCGCCCCACATACTTCCAGAGCGTGAAGCTTTCATGATTTGGCATCCTGATGCTCTTTTTTTATGATTTGGACAACGTGTGAAGTATAATGTTGAGAATGATTTATTTATGAAAGGCATTCCATCGCTGCCTGCAGAATTGATGCCTTCTTCATCTGTTAATATGGCTTCTTCCCATTCACCTTGTTTATTTTGTCGTGCTGTATAAAAGTCAGCAAAATGTTGACCTGTTATGGCGTCCTTTTCTTTTGTTACGCCGCCTTCTCTGGTGGAGGAGATGATAATTTCGTTATAATTGCTTGATGTCCATGCTACGCCAAAATCTGAAGCGCGTGAATTTATTTTCTTAATTTGTGTTACTTCATATTTCGTTGGAGTTTCAAGCCATATTTGTATGTTTGCGAGATCTTTCAATGCAGCGGTACATCTATAGTCGTCTGGATTTAACTCGTTGTAAATGGCATAGTTCGCAGCTGCATCTTCGTATTTCTTGTTTCTTTTTAAAACTTCTGCATAATAGAAATATATTATCGGATATTTCTTTGGATATTCAGTTTTAAGTAGGCGTTTGTAATGTGATTCAGCCTGTTTTGTTGCTTCTGTAATTCTATAACATTCTGCAAGTTGATATGTGATATAATTACGAATGTCTTCGTTCTTTTTCTTGCCGCTTTTTTTGTAAGCTTTTTTATATCGTTCTATGGCTGTGTTATATTGCTTGCGTTCATATGCGATATCCGCTGATTTACAAGCTTTTCTTTGAGCTAAAATCGGCTGGATACTGAATAGTATTGTAATTATAAATGTGAAAATGATTTTCCTTGTCATATATTAACCTTTTAATTAAGGTGTAACGCAAATATTGTTACAAAAGTATAAAAAAAAACGATATAATCAATATTAGATTTCATTAAAACTTTAGCAATGAGCATTGGACTTTGAGCTTTGTTTCTTGTAAAAAAAAAGACGCCACATTTAAATGTGACGTCTTTTTAGAGCATAAGCCTAAATATTATTTATTTTTGTTATTAGCTGCTTCTAATTCTGCATCGTATTGTTTTCCTTTGAATAATCTGTATGCCAAAGGTGAAGCAATGAATAATGATGAGAATGTACCAGCAATCATACCAACTAACAATGCGAATACGAAACCACGGATTGTTTCACCACCGAAGATGAAGATAGCTAACAATACAACGATTGTAGTTCCTGATGTATTGATTGTACGCAATAATGTGCTGTTGTTTGCGCTATTGAAGAGTTCTCTCCAACCTCTCTTAGGGAATAATGTTACGTTTTCACGAACACGGTCGAAGATAACCACTGTGTTGTTGATAGAATAACCGATGATTGTCAAAACAGCAGCGATGAATGATTGGTTGACTTCCATTGTGAATGGTAATACATTGTTGAACAATGAGTACATACCGATAACGATCAATGTGTCGTGAGCCAAACAAACGATGCTTGACAAACCATATTGCCATCTCTTGAAACGGATAGCGATGTAAACGAACATAACAACGAGTGATACGATGACGGCAACGAAAGCTTTGCGTGTTACGTCGTCAGCAACTGTAGCACCAACTTTTTGTGAGCTCAAAATACCGAGTAATACGTTGCTCTTGTCTGAGTCTGTTGTGAATTGTTCGTATGTCATTTCTGTTTCATACAAGTCTTTGAGTACGTTGTAGATAAGACCTTGGATTTCTGCGTCAACATCTTGTGCGTTGTCGTTAATCTTATAGTCTGTTGTTATCTTAACTTGACGGCTTGGACCGTATGTCTTAACTTCTGGAACGTTTTCAAATTCTTTAACATTTGCTAAAGCACTGCGAACTTCGTTAACAGTAACGTCTTTGTCGAAACGAACAACATAGTTACGTCCACCTTTGAAGTCGATACCGAGGTTTAATCCGCGGACTGCTAAAGAACCAACGCTGATAGCGATAACAACGCCAGCGATGATAGCAGCTGTTTTACCGAACTTGATGAAGTCGAATGAAGTGTTCTTCATGAAGTTGCGTGTAGCGTTATTTGAGAAGTTGATATTCTTGTCTTTCTTCAACCAACCTTCGAATACTAAACGTGTGATGAAGATTGATGTGAATAATGATGTAGCGATACCAATCATCAATGTTGTAGCGAAACCTTGAACAGGACCTGTACCGAATTCGAACAATACGAATGCTGTCAAGAATGTTGTGATGTTACCGTCGAGGATAGCTGAGTAAGCTGCTTTGTAACCGTCAGCGATAGCTGATTTCAAGCCTTTACCTGCGCGTAATTCTTCTTTGATACGTTCGAAGATGATAACGTTAGAGTCAACAGCCATACCGAGTGTCAAAACGATACCAGCGATACCAGGCAATGTTAAAACTGTTCCGAATGATGCTAAAACACCGAACATGAAGAAGATGTTTACTAATAATGCTGCGTTTGCTGCGACACCAGCTTTGTTGTAGAAGAACAACATGTAAACAAGAACGAGGATGAAAGCGATAACGAATGACCAGAGACCTGATTGGATAGCTTCTTGACCTAATGATGGACCAACAACGTTTTCTTCAAGAATTCTAGCAGGAGCTGGTAATTTACCTGCTTTCAAGATGTTAGCTAAGTCTTGTGCTTCTTCAACTGTCATGTCACCACCAGAGATTGAAGAACGACCGCTTGGAATTTCGTCGTTAACAACTGGATATGAATATACATAACCGTCAAGAACGATAGCAACTTGTTTGCCAATGTTTTCGCCTGTTAAACGTTTCCATGTTTTTGCACCTTCGCTGTTCATTTGGATTGTAACTTCAACGCGATTGTTTTGGTCGTAGTCTTGACGTGCATCAACGATAACTTCACCGCCGAGAGCTGCTTTGTTTTCGCGTGATGTCTTTAATGCTACGAGGTCGATATATTCTGTACCATCTTCAGCAACATTAGGTTTTACGCACCATGCAAATCTTACGTTGCGTGGGAATACATTCTTAACTTGTTTGAGCATTCTGTTGACATTAGCTGTATCTTTTACTAAAGCCATACCAACGCGTGCTGTTTGTGCTGGGTAAACTTGACCCATTTCGTTTTGAATGTATGAAGGTGTTAAATAATTATAAAGCTGATATAAAGATTCTGATTCTGCAGAAACTTCATTTTCAGCGTCTTTTTCTAAGTCTGCTAAAAGAGCTGGTTCTTCGCTGTCTTCTGTAGCAACTGTTTCTTTAACTTCTTCAGTTTCAGATTTTGCTAAATCTTCGTTAGCTTTGTTGATTTCAGCGAGACGAGCATTAGCTTCATTGAAATATTCATAAAGTTCTGTGAAGTTGTATGTTTCCCAGAATTCGAGTTGTGCTGTACCTTGTAAAAGTTTACGAACACGTTTAGGATCTTTGATACCTGGAAGTTCAACAAGGATACGACCTGAGTTTTCTAATTTTTGGATGTTTGGTTGTGCAACGCCGAAACGGTCGATACGAGTTCTTAAAATTTGGTATGAACGGTCGATAGCGCTGTTTGTTTCTTCTTTGATAACACTTAAAACTTCGTCATTTGTTGAGTTTACTGTTATGCCTTTATCTTTGAATTCGAACAAGAAGATAGGAGCTAATTTAGCGTTAGGATCTAATTGTTGGAAAGCATCGCCGAATAAATCAACGAAATCTCTTTGACTGTTAAGGTGTTGTTCGTTTGCCATTTGTAAAGCTTGAACGAAAACTGGGTCTGTGCTGTGACCTGAGAGAACTTCAATGATGTCTGGAACTGATACTTCCATCATAACGTTCATACCACCTTTAAGGTCAAGACCTAAATTGATTTCCATTTCTTTTGCTTGACGATAAGTTTGTCCGAAAACAGGATAAACTTTAACTGTGCTCATTGAGTCTAAATAGTAAGTCTCTCTAGCACCTTGAATTGAATCTAATAAGTAATCGTAAGCATTTTGATCACCATTAGCAAGAGTTTCTGCCATTTTCACAGACTCTGCGCTTGTAGCATATTCAGCAGCTTTCTTTTCAACTTGTCTTGTCACAAATGAGAAAGACAATTGATACAAAGAAATAACAGCTAAAATAACTGCTAACAATTTGATAACTCCTTTGTTTTGCATTGTAAATCTATTTTTTATGATTAATTAATTTCAAAGATAAATTGATAAATTTATTTTTTGGGGTGCAAAAATAAGATTTTTTTGTTTCAATTACAAGTGTTTTTTTTAAAAGTTACTAAGATGTTAAGATACTAAGATTCTAAGTCATAAATTCATTATATAACTCAGCATCTCAGCGTCTTAGCAACTTAATATCTTAGTAACTCAGTGTCTTAATATCTAAGCCATTTCCAAATTTCTTTGAAAGTAGGCTTTTTACCATACATTAAGATTCCTGTTCTGTAAATCTTAGCAGCAACCCATGTGACTAATACAAATGTAATTATTAATACAGCAATAGAAATGCCTAATTGCCAATATGGTACACCAAATGGAATTCTAATCATCATAGCTATAGGTGATGTGAATGGAATCATTGATAACCATAATGTTAAACCGCTTTCTGGATTGTCCATCATTACTGGCGAACATACCATGGCTAAAATCATAGGAATTGTTAATATCGTTATGAATTGATTGCTGTCTGTCTCGTTATCAACCATTCCTCCAATAGCTGCAAATAGTGCCGCATAAAGTAAAAATCCAAATAAAAAGTAAAATAAGAAACTCCACAATATTGCGCTGAAGTTTATACTTTGCATCATTTCAACAGCTTCTAACATAATGTCTTGACCAGCATTGCTTTCAGTTAACTGACTGATTTCTTCTGTCATGACGGTGCCTGTTGGTGACATGATTTCTGGACCTAATATAATGCTGCTTGCAACAAAATAAATCGCTAATGTTAATACAATCCATGCGGCAAATTGTGTTAACCCAACCATCGCATTGCCAATGATTTTTCCCATCATTAATTCAAATGGCTTTACTGAACTGATGATGACTTCAACGATGCGATTTGTCTTTTCAACAATGACACTCCTTAATACATGACTGCTGAATAAAAATACTAAGAAATATATCACAAAGGCAAGCAAAATGCCTATAATTGATTCTAACTCAGTATATCTTGTCTCTTCGTTTTCTTCTTCATCTATACGAATGTTCGTGATGTTGATATTTGTACTCGCCGATTTGACAATGTCTGGGTCAATGCCAGATGCTAGCAGTTTCTTGTGCTCGACTTCTTTTTTCATAGTGTTTCTATGTAACTACTTAAAGTCATAGGAACCTGCTTGTTACTGAATAATTTAGCATTGACAGGGATGTTTAGTGAGGTGCCCGGTATATATAAAATGGCATCATAAACTTCTTCAATGACGAGTTTTTTCAAACTGTCGATGTTTTCGTTTTCGTCATGATAAACAAAAGTGTTTGCATCAGTATTGGTGAATTTCTGATAAAACCATCCAGTTTCATCTAGTACGGCAATCGCTTTTTTTGATTCTATTTTGTCGGAATTGAGTGCGAGTAGGGTGGGGGCAATCATTAAGGCTACAAAAAATATTGGTCCTAAAAAGGTTATTATCAAGAAACTCTTATTCTTTACCCTAGTTAAATATTCTCGCTTTATTATTATGCCTAATTTATTCATAAATCTTAAACTTTAAACTGTTATAAATTCTCAATGTCTCAACCTTTGATTTTATTGATGAAAATGTCGTTGATTGAAGGTAATAATTCGCGATATGAAACAATTGTGCCTTTTTCGGTAAGGTAATTAATCAAAGTGTTAGGATTGTTTTCTTTGTCGGAACTTATGACTAATGTTGTTTCTTCGTTTTTGTCTTCTTTTTCTGAAACAATAGTGAAACCATCTGGGAGATTTATTGTCTCTGTATCTTTACGTTTCAAAACGACTTCAAAGCTGTGATCTTTGAAATCTTGCTTTATTTGATAGACGCTGCCTTCAAGGACTTTCTCACCTTTATTAATAAGCATGATATTGTCGCACAATTCTTCAACCGACGCCATGTTGTGTGTTGAAAAGATAATTGTCGCTCCTTTATCGCGAAGTTCAAGAATTTCTTTTTTAAGAAGATTGACGTTGATAGGGTCGAAGCCAGAGAATGGTTCGTCGAAGATAAGTAGTTGAGGATTATGTATTACAGTTACAATGAATTGTATTTTTTGCTGCATACCTTTACTTAACTCTTCAACTTTTTTATCCCACCAGTTTGTAATTCCAAATTTATGAAACCATTGTTTGAGTCTTTTTTCTGCATCTTTCTTACTTACGCCTTTCAGTTGTGCAAGGTATATTGCTTGCTCGCCAACTTTCATAGCTTTATACAAGCCACGTTCCTCAGGAAGATAGCCGATGTCAGAAATATGACTGCGATTTAATTTTTCTCCGTTAAAGATTATTTCACCTTCGTCAGGAGCTGTTATTTGGTTTAACATTCTGATCAGTGTGGTCTTTCCAGCTCCATTAGGTCCAAGCAAACCGTAAATGCTTTGTTTTGGTACATTGATGCTGATGTTATTCAATGCTTTATAATCGCCATACGTTTTGCTGACGTTGTTGATTTTAATGATGTTAGTCATGGTTTATTATTTTGGCAATGAACAATGAGCTGTGAGCCAAGAGCCTTAACTCATTGCTCATAGCTCACAGCTCATGGCTTATTAACTAAAGAATTTTTTGAATTTTTTAAACGGATTTTTGTCTTTGTCAGAAGCTGGGTTCATGTTTTCGCTTTCTAATAACGATTTCATGATTTTTTCTTCTTCTTTGTTGAGATGTTTTGGTGTCCACACATTTACATTCACTAAAAGGTCGCCTCTGCCGTAGCTGTTTAGTTCAGGTAATCCTTTTCCTTTTAATCTTATAATTTCGCCACTTTGTGTTCCTGCTGGAATCTTTATTTCTGTAGTGCCATTGATGATTGGAATTTCTATGGTAGTTCCTAATGCAGCTTGTGGGAAACTTATGAAGAGGTTGTGGATTAAGTCGTTTCCGTCTCTTTCTAAGTTTTTGTCTTTTTCTTCTTCAATCAAGATAATAAGGTCGCCAGCTATGCCGTTTCTTGCTCCGGCGTTGCCTTGGCCTCTTACTGACAGTTGCATTCCTTCTGCAACGCCGGCTGGAATATTGAGTTCTATTATTTCTTCACTCTTTACAATTCCGTTGCCTTGGCATTCTGGACATTTGTTTTTAATTATTTTTCCTTCACCGCCACAATTAGGACATGTGGAAACTGTTTGCATTTGTCCGAAGATGGAGTTTTGTATCTTTACAGTCTGACCTCTTCCGTTACATGTAGGACATGTTTCAAAGTTGTTGTCTTTGGCTCCGCTGCCTCCGCAATGTTGACAAGGAACATATTTGTTGACTTTGACTTTCTTTTTTACACCTTCATTAATTTCGCTGAGATTTAACTTTACGCGAATACGAAGATTACTGCCTCTGTTTACATGTCTTTGTGCTTGTCTTCCGCCACCGAAACCGCTGCTGAATCCAAATCCTCCGCCACCAAAAAGGTCGCTGAAAATGTCTCCGAAATGACTGAAAATGTCATCCATTCCGCTGAAACCTTGTTGACCGTGCATGCCAGCATGACCGAATTGGTCGTAACGTGAACGTTTTTCTGGATTGCTTAAAACTTCGTATGCTTCAGCGGCTTCCTTGAATTTTTCCTCAGCTTCTTTATTATCTGGATTTTTATCTGGGTGATATTTGATGGCCATCTTACGATAGGCTTTCTTTATCTCTTCGCTTGTAGCATTTTTAGGTACTTCTAGTACTTCGTAATAATCCCTTTTCTCCATCGTATTATATTATAAATCAACCGCCAACAACAACGCGTGCGTAGCGAATTACTTTACCATTGAGTTTATAGCCTTTTTGAATTACGTCTAATACTTTGCCTTTTTGACTTTCGTCAGTGACAGGAACATTTGTCAGAGCTTCATGTTCATCTGTGTCGAAAACAGCATCTTTGGCATTGATTTCTTCAAGACCTTTTTGCTCTAATGTGCGTTTGAATTTATTATAAATCAATACTACGCCTTCGTAATTGGCATCGGTTTCCTTGTTTTCCATTGTCTGGATGGCACGTTCAAAATCATCGAGAATTGGAAGTAAATCAACCATGATGCTTTCTGAAGCTGTCTTAGACAATTCTATTTTTTCTTTGGCTGTACGTTTGCGATAATTGTCGAATTCTGAGAAAAGACGTAAGTATTTGTCATTCAACTCGTCGTATTTCTCTTTTAACTCCTCCAATTGTTTGTCGTTTTTGTTTCTCTTGAATTTTCTGCCTTTTGATTCTTCTTCATGAATTTCATTGTTGTTAACATCTTCTTGATTGATGTTAACTTTGCCTTCTTCCATTTTTTCTTCCATGATATATATTTTTTTATTTATTTACTTAATAAAATTTCGTTCTGCCACAATCAAATAATTTGCCGTTTTTTAAGGATAAAAATATTTGACAAAATGTCAGATGGTTAAGTCTATAAGTCTATGAGTCTATGAGTCTATGAGTCTATGAGCTTATTGACGTATAGACTTATTGTCTTATTGACTTTTATAATCTTTCAATCTCAACCCCGAGTTCTCTGAGTCTGCCATCAATGTTTTGATAGCCTCTGTCGATTTGTTCTATATTTTCGATGATGCTTGTTCCTTTTGCTGACAGTGCTGCTATGAGGAGAGCGACGCCGGCTCTGATGTCAGGCGATGCCATTTTGACTGCGTGCAATTGCTGTGTGCGATCAAGACCGATGACGGTGGCTCTGTGTGGGTCGCATAAGATAATCTGTGCGCCCATGTCGATAAGCTTGTCAACGAAGAAGAGGCGGCTTTCAAACATTTTCTGATGGATGAGGACCGTTCCTTTTGCTTGTGTTGCAACGACTAAAACGATGCTGATTAAGTCAGGCGTGAAACCAGGCCAAGGAGCGTCGGCTATTGTTAAAATGCTTCCGTCGATGAAAGTTTCAACTTCGTAATGTTCTTGTGCAGGAATATAAATGTCGTCGCCTCTGAATTCCATCTTTATTCCTAATCTTTGGAATGTTTCAGGAATCAAGCCGAGGTCTTTGATGCCAGCATTTTTTATTGTGAGTTCGGAACCTGTCATAGCTGCCATTCCGATGAAGCTACCTACTTCAATCATGTCGGCGAGCAGACGATGTGTGGTTCCGCCTAATTTTGTTACACCTTTAATAATTAATAAGTTTGAGCCGATGCCGCTGATTTGCGCTCCCATGGAGACAAGCATACGGCACAACTGGACGATATAAGGCTCACAGGCTGCGTTGAAGATTGTTGTTTCGCCTTGTGCCATAACGGCAGCCATAATGATGTTGGCAGTTCCTGTTACAGAGGCTTCGTTAAGAAGCATATATGTTCCTTTTAATCCGTCGGAAGGAACTGTAGCGACTTGGCATTTGTTGCCATCTTCGAATGTTGCGCCTAATTTCTGTAATCCTATGATGTGAGTGTCGAGACGGCGGCGTCCAATCTTGTCGCCGCCTGGTTTAGGTAAGTAACCTTTGCCGAAACGGGCGAGCATAGGTCCTAATATCATGACGCTGCCTCTCAGACGAGTTGCTTTTTCAGTGAATGTTTCTGATTCAAAATATGAGAAATTAATCTCTTTGGCTTGAAGCTCCACTACATCAGAAGATATTCTGTTGACACAAACACCCATATCGCCAAGTATGTCGATTAGATTGTTGATGTCAGAAATATCTGGCAAATTGGTGATGGTAACTTTTTCTTCGGTAAGAAGACATGCACATAAAACTTGCATTGCCTCATTTTTAGCTCCTTGCGGTGTTATGCTTCCATGCAACTTATTACCGCCAACAATTTTGAATTTTCCCATTTTTTAGTTTATAGTTTAAAAACTTTAGCCATTAGCCATTCAAATCACTGCAAAAGTAATGAAATTTTCAATACGAACCTGATACGAAGTTGGTATGAATGAGGTACGAATTAGGTAAGATGAAAAAATATCCAAAGTCCTTCTGAGCTTGTCGAAGATACAAGCTTGTGCAAAGAACAGTAGCTTTTATTATACAACTGGTAAAATTATAGATAATCAATGATTTACCCCCCCCTGAAAATTTTATAAAACACTTGCTTTTTTTTAATAAAATTATAAACTTTGCGGATGGAATTAGGAATCTTGTAGAGACGTATCAATTACACCATAAAAATAAACAATATGTAATTGCTGCGTCTCAAAATGGAGAATAAAAAATGTAGAATTGAACTCTGCGCTCCTCTGCGTCTCTACGAGAGGATTTTTGGGAGTTAAGGGTATAAGGAATTTTCTAATTTAGGAATTATTGTTTTGGCTCGCGGCTAAGAATTAGTAGCTCCCAATGCGTTAGGGATTGAAGCGGCATCCTTTTGGAGCGTAGCGGAAAAAGATATAGCGGAAAGCCCGACGGCGGAGCCGGAACGCCCATATAAAGAAAAGTGTAGAGTTGAGAGAGTAGAGTTTATAGTTGTTGAAATCTGAAAGATGAAAATATGACAATAAAATTGATGGAAAAATATGGGAAAATTATATCCAAAATAATTATAAATTGCTATTTGTCAATGTTATATACTTTGTGGAATGGCAAAGTCATATATGCATAAAAATGCATAGCTTATTGTCTTGACTAATTTTGGTCTTTTCGATAATTTTGAGTGAAAAATTTAATCTTTAAAAATTTAAAAAGATGAAAAAAGTAGTTTTATTCATTTCATTTTTGATGATTGCATTATCGTTCTCATCATGTAAAAAAGAAGGCAACGATGGATTTTATAATCCTAAAGAAAAGATTGACAGAATCTACATTGAAAATTACAAAGGCGAGAAATATCTCTATGAACAATGGAACTGGGATAATAATCAGCTGAAGAGTATCGACAGACAAGATGAAAACGGAACTATTGTAAATACTGAGACTTATTATTATGATAATGATGGTCGCATTACAATGGTACATGGCACCGAATTTGGCGGACGATATTCAAAATATTATTACAAAGATGGATTTCTGGACTATGTAGAATCTTATTACGATGTGTTTGAATTTGTTAACTATAACAATATGTTTGATACTACATTGTACGATGTGTTTAGTGCAAGGTTTGACTTCTTTTATGATTCGGATAATAAGTTGTGTGAAGTCGAAATAACTGATAATGATTTTACTGATTATTTCACATGTAAGTCGGCAAATATATTCAATCCGTTGAGATACATGCTACCCGATAATTTTATTGAAGGAATTGAAAGGATTATGAAATACAATGCAGAACATCATGATTCTAGAGCTTTCAAGTCAGTTGTACAAATTGAATGGGATGGCAACAATATCTCAAAGATTAAAAATGGTTCATATATAGAAACGTATAAATATGACGACAAAATTAATCCATACAATAAATTGTATGATCATCTTGCTGCAGGTGTTTATAAGAAATTCTCTAATGAAAACAATATTACATATTGTTTATACAATTGGGATTATGACTCAGCAGAACGCACTTTCGTTTATGAATATAAAAACGATTTGCCAGTAAAAAGAATCTCGGAAGGAGAAACTGAGGATTATTACGCAATAGGTGTCAATGTGATTACTTCCGGCACCTATTATTACGAATATAAATAATTCAATTAAAATATAAGGAATCTTGTAGAGACGCGTCAACAATACCTATGAAATAAAAAATAGATTGTTGACACGTCTCAAGAATGAAAAATGAACTCTGCGTTCCTCTGCGTCTCTGCGAGAGAAATGCATACCAAAGTCCGTTGTCCGTTGACATTAAAATAAAGGGCATCTCTATTCCGTTACGAAAAGAAGAGATGCCCTCTATGATTTTATTTCATATAATTTATTTCTTTGTTGGTCTGTTTGGATTCGGCATTTTTTTTACCTGCTGCTTCTTCGCCTTTTTCTTTTTGGCTTGTTGCTGTTGTTGGATAGGCTGTGGCTTGCCTAAAATTTCATTGGTGGATGTTAGTTTTGTTTCGGCTGGCATTGTAAATGCTTCTCCTGAAAGTTTATGTAAATCGTCGAGAATCAATAAATCATTTACGGTTTCACGGTTCCAATTGAGATAGTCTCTCTTCATCTGATTGGCTACAGCTAATAAAAGAGCTTCTTTCTTTGGACCATCTTCAATTTCTTTGATTTTATTTATAAATTCCTTGATATAATTGCCGTAATGTCCTTGTTTTATTTCATGCTTTTGATAACCAACATGTTCTGGTTTGCTGACAATGACTCCTTGTTGTGGAGGTTCATACGGACTATCAACATCTAATTTATAATCAGAAATGATGTATAAATGGTCCCATAATTTATGTATGTAATCATTCGACTCTTTTACTTGTGGATGCATTTGCGCCATAACACTGACAATGAAATGGGCGGCTTCTGTGCGCTTTTCTCTGTCTTCAATCTCAAGTAAGTGCTTGATCATAATCTGAATGTTACGACCATACTCGGAAATTATTAATTTCTCTCTTTCTGTATTATATTTTAGACCTTCTTTATTCATAAATATTGTGTTGTTTTTTGTGTTAACATTTACTGTTGTTAAATGTTTTTATTTTAGAATATTTAGTTTTGCAAATTTAAGCATTAATTGTTTCGTTCCGCATTCGTCAAAAAGAACGGTGGCTTTTTTATTTGGACCGATGCCTTCAACCTTAGCGACTGTTCCTTGACCGAATTTCTGATGCAGAACTCTCATGCCTTCTTCAATTTCATCTGGTGATGCTGCTGAAAAATCAGAGACATTATTGCTTGGTGTAGCACTGATGTTTTTATTAATGTTACTATTAATATAAGGTGTATTTTGTTTTGCTTCTGTTTTTCTTTGAAATTCTTTTTTCTCTTGAAAACTTTTCGAGAAAGGATTGCTGAAATTTACACCTTCATTAAAACTGGATGTTCCTCTGAATGAAGCTTTCCTTGTCCTTTCTATTAATGATTGATCTATTTCTTCAATGAAACGTGATGGTTCGCTTAATGTAAGATTACCCCAACGGTAACGGCTTTCGGCATAACTTAAAACTAATTTCTTCTCTGCGCGTGTCAACGCAACATAAAATAATCGTCTTTCTTCTTCCAAATCTTCACGAGTGCTTAGCGACTGAACTCCAGGGAAAAGATTTTCCTCCAAACCAACAATATAAACGTATGGGAATTCCAGTCCTTTTGCGCTGTGAATTGTCATTAAGGTTACATAATCTGCATTTTCGTCATCTTTTTTATCCTGATCGCTCAAAAGAGCTACGTCTTCCATGAATTTGTTAAGAGTGACTTCGTTTTGCTCACCTGTGACTTCATCGACTTGTTTGTCTGAAAATTCCATGATGGCATTGAGGAGTTCCTCAATATTATCAACACGTGCAGCGCCTTCCGGAGTGTCGTCTTCTTTTAAATCTTTGATTATGCCAACGGTGTTGCAGATGTGTTTTGCTAACTCTATTGCGTTTTGTTTGTCTAAAAGAGTTTGAAAACTTTTAATCATCGTTGCAAAATTACGCAATTTATTTGCGGTTCCACTATTAAAATCTTGTGGCATCGGTTCGTTCTCGTTGGCGATGACGTCCCATATTCCTTTATTGCGTTCATCGGCAACAACCATAAGGCGTTCAATTGTTGTTTTTCCGATTCCTCTTGCAGGATAATTTATGATACGAAGTAACGCTTGTTCGTCATGCGGATTTATGACGATGCGGAAATAGGCGAGGAGATCCTTAACTTCTTTTCTGTCGTAGAATGAAAGACCACCATATATTTTATAAGGTATATTTTTCTTGCGTAATGCTTCTTCTAAAGAACGTGACTGTGAGTTGGTTCTGTATAAAATGGCAAAATCTTTATTATTTAGCTGTTTCGACATTTTATATCCAAAAATGGAATTCGCAACCAACGTGCCTTCTTCATTGTCTGATGTAGCTCGCAAAACTGTAATGAGATCTCCTTCTTCGTTGTCTGACCAAACTTTTTTCTTGATTTGATCTTTGTTATGATCTATTACACTATTTGCTGCATTGACAATTGTTTGTGTCGAACGATAGTTCTGTTCAAGACGTATGAGCTTTTGTTCTGGATAATCTGTTTTGAAGTTTAATATGTTTTGAATGTTTGCACCACGGAATCCGTAAATACTTTGTGCATCGTCGCCAACAACGCAAATATTTTCTCTCATAGCTGCAATTCTTCGTATGATAAGATATTGAGCATAATTGGTGTCTTGATACTCGTCAACTAAAATATATTCAAAACGTTGTTGGTATTTGTATAATATTTCAGGAAAATCACGCAACAACACATTTGTATAAAATAAAATGTCATCAAAATCCATCGCGTTGGCGCGTTGTAACCTGTTGTTATAGGTCTTGAAAATTTCTCCTATGAGAGGTTTGTTGGCTCTTAAATCTTGTTGTTGTATTTCAAAATTATTGCAATAATCTTCAGGAGTGTATAATGCAGACTTCGCCATAGAAATACGGTGGAGTATATTTTTGGCAGGATATGCTTTAGTATCTAACTCGCGTTCTTTTAAAATTGCATTTATAAGTTGCTTGGAATCATCAGTGTCATAAATCGTAAAATCAGGAGTAAAGCCTAAATGTTGCGCTTCAATTCTTAAAATACGAGCAAAAATGGAGTGAAACGTTCCCATCCATACGTTACGGGCTGCATGAGGATCTACGAGCTTCATTATACGATCCTTCATTTCTTTTGCAGCTTTGTTCGTAAAAGTAAGTGCCATGATAGAAAAAGGATTTACGCCTTCTTGTATCATATATGCAATACGATGTGTGAGAGCTTTGGTTTTTCCAGAGCCAGCACCCGCAATAACCATAACTGGACCCTCAATAGTCGTAACTGCTTCTTTTTGAGGGTTATTTAAACCATTAAGTATATCTGTCACTTTGAATTATTATTTTTGCAAATTTAATAAAATAAAACCAAATATATTGCTATTCTCCATTTTTTTACATTAATAATAAGGTAAAAAATTGGGTTTTGAGAATGGAAAAAAACAGTCTAACTTCCAAAAACCCGAAGCAGGATAGAGGTTTTAAAAAAAAATGATAAAAAAAGTTTCACAAAGTGTTGGTTATTAAAGAAAAAGTTGTATCTTTGCACTCGGAAAAAAGTTAGAAAAAATAACTTTGCGAATGAGATAGTTAAGGGACCTGATAAGTTAAACGTTAGAGGTTTCTGTACCGTAAGTAATTAAAAATCAAGTTCTTGGGAGCTTATGGTATGTTTAGCAATATGTCAGGTAATGACTGTATTTCCCTAAAACTATGTTGTTTAAAGAGCGAAATTTCGAGCTATTTGATAAGAAACAAAGGGGAGTTTTCCCTAATTGAATGGATAGAAATTAGTAATTTAAAGAAAAAGAAATGCCAACGATTCAACAATTAGTCCGCAAAGGACGTCAAAAATTGGAAGACAAGAGTAAATCTCCTGCCTTGGATTCGTGCCCACAACGCCGTGGTGTTTGTGTACGTGTTTACACAACAACACCTAAGAAGCCTAATTCAGCTATGCGTAAAGTTGCTAGGGTTCGTTTGACCAATCAGAAAGAAGTTAATGCTTATATCCCTGGTGAAGGTCACAATTTGCAGGAACACTCAATCGTGATGATTAGAGGTGGTCGTGTTAAAGATCTTCCAGGTGTACGTTATCACATCATCCGTGGTGCTTTAGATACAGCTGGTGTAGATGGTCGTGCACAACGTAGATCAAAATACGGCGCAAAACGTCCTAAAAAGGCCGCTAAGAAGTAAAAATTGTTAAACGGTAAAAGTTTAGAACATTAAAACATGAGAAAAGCTAAACCAAAGAAAAGAATCATCCTTCCAGATCCAAAATACGGTGATGTTTTGGTAACAAAATTCGTTAACAACATCATGTTGAAGGGTAAAAAGAATCTTGCTTACGAAATATTCTACAGCGCAATGGATATCGTAGGTAACAAATTGAACGAAGACCCTATCAGTGTTTGGAAGAAAGCTTTAGAAAACGTAACTCCACAGGTAGAGGTAAGAAGCCGTCGTATTGGTGGTGCAACTTTCCAAATCCCTTCAGAGATTCGTCCTTCTCGTAAACAAAGCATCGGTATGAAAAACCTTATCGGTTACGCTCGCAAACGCCATGAAAAATCAATGGGCGAAAGATTAGCAGGCGAAATCATGCAAGCTTATAAAGAAGAAGGCGCAGCTTTCAAGAAAAAGGAAGAAATCCACAGAATGGCTGACGCTAATAAAGCCTTCTCACACTTCAGATTCTAATATACAAAAAGTGTAAATAATGATGAAAAACGGTCAAAATAATATGAATAATCTCGATTTTACTCGTAATATAGGTATTATGGCTCACATAGATGCCGGTAAAACTACTACTACAGAGCGTATTCTGTATTATACAGGCCGTAGTCGTCGTCTCGGAGAGGTACACGATGGTGCTGCAACAATGGACTGGATGGTTCAGGAACAAGAACGTGGTATTACTATCACTTCTGCAGCTACAACAGTATTCTGGAATGTTAACAATAAGCCATATAAAATCAATGTCATTGACACTCCTGGTCACGTCGATTTTACAGTCGAAGTCGAACGTTCACTCAGAGTTCTTGATGGCGCTGTAGCACTCTTCTGTGCAGTAGGTGGCGTAGAACCTCAATCAGAAACTGTATGGCACCAATCCGATAAGTACAAAGTTCCACATGTCTGTTTTATCAATAAGATGGACCGCTGTGGTGCAGACTTCTTTAGAGTTGTCGAACAGATTAAAGAACGTCTCAATGCAAATCCAATTCCATTGCAACTCCCTATCGGAAGTGAAGATACTTTCATCGGTGTCGTTGACTTAGTTAAAAACAAGGCTTTCGTTTGGGAAGATGAACTTGGACTCCAAATGACAGAGGTAGAAATACCAGAAGATATGCAAGAAATGGTGGCTGACTATCGTGCAATGTTGCTCGAAGGCGCTGCTGAAGATAACGAAGAGTTATTCGAAAAATTTATGGATGACCCTGAATCAATCACAGAAGAAGAACTTGTCGCTGAAATTAGAAAAGCAACTATTTCTAGACGTGCTTGTCCAGTTTTGTGCGGCGCTTCTTTCAAGAACAAGGGCGTTCAATTCCTTCTCGATGCTATCGTTAACTATCTTCCAAGTCCAAATGATATCGAAGACGTTGTAGGTATTAATCCTAAGACAGAAAAAGAAGAAATTCGCAAAGCGGATTCAAAAGAACCGTTCTGCGCACTCGCTTTCAAGATTGCAACAGATCCTTATGTAGGTCGTCTCGCTTTCTTCCGTGTTTATTCAGGATCTCTTAAATCAGGATCATACGTACTTAACGCAACAACAGGTAAGAAAGAACGCATCTCTAGAATTATGCAGATGAATGCAAATAAACAAACACCGCTTGATATTATCGAAGCTGGTGACATTGCAGCTGCGGTCGGATTTAAAACTATCAGAACAGGCGACACCCTTACTAGCGAAGACAACCCTTTATTGCTTGAGTCTATCTCATTCCCACAACCAGTAGTTCAAATCGCAGTTGAACCTAAAACTCAAGCAGAGATGGACAAGTTATCACTTTCCTTAGATAAACTTGCCGAAGAAGACCCAACTTTCCAAGTCACCACAGACGACAATTCAGGTCAAACAATTATAGCTGGTATGGGCGAGTTGCACTTAGACATTATTATCGACAGATTAAGAAGAGAGTTTGGCGTAGAGATTAATGTTGGTAGTCCACAAGTGTCGTATAAAGAATCATTCACAGAAACAGTCACACATCGTGAGGTCTATAAGAAACAAACTGGTGGCAAAGGTAAATTTGCTGATATTGAGTTTGAAATTGGTCCAGCAGATGAGGGCGTTTCAGGAGTACAATTCATAAATGATGTTAAGGGTGGTGTAATTCCACGCGAATTCATAGTTGCTACAGAAAAAGGTTTCAAGAGTGCATTATCAAACGGCGTTTTAGCAGGCTTCCCAATGGATTCAGTTAAAGTTCGCTTGTATGATGGTTCAACTCACCCAGTTGACAGTGATGCATTATCATTTGAAGCAGCAGCACACTTCGGTGGCAAGGCAGCAGGTTTAAAAGCAAAATCAGTTGTTATGGAACCTATAATGAAAGTTGAAGTTCGCGTTCCATCAGAATATGTTGGCGATGTATCTGGTGACCTCAATAGAAGAAGATCAATATTGCGTGAAATTCAAGCTGAAGTTTCTCAGCAGATAATCAGAGCAGATGTTCCATTATCAGAGATGTTCGGATATATCACAACATTAAGAACATTAACACAAGGAAGAGCTAATTACAGTATGGAATTCAGTCACTATGCTAGATTAGCTGACGATTTGGCAGAAGTTGTTATCAAGAAAGCAAAGGGTACATATTTCTCTCTTTAAAGAAGTAATAACGAAATAAGATTAGAATAAAAAATAAAAAATTAACAACAAATTCTTATGAGTCAAAGAATTAGAATTAAGTTAAAATCTCATGATCACAACTTGGTTGACAAGTCAGCTGAGAAGATTGTGAAGACTATCAAATTGACTGGCGCTGTTGTTAGCGGTCCTATACCATTACCAACAGACAAGAAGATTTACACAGTATTGCGTTCTACCTTCGTTCACAAGAAATCGAGAGAACAATTTGAGTTATCATCATACAAACGTTTGCTTGATATCTATAACTCAACATCACAAACTATCGATGCTTTGATGAAGTTAGAATTACCAAGCGGTGTAGAAGTAGAAATTAAATTATAATTGTAAAACTATCTAGTAATTAAAAGCGTAGCATGTCAGGAATACTAGGAAAAAAGATTGGGATGACCAGCATTTACGACGAAAGTGGTAGAAATATTCCAGTTACAGTCGTTGAAGCAGGTCCTTGCGTAGTCACCCAAGTTAAGACAAAAGAAAAGGACGGTTACGATGCTATCCAAATGGCGTTTGATGAAAGAAAGGTGAAAAACACACCTAAAGCTTTGCAAAAACATTTTGAAAAAGCTGGCACAACACCAAAGAAGGTAGTACGCGAATTCTCACGTTTCGAAGAAGGCCACAGAAAGAGCCTTGGTGAAACAATCACCGTCGATGTATTTATGGAAGGCGAATTTGTTGACGTAACAGGTATCAGCAAAGGTAAGGGCTTCCAAGGTGTAGTGAAACGTCACAATTTTGCTGGCGTTGGACAAGCGACTCACGGTCAACACAACCGTATGAGAAAACCGGGTTCAATCGGTGCATGTGCTTACCCTTCAAGAGTTTTCAAAGGCTTACGTATGGGTGGTCATATGGGTAACCGTACAGTGAAGGCTATTAACCTTCAAATCATGAAAATCGTTCCCGAGAAGAATTTGTTAGTTGTGAAAGGTTCAGTACCGGGATCTAAAAACGGATATTTAAAAATAGAAAGATGGAGTTAGAAGTTTTAAGAGTAACCGGTGAATCAACAGGACGCAAAGTTCAGTTGAACGAAAATATTTTCGGAATTGAGCCAAACGATCATTGCATTTATTTAGATGTAAACTTGATCAGAGCAAATCAACGTCAAGGTACACACAAAGCAAAAACACGTAGTGAAATTGCTGGTAGTACTCGTAAGTTGATCCGTCAAAAAGGAACAGGTGGTGCACGCCGTGGTGATATCAACTCACCAGTATTAAGAGGCGGTGGTAGAGTATTCGGTCCACAACCACGTGATTACGGCTTCAAGTTGAACAAGAAAGTTAGACTTCTTGCACGTAAATCAGCTTTGACATACAAAATGAGAGATGCAGAAATTGCTATATTAGAAGACTTCACCTTTGATAGCATCAAAACTAAGAAGATGGTTGAAGTTTTGAATAACCTTAAAGTGAATGGTGGCAAGAACTTGTTTGTATTCCCAACTGTAGACACAAATGTTGTCATGTCAGCAAGAAACATTCAACGCACTCAAGTCACACTTGCTCGTAACCTCAACACTTATGATATTCTCAATGCCAAGAAAATTTTCATCTTGGAAAGTTCATTACCACAAATTGAAGA
>JAFOBJ010000064.1 GCA_017381865.1 Bacteroidales bacterium
AAAAACTTATATTTTTCCTTGACTTTCAGTTTTTTACAACTTATATTTGTAACGACTTATCTATTAAAATTTATTAAAACATGAAAACAAGAAACTTTACCAGACTAATCGCTCTGCTCCTGTTGTTTGTATTTGCAGGAGATTTGAAAGCGCAGGAATCCGACTCCACACATATTTACCAGTCTTTCTTCGGAAAGGATTCAACGACAATTAATTCATATATGGTAGTTACCGATGGTGACTGGAATTATACATTTACAGTTTGTAATAAAGATACCATTACAATAAATGATAATCTATATTATTTTGTTGAGCCAAAACAGATTGAATATGAATATGGTTACACGGTATATAACTATGCTGATGAAACTATATATTTTCGAGAAGACAGGGAAAACGGCAGGTTGTATATGTATGTCAAAAATGATTATGTAGAGAAAGATTTGTTGTTGTGTGATATGTCTTTAAATGTTGGAGATGTGTTTTTACTGCCAACGACCTATGAATTGTATCCAAATGCACAAGAATATCATGAAGTTGTAGTGCAAAGTGTTCGTGAAGAAGCTGGCAAAAAGATCATTGAATTTGGACATGTGTCGTTTGAAGAATTATCTATTGACAATCTTGTTTTTATGGAAGGAACTTTCCCAATGATGCTTCCTGATATTGATATTTATGGATTCTCTGAATTGATATGCCAACATAAAGATGGTGAGTTGACATATATTGCCTCTCCTAATATAGAAGACTGCGTACTTCGAACATATTTATCTATAAATGAAATTGATGACAATGAAAATTTAATGATATATCCTACCATTTTCTCTACCAACGAAACGCTTTTTATCAGTTCAGATTCTGAGATTAAAGATGTGAAGATGATGGATATGCTTGGAAGAAAGATTGATATTTCACTCTATCAAACAGACGAATTTTCATATCAAATCAGTTTGAAAGAAAGATGCAACTCTGGTGTTTATTTGATTATTGTCGGAACTAAAAACGGAGTTTATTATGAAAAGGTCATTTTGCAAGATTAACATGCTGGCATCTACTTCTACAACATCAGATGCGATAAGCGGAAAACTTGTTAAAGGGAATTGAAGATTTGAGGAATTGAGGAAATCAAATCCCTCATACCCTTAGTTCCTTAGTTCCTTATACCCTTAATTCCTTCATCAAAAAAAATAATTCCTAATTATAATTAATTCCTAATTTTTCTTATCTTTGTCGCTTATAAAAAAAATAATCAAAAGTTATAGATATATGAAAGGCTCGTATAAAGAGTATAAAAACTTGAACCTCACTACTATCGCTAAAGAGGTTCGTAAATACTGGGAAGACAACGACGTTTTCCAAAAGAGTTTAGACAACCGTAAAGATGGTCCAGCATTCGTATTCTACGAAGGTCCACCATCAGCAAACGGAACTCCTGGTATTCACCACGTTATGGCTCGTACCATCAAAGACATCTTCTGCCGTTACCAAACTTTAAAAGGCAAGAAAGTTTCTCGTAAAGCTGGTTGGGACACACACGGTCTCCCTGTAGAACTCGGCGTTGAAAAGAAACTCGGCATCACCAAAGAAGACATCGGCGTGAAAATCAGCGTCGACGAATACAACAAGGCTTGCCGCGAAGAAGTCATGAAATATAAAGACTTATGGGACGAACTCACACGCACCATGGGTTACTGGGTCAACCTCGACGATCCTTACATCACTTTCACAAATGAATATATCGAGACCTTATGGTACCTCTTATCAGTGATTTACAAGAAAGGTCTCCTCTATAAAGGTTACACAATCCAACCTTATTCACCAGCAGCTGGTACAGGTTTAAGCTCACACGAACTTAACATCCCTGGTTGCTACCGCGACGTCAAAGACCTCACATGTACAGCATTGTTCCGCGTTAAAGCTGAACAAACAACAGTGAAAGCTAATCCTTTCGGCGTTGACGTTCCTTTCAACAGCATCCAAATCGCTGCATGGACAACAACACCATGGACCTTGCCTTCAAACACAGCATTGTGCGTCGGCAACAGCATCGACTATAATCTCGTAAAGACTGTCAACCCAACAAGCGGCGAACTCGCTTACTTCGTATTAGCAACACCATTGATGGGCGCATTCTTCCCAAGCGAAGCTGAAAAACCTGCTTTCGAAGACTATAAAGTCGGCGACAAGAAACTTCCTTACGAAGTCCTCGGCACATGCAAAGGTAAAGACCTCGTTGGTTTGGAATACGAACAACTCATCCCATGGGTCAACCCAGGTGAAGGCGCATTCCGCGTCATCCACGGCGACTACGTCAGCACAGAAGACGGTACAGGTATCGTTCATATTGCTCCTACTTTCGGTGCAGACGACGACCGCGTAGCAAAACAAAGCGGCATCCCTCCACTCCAAATGATTGACAAAGACGGCAAAGCTCAGCCAATGGTTGACAAGACTGGTAAGTTCTTCCTCATCGAAGACCTCGACGCAGAATTCGTCAAGAACTGCATGGACGTCGAAGCTTATCGTCCTTACGCTGGTCAATATGTCAAGAACGCTTTCGATGCAACAAAGACAGAGAAAGACAAGTCATTAGACGTCGACATCGTTGTTTTATTGAAAGAAGAAGGCAAACTCTTCAAGAGCGAAAAACATACTCACAACTATCCACACTGCTGGCGTACCGACAAACCTGTTCTCTATTATCCATTAGACAGCTGGTTCATCCGCAGCACTGCTTTGAAAGACAGAATGATAGAACTCAACAAGACTATCAACTGGAAACCAGAAGCAACAGGTACAGGACGTTTCGGCAACTGGCTCGAAAACCTCGTCGACTGGAACTTGTCACGTTCACGTTACTGGGGAACACCATTGCCAATCTGGCGCACTGAAGACGGCACAGAAGAAGTATGTATCGGCAGCGTTGCTGAACTCCGCGAGAGAATCGACGAGTCAGTGAAAGCAGGCTTCATGACAGAAAATCCTTACGCTTCAGAAGATTATACAAAATTCGACTTACACAGACCTTACATAGATAATGTTATCCTCGTCTCATCAGACGGAAGAAAGATGTTCCGTGAGCCAGACCTCATCGACGTATGGTTCGACTCAGGCGCAATGCCTTACGCTCAAATCCATTACATGGGTGAAGAAGGCAAACTCAACGACGAGACATTCCCAGCTGACTTCATCGCAGAAGGCGTCGACCAAACACGCGGCTGGTTCTTCACATTACACGCTATCGCTACAATGATTTCTGACTCTGTTTCTTACAAGACAGTTATCTCTAACGGTTTGGTATTGGACAAAAACGGCAACAAGATGTCAAAACGTCTCGGCAACGGCGTCGACCCATTCGAAGCAATAGAAAAATACGGCGCTGACGCAGTACGTTGGTATATGATTACCAACTCACAACCTTGGGACAACCTCAAGTTTGACGCAGAAGGCGTTGACGAAGTACGTCGTAAATTCTTCGGAACATTATACAACACATACGCATTCTTCGCATTGTATGCTAACATCGACAAGTTCGATTTCTCAGAAGCAGAAATTCCATACGAAGAACGCCCAGAAATCGACAGATGGATTTTATCAGAATTAAATTCATTGATTGAAGAAGTCGACAACGATTACAACAATTACGAGCCAACAAAAGCAGGCCGTGCAATAGCAGAATTCGTCGACGCACACTTGAGCAACTGGTATGTACGTCTCTCACGCCGTCGTTTCTGGAAAAGCGATGTCACATCAGACAAGACTTCAGCATATCAGACATTATACACATGTTTGAATGTATTGGCTAAGATTTCAAGCCCTATCGCTCCATTCTTCGCAGAACGTTTATATCAAGACTTAAACGCCGCAACAGGACGCGAGGCAGCAGAATCAGTTCACCTCACCGACTTCCCTAAGGCAAATCCAGCTCTTATCAACAAAGACTTGGAAGAAAGAATGGAAATGGCACAACTCGCTTCATCAATGGTATTATCATTGAGAAAGAAAGCCAACATCCGCGTTCGTCAGCCATTATCAAAGATTATGATTCCTGTCAACTCAGAAAAAGAACTCGAACAATTCAAAAAAATCGAACAACTCATTCTTTCTGAAGTTAATGTCAAGGAAATCGAATATTTGACAGCAGACAAGAACATCTTGGTCAAGAAAGTCAAGCCAAATCTCAGAAACTTAGGCCGTCGTTATGGCAAGATGATAAAACAAATAACACAATTCTTCGCTGAGATAGAACAAGAAACAATCAGAACATTCGAAAGCGTCGGTTATTTAGACATCACATTAGACGGACAAGAATTGCATCTTGAACTTGATGACGCAATCATCACAACAGAAGATATTCCAGGTTGGGCAGTAACAACACAAGACGACTCAACAGTTGCTTTGGACATCACAGTTACACCTGAGTTGGCAGAAGAAGGTTTGGCAAGAGAAATCGTCAACAGAATTCAAAACATGAGAAAAGACGGTGACTTTGAAGTTACAGACCACATCATTTTGACAATTGAAAAGAACGACAATATTAATAATGTTGTTGAAAAATATAAAGAATACATTTGTTCAGAGACTTTAGCAACATTGAATATGGTTGACAACATCGGTGAAAATATTGAAGAATTAGAACTTATTGACAACATTTCTGTTAAGATAAAAATTAACAAGAATTAAGAAATAATTTCTTGTACTATACAATATTTATTATTAACTTTGACGGCGATAATTCAGAAAATCAAATAAAATTCGAGAGATATGGAAGACAACTTAAACAATACTCCAGAGAAAGTCAGATATTCTGACGAGGAACTTGCTGAATTCAAGGAACTAATATTAGAAAGACTAGCAAGAGCGCGTAAAGATCTTGAATTATTAAACGAACATGTCTCCGGCAAAGGTAATAATGCTGACGACACAGCTCCTACTTTCAAGATTTTGGAAGAAGGCTCCAATGTTTTGTCGAAAGAAGAAAACAGTCAGTTGGCTGCACGTCAGTTCAAGTACATTCAAAATTTAGAAAATGCGTTAATTCGCATAGAAAACAAGACTTACGGAGTATGTCGTATGACAGGCAAATTAATTCCAAAGGAAAGATTGCGTGCCGTACCACATGCTACCTTGAGTGTTGAGGCTAAAATGGGACAAAAGAAGTAATGAAGAAACCGCTGATAGTCATATTTCTTGTCTTGCTTATTGACCAGATAACGAAGTTCTGGGTCAAATTGAATATGACAATAGGAGAAAGTTTCTCAGTATTGGGAAATTGGTTTCAGATTTATTTTATAGAAAACAACGGCATGGCTTTTGGCTGGGAATTCGGGGCGCAATACGGCAAGTTAGCGCTCAGCATTTTCCGGATAATAGCCGTGGCGTTGTTGTTTTATTTTATCTATCATCTCACAAAGAAAAAAATCAAATTCGGACCTTTGTTCGGCATATCACTTATCACAGCTGGAGCTTTAGGCAACATCATCGACGGAATGTTTTACGGCATGATATTTAGCGAAAGCACTTTCTATCAAGTGGCGACATTATTCCCTGAAGGCGGCGGCTATGCTGGTTTCCTGCAAGGTAAAGTCGTTGATATGCTTTATTTCCCATTGTTCACATTCCCAGAATGGATACCATTTTTCGGAGGTCAGATATTCTTCAGTCCTATCTTCAACATCGCCGACAGCGCCATCACGATAGGATTTTTATATCTCTTGATATTCCAATGGGATTTTTTGAAAAACATTGATAATTTAGACTCTAAATCAGATTTAGACAATAACACAGATACAATTAAACAGTCATGAGTGAAGAAAAATACGGTCGTATCGTACAGATAATAGGTCCTGTGATTGACGTCGCTTTTGATGACGAATCACAATTACCAAACCTTTTAGATGCTCTTGAAATAGAACGCGCCAATGGCGAAAAGCTTATAACCGAAGTTCAACAAGATATTGGAGAAAACACCATGCGTACCATTGCGATGGACTCTACTGACGGACTTCGCAGAGGCATGAAAGTACGCTGCTTAGGAGCTCCAATTTCAATGCCTACAGGCGATCAGGTCAAAGGACGTCTTTTCAACGTTATCGGTGACTCTATCGACGGTCTAGAAAAAGTAGAATCAGCAAGACGTAACAGCATTCACCGTGACCCTCCTAAATTCGAGGACCTTTCTACAAAACAAGAAGTGCTCTTCACTGGCATCAAAGTCATCGACTTGATTGAGCCTTATGCTAAAGGCGGTAAGATCGGTTTGTTTGGCGGTGCTGGCGTTGGCAAGACAGTTCTCATTATGGAGTTGATTAATAACATTGCGAAATCATATTCAGGTATGTCAGTATTTGCTGGCGTTGGAGAACGTACACGCGAAGGTAACGATTTGTTAAGAGAAATGCTCGAATCAGGCGTTATCAAATACGGCGATGAATTTATGAAGTCGATGGAAGAAGGTCGCTGGGACCTTGACAAGATAGATTACGAAGAACTCAAGAAATCGCAGGCTACGCTCGTATTCGGACAGATGAACGAGCCACCAGGAGCCCGTGCGCGCGTCGCATTGAGCGGTCTTACTATGGCAGAATACTTCCGCGACGGCGACGGCGAAACCGAAGGTCGCGACATCTTGTTCTTCATCGATAATATCTTCCGTTTCACTCAAGCCGGTTCTGAGGTGTCGGCACTCCTCGGTCGTATGCCTTCTGCAGTAGGTTATCAGCCAACATTGGCATCGGAAATGGGTTTGATGCAAGAAAGAATCACATCTACTAAAAACGGTTCTATCACATCAGTACAGGCCGTTTATGTCCCTGCCGACGACTTGACCGACCCTGCTCCTGCAACGACATTCGCTCACCTCGACGCAACAACAGTGCTCAGCCGTAAGATTTCAGAACTCGGCATCTATCCTGCCGTCGACCCTCTCGAATCAACATCAAGAATATTGTCGGCCGACATCGTTGGAGAAGAACATTACAACACAGCTCAACGCGTGAAAAACATACTTCAACGTTATAAAGAATTACAAGACATCATCGCCATCTTGGGTATGGACGAATTGTCGGAAGAAGATAAACTCACCGTGAGCCGCGCACGCCGCGTACAACGTTTCTTATCGCAACCTTTCCACGTCGCTGAACAATTCACTGGCATGAAAGGCGCATTCGTAAGCATTGAAGACACTATCAAAGGCTTCAACATGATTATGGACGGCGAAGTCGACCAATATCCAGAAGCAGCCTTTATGATGGTTGGAACTATCGAAGAAGCGATAGAAAAAGGAAAGAAAATGTTAGCGGAATAAGAGTGGAAAGTTGAGAGTGGAGAGTTTAAAAATGAAGATAGAAATAATAACACCGGAAAAACGTCTCTTTGAAGGAGAGGCCGACTTGGTTCAGTTACCAGGCATTGATGGTTTGTTCGAAATATTAAACAACCACGCTCCTATGATATCTGCCCTCGGCAAAGGAAAAGTGAAAATAGGTAATAATAACGAATTTAATTTTATTGAAATAAACGGCGGCGTAGTAGAAGTATTGAATAATAAGATACTTGTGCTTGCTGAATGAAAGACACCAAGTTACTGAGATACTAAGTTGCTGAGTTACTGAGTTGCTGAGATTTATAGCAACTTATTGACTTAGCAACTTAGTAACTTATTGACTTAGCAACTTAAATCGGTATGATCTGGATCGTAATGCCCATTTTAATAGTGCTGATGTTTTTATTAGGCACTGACTTAAACAAGAAATCTTTTACTGACGTAGCTCGTAATCCGCGTGCTGTGGTGATTGGAATGATAGGACAATTGATATTATTGCCACTCATAGCTTTCGCTTTAGCATACATCTTAAAATTACCTCCTGTATATTTCATGGGCATTGTGCTTATAGCTTGTTGTCCTGGCGGAAGTTCGTCGAATGTATTTTCTATGTTGGCGAAAGGCGACGTGGCTTTGTCAGTTACACTTACTGCCATAAGCAGCATTATAACATTATTTACAATTCCTATCATAATGGAATTTGTATCACGTTTTGTCACAGAACAAAGCGGCGTGGAAGTGAACCTTCCTTTCGGGAAACTCATAGTACAAAACATCGTGCTTCTTTTCGTTCCGCTTTTCTTAGGAATAATATTCAGACATTACCTTCCAAAGCCAGCTGCAAAAGTTAATAAAGTGCTCAGCAAATTAGCATTTCCAGCTTTGATGACATTAGCTGGAATCTTCTTCTTGCAAAACACACAAGCCATCAAAGAAAACTTCGCTGTATTAGGATTGACAATAACGATTTTGATATTAGCTGCTATGACATGCAGTTCTCTGCTTTCACGCATGACGAAATCGGGTACTGCGGTGAGAAGAACCATCGTCATTGAAGTAGGAATGCAGAATGCGGCGCAAGCCATCGCCATCGCGAGTTCTCCTTTCATATTCAACAGCGCAGAGATGGCGATACCAGCGATCATATATGCGTTGCTTATGAATGTGATATTGCTGATTTATGTGGGAGTAATCTCACATAGCGGAACACCCAATGTCAATTCATAATTCATAATGCATAATTCATAATTGAAAATTTGTAGAGACGTATCATACGACACAATAGAAAATAGATAATATGTCGTTGTGCGTCTTTTTTGTTAATTGTTAACTGTTAATTGAAAAAAGTGTAGAGTTAAGTGAAAATTTAACAATCGATTTAATTTTTTTTAAAGAAAAGACTTGGAATTTTAAAATAAAAACTTGAAATTTGTGAGTACGAAAAAAACAGAACAATTTAGACTATTTTTTTACTCTTTAACTAATAAAATTTCAGGTTATGTTAAAAAAAATTTTCACCTCTCTATTCTGTGTATTTTTATCCTTCCTTTCTTTTGCACAGAACAATGAAATCAATGTTATCGAACCCGAAACTATTGTCTATGACTGGGATTTCACCGTGCTTCATGACGGAACAGTTTTGACATCGTGGAATGGCCCTGGTGTAGAAAACAAAGGCATTGCGACTTATTTCAACGTCCACGACAACGAAGGAAATTGCAAATTATCTGACGGTGCGATGCTCGTCGATGAACTAGAATCGAAGTTATACACAACGGCGAAACAATTGTCGCTTCTAGACAAGGACAACAACACCATCATCGCTTATCAAACGCTAAATAACGCTGCCAATGCAGGAATAACGAGCGATGTTAACGAAAATTATCGTTTATATAAAATATCCTCAACGGGAGAAATGCTTTGGGGAGAAAACGGAATAGACCTCAACAGAGGCGGATATTCAGAAGCAACGCAGGGCTGTCTTTCTATGGTACAAATAGAAGACGGCTCTTTTTTTATCGCATGGGTTGAGTATGTGTGGTCTGGCGATTATGAAATTGGAACGATTCATTTGGAGAGAATTTCAGCTGATGGAAATATGCTCTGGGAAGCCCCTGTGATTCTAGGCGATGGCACTACACCAATGACGTTTCCTTACCTCGTCAATGCAGGTAACAACCAAGTCATTATGGTTTATGCCAAAGGCTCAGCACAAGAGCTTCACGCCAAAAAACTCGACTTCGACGGCTCTGAGGTATGGAGCAACGACACAAGAATCTACAGAGGCGGCTTCGGTTCTATCCCAATCTGGACATTCTTGAAGGTAGAATCCGACGGCGAAGGCGGCGTATTCGTAGGCTGGTACGACGACCGTGACAACACCAATTATGAAAGAACATACCTCGCACATGTCTTGCCTGACGGCAAACACGGATTCGCTTCTGGCGAAGGCGGCGAGGCAATAGGCTACACCGAAGGAATGCGTAGCTTCTCACCTTCAATCTATTACGACAAAGAAAACCAACACATCTTCGTACTCAGACGCGAGACATCATTCGGAGGCAGTCATTGCAGATTGATGTTGCAGAAACTCTCTATGTCGGGAGAACTGCTTTGGGACGCAGAAGGCGTGAGAGTATATCCTAACGACGACAGCGACATCATCCTAGGCTACGAAAATATCAGCGATGACGGCGAAGGCAATATCGCTGTGTTCTTCATGAAAAACGATAAGACTACTGACGAAGACAGAGTGTCTAACTTATTCACAAAAGTAAGCAAGGAAAACGGAAGCCCTGTCTTTGAAACTCCTGTTGTATTATCCCCATCTAACGACAATCGTGCAAACATGAAGGTCAGCCAGCTTATCAATGGTGAGTATTGGATTACGATGTGGGAAGACAAACGTATGCTTGCTGGTGACAATCCTGACGTAGACCCTACAGAACTTCCTAGCAGATTATATATGCAGCGCATCTATAAAGACGGTTCTCTCGATAACGAAGAAAATAATATCACCAAGCCTCAGAATAAGA
Organism: Bacteroidales bacterium; assembly: GCA_017381865.1. Lineage (GTDB taxonomy): Bacteria > Bacteroidota > Bacteroidia > Bacteroidales > F082 > Limimorpha. Next base: position 10,360 of record JAFOBJ010000064.1, read on the forward strand.
AAGTCTTGTTAGAAGAATTTACTGGAATACACTGCGGCAACTGTCCTGACGGACACGCCATGGCGCACAAGCTTCAGATTGCAAAACCAGAAGAGGTGTTCATCATCGCTGTTCATGCCGGTCATTATGCCGAGCCATATCCTGACCAAGCCGACCTCCGTACCGAAGACGGCATCACAATACACGATTTCTATCCTATCTCAGGTTATCCTTCAGGAATGGTCAGCAGAAGACCTTATGAAAATGAATATGCCATCAGCAGGTCTATATGGTCTAGAGCTGCCAAAGAAACAAATGCAGAGACGGCTCCTGTCAATTTAATGATAAACTGCGAATACGATGACTTCTACGAAGAGATAACAGTCACAGTGGAAGGCTACTGGGTAGAAGACGCCCCAAACGACTCAACGAGATTGTCGATAGCTCTCCTCCAAAACAACATTCAGGCTTATCAGGCTGGCAGTGGCGTCGGCGATGAATACATGCACCAACATGTCTTGCGCGACTACATCACAGAGGCTTTCGGCGACTTAATCTCAACATATAAAAAAGGTGAGTTCTTCACTGCTGAATATAAATATGCTCTTCCAAAAGACTACAGAGGTGTGGTCGTAGTGCCAGAACAATTGGAACTCGTTGCCTTCGTGACAGAAAACGAATCTAATATCCTTAACGTAGCAGGCAAGAAATTGTCGCACCCTTCTTTCGAGCTTCCAATGGAAGCAGAGATTTCAAAGCCTAAAATCCCTATAGGAAAAAACTATGCTTATTCTTTCCTTGAATTATATCTTGAAAATAAATCGACAAAACCAATAACATACGCAACATTCGATGTAGAATTGAACGGCAATACCACACAAGCTACATGGAACGGCAAGGTGGAAGCTTTGTCAATTCAAGCAATAACAATTCCTATCGACTGGAGTGCACAAACCGACGACAACGAATGGAAAGTCACCTTGACATCTATCAACGGTGAAGAATATAAAGGCAATACCATAAAAGGAACATTCGGCGAGACAGTGCAAGCTCCTGCAGAAATAGTGGTCAAGATAAAGACTGACAACTACTCTTCCGACAACTGTTATTTTATAAAAGATACCGATGGCAAGATAGTGGAAGAATTCACAGGCTTTACCAATGGAACTCCGCAAGAGAATGAGTTTGAGGTGACACTGGAAAACGGAAAGACTTATTGCATCGAAGTCACCGACATCTGGGGCGACGGCATCAAGACACCACGAGGCTATGTGAAAATCTACGACAAAGACAACAATCTCGTTACACAAAACATGGAAATTTCAGACTTCGGATGGCGTACATTCATCAATGTCGTAGAAGATGAGAACGAAGAAGGAAACGACGATGAGACAAATATCAGCGAGATTGAACAAAATGAATTTAACATTGTTTATACAAATGATAATATAATCATTAACAATTGCCAAAACTTCAACGTCAATATTTATGACGTGACAGGAAGACGCATTTTAAGTTGCGAAAGCAGAAATAACATCTCCACAGAAGATTTTAGCAACGGAGTTTATGTTGTCAACATCATCACTTCGAATTCAAATAAAACATTTAAAATAACTAAATAACAACGACTATGAAAAGGATATTTACACTATTATTAGCATTAGTCGCAATGACCAATGCTTACGGACAATGGACAGAACAACCTATCCCTGTTATCACAGAAGGAACATCAATGTACAACAATGAAACTATCGTTGGACCTGACGGTACAACATATTTTTTGTATTATCATCCTAATATAAAAAATGCTGTCGATGAATACGACACAGACAATGTCGTCTATGAATATCGACTTCAGGCTCTTGACAAAAACGGTGAGAAAAAATTCGGAGACTTGGGCATCTTGATTTCAGATTATCCAAACCGTTCATATTGTGTTGTGAACAATTATCTTTACATCGACAAAGACGGTAATGTCGTCGTGGCTGTTTCTGACGCACGCGATTGTGAAGATGGCGAGACTTTCATGGGATTATATGCTTATAAGGTATCTCCAGAAGGAAAGATGCTTTGGGATGAAGAAGGCATCACATTAGACTGGAACACAGAACTTATAGCAGCTACAAAAATCATCGGTCTTCCTGATGGCAGTTATGTGTTAGCATGGATGCGTTCAAATGCTTTAGGCTCTATGACTATGGCCATCAATCTTCAGAGACTGTCAGCTGATGGCAAAGCGCAATGGGACGATGAAGTAAACTTGACATCAGAAACCGTCACTTATCAATATCCATATCTCGTCGATGCTGGCATGAATCAATTTATCCTTGTTTATGCTAAGGGAGGCGCACAAGACTTATATGCTCGTAAAATCGACTTCGACGGCACATCTGTTTGGGGCGAAGACACTCGTATCTATCGCGGCGGCTGGGGCAGCATCCCATTATGGACAATACTCGACGTGCAGCCATCTGGCGACGGCGGCGTCATCATAGGATGGAACGACGATAGAGCCTACACTAACGTTGAATCTGCATACATGGCATATGTGACAGGCGATGGCAAGATAGGATTTGCAGCAGCATCAGACGAAGGCGACGTGAAGTTGAGTTACGACGAATGGAAACATTTCAACTGTAAAGTCATGGCAGACCCAGCAGGTGACGGATTCATTGCATTCTGGAGAGAGACAGACGGCGGACAAAACTGGCAGAGAATGATGATACAAAAATTATCTAAACAAGGTGAGTTGTTATACGGCGACGAAGGCATCATGCTCTTCGACTTCGAACAAAATGCTTTCGGATATAACTCGATACAGCCAGGCAAAGATGGCGAAGCAGCCTTGTTCTACATGAGACAAAATTCAGGATGGGGCGACGTTGACGTGGCTTATATGACATTCGAAACAAAAACTGGCGAATTCACTGGCAGAACAAAATTATCAGTAGATGCACAACAACGCTCAGCTCTCACATCACATATCTGTATGGAAGAAGGCTTCTGGGTAGCTAGCTGGAAAGAAGAATATAAAGATGGAAACAACGAAACAAAAGACCGTCAGATGCTTCAAAGAATAGACTTTGCTGTTGATGGAAACGATGATGAAAACGAGAACGATACTACAAGTGTTGAGAAAAATACAGCTTCTTTGAATAATGTCTTTTATTCTAATGGTCAATTGATGATAAATATGTCAAATGACGAGACTGCTCAAATTGAAATCTTCGACCTCGTAGGAAGAAAAGTGACCGACATAAATAATGTAGAACTTGTCATAGGTCAAAATGCTATCGACTGGGCTGGCGAAGCAGGCTTATATATCGCTAAATTATCAATGAAAAACGAAGTGCTGACTCGCAAAATTCTAGTCAAATAATTTTAAAAATAATTCTTGATTTTTTATAATCTAAACTTTAAATTTGTAGTGACCTTATCAGTAATGACAAAGGTCACTATAAAAACAAAAAAATAATTAACAATAGTAATAACCTTAAAATTATTGCGTATGAAAAAAGTTTTATTATCACTTGTTATGGTTGTATTGACAGCCGTATCAGTAAACGCACAAGCTATCTATGGCTATGGATTCTCAATCAACGAAGAATCTTACACTGCACTCACAGACGCAACTGTCATTGCATCAGGCACGGACGAAGCATTAAAAACCATTGTTGACGAATACGGTGACGAAGTCAACAATTTTGTAAATAAACTTATTCTTCCTTCAGGAGTTTTTACAGAAGAAGTAACGGCAGCTGGTTATCCTATCGGCTTTGATTTTAATTTCAATGAAAAGACATTCACTTCATTCGGTATTGCTACCAATGGTGCAATCTATTTTGGTAATGAAGAAGTGACACTTCCTGCTGAAGAAAAATGGGTTTTCACACGTGAGAATACTAAAGACTTAGTAGGTTTTGTTCCTAACCGTGGAACAGTATGTAATGATGAGACTGTTATCAGCTACAAGACTGAAGGCGAAGCTCCAAACCGCACTCTCACAGTTGAATTCAAACAACTTGGTGCACTTCAAGGATACTGGGGTGTTGACGCTTATTATTTCGATGTACAATTCCGTTTACATGAAGGCTCAAACGCTATCGAATTAGTATTAAATGGCGTTGATGAAGCATTGACATATCAAGATGAAGAAGGCAATCCTGAAACAGATGTATTTGCCGCCACTATCGGTATTAAAGGAGAAGGTGAAGCAGCATCATCAGTATTCGCTGGAACTATGGCAGAATGGGCTAAAGAAAACAGCACTGCTAACACATTTGAATTAGATAACACTATAGCAGACGGAACAACATTCGTTCTCAATTATCCAACAGAAGTCACAACACCAACAGTACAACCAACAGACTTAGTCGTTAATCAATTCTCAACAAGTTTGACAGGTAGATTCACACCAGCTGAAGGCGTCGACCAATATCTTCTCGTTTATCAAGAAGGTAAAGAAATCACAACACTCCCAGTAAATAAGACAAACTATGAAACCGGCGACAAACTCGGTGATGCAACAGTTATAGAATATTATGAGTCATGGGATTTTGAAGGATTATATGAATTTGAAATCTATGACCTCCCTGCAGCTACAGATTACACATTCGCAGTATTTGCAGTAAATGCTTTCGGATTGAACGGTCCTGCTTATAACACTGTAGAACCTCTTACTGTAGTGACATATACAAAGCCATTAGCTCCTGCAACATTTGAATTCACAGAGATAGGCGAAACAACAGCAAAGGTCAATCTTGCAGCTAACGAAGCTGGCAATAAAGTCATCGTCGTTTACAACACAGAACTCGTTCGCGATAACTATGGCGACTATCCTGTTATCGGTCCATTAGCAGGTGAATATACAAGCGGACAAGAAATTGAAGGCGGCGGTAAAGTGGCTTACTTCGGCGAAGCTGGCGAAGGCATCGAAATCACAGACCTTGAACATTCAAAAGGATATTTCTTCGAAGCTTATAGCTACGACCCAACATACGGCTACTCAACAGATAAATTGTCATCAGACCAAGCTACAATAGCACATCTTCCTTACGAGCTTAACTTAGACGCAGTAAAGACTTACGAAGTTCCTGCTGGCTGGTATAAAAATGAAGGAAGTACTTTTGAAGTACCAAGATCAGTATCAGGTTTCTCAACAGAAGAAAATCCATATCTCCTCTGGTGTAAAGTCGTAAGAGGCAATGCAACAGACGGTGTCATAAATCAAATCACAAGCAGTCCTATTGTAATCGGTGAAGTAGACGCTGAAGTTAAATTCAACTTCACTATCTTCCACAACCCAAGCCGTTTCCTCACAGAAGCTTATAACGTATGGAATGAAAACGACGTCTTCGCTGTACAAGTAAGTACCGATGGTGAAACATTCACTGACTTAGTATCATACAACTCAACAAATAATCCTCAATTTGTTTATACTTCAGAAGAAAAGACATTAGTTCCTTTCGAAGCTGCATTGACACAATATAAAGGACAAAAGATTTGGATTCGCATCCACTGGCATTTATTCAATAACACATTCGCTCCAGGTACACTCGTAATTGACAACTTTAAAGTTAGAGAGATTGTAGTTACATCTACACCAGAAGTTAAAGTAGAAGACGTAGCTCATACATCAGCTAAGGTGACATGGCGCAGCGAACAAGAAAACTTTGAAGTTACTTATGCTAAAGCTGATGCAGAATTCGATACAACGATAGTTGTTACAGGCGCAAAAGAATTAATTCTCACAGAACTTGAAGCTGAAACAGAATATCAAGTAAAGGTACGCGGTATCGTTGAAGAAGGAGAATATTCAGATTGGTCAGAAGTAGTTAAATTCACAACAACAGAATGGCCAGAATGCGATGCACCAACTAACTTAGCTGTTCAATATAGCGAAGAACTCATCATCCTCACATGGGAAGGCACAGAAGACCATCTCTTATGGGAATTGAGATATCGTGAAGCTAACAGCACATCATGGATTACAATCGACAGTATTGAATCAACAACATGGGTCATCGAAGACCTCACAGAAGATGGAACATACTTATGGAATGTACGCGCATTTTGTACAGCAGGCCGCACTACAGCATGGTCAGCACAAGGCTCATTCACAGTAGGCTCTGCAATACCAGTTGCTCCTGTAGTAACAGCAAGTGTTTCTCACGACACTATACAACTTAGATGGTTACCAGTTCATGGTGCTACATCATACAAAGCGTACTATGGAGACAAAATGCTCGCACAATTTAAAGATGCAGCTCTCGACATTCAAGTTCCAGAAGTTGGCACTTACTGCTTCACAGTGACAGCCGTCAACGATTTAGGCGAATCACCAAAATCTAACGAAGCTTGTGCTACAGTAGAAGCTGACCCTGAAACAGAAATTCCAGAAGCTCCTGTATTGGAAGCAAGAATAGAAAACGACTCTGTTATATTGACATGGAATGCTGTTGAAGACGCAACATATTACAGCGTATATCAAAGCGAAAAACTTCTCGGAACAACAGGAAAATTGTCTGTAACATTAGGTCTTGAAGTCCCTGGCATTTACTGCTTCACAGTGACAGCAACCAACTTAGCTGGCGAATCAGAACATTCTGCAGAAGTATGTGTAACTTACGGCGAAGGCGTTGAAGAACTCTCATCATCAATCAATATCTATCCAAATCCTGTCAACGACAAGCTTTATATTGAGACACAGACTCAAACACTGACAGTAGAGATTTACGATATTTATGGAAGAATTCAAAATCTTAGCAACTCAGCAACTCAGCAACTCAGCAACTCAATTGACGTAACTAACTTAAATAGCGGAGTTTACTTCGTAAAAGTCGTTACAGAAAACGGTGAAGTTGTAAAACGCTTCGTTAAGAAATAATAGGCTACGAGCCTTGAACTGTGAGTTGTGAGCAAATTGCTCTAAGCTCATGGCTCACTGCTAACAGCAAAGAGTAGAGACGTATCACAATTCGAGAATTTGATGCGTCTCTCTTTTTTTTACTAAGAACCAAGGCTTTTAGCAATTGACTTTTGAACCATATACGTTCATGGAAATAAAAGGTAATGTTGCCAAAAATGGTTGGCAGTTGAGCGAAAAAAAGACAGGTAATGGGCATACAAAACAGCCCAAATTACCTGTCTTTTTTTCTATCCTAAATTTAAAATATTTACCAATATATTCTAATATTGAAGTTCCGGA
>JAFOBJ010000065.1 GCA_017381865.1 Bacteroidales bacterium
ATGGAAAATACAGAAAATTTAAAGAAGACCGTTTTTAACGAAATGCACCGTGAAATGGGTGCTAAGATGGTTCCTTTCGCAGGTTTCGACATGCCAGTTCAATTTGAAGGCGTTAACATCGAACACGAAACAGTTCGTAAAGGTGTTGGTGTTTTCGACGTATCACACATGGGTGAATTCCGCGCTAAAGGTCCTAAAGCTTTCGCTTTCGTACAACGTTGCACAACAAACGACGTAGCAGCTTTGACAGACGGTAAAGTTCAATATACATGCTTGCCAAACGGCAAAGGCGGCATCGTTGACGACATGTTAGTCTACCGCGTTGCTGAAGACGAATACTTCATGGTTCCTAACGCAGCAAACATCGACAAAGACTGGGCATGGATGGCAGCAGTAGCAGAAGAAATGGGTATGGAACTCGGCGTTGAATTCGTAAACGAAAGCGACCAATGGTCACAACTCGCAGTTCAAGGTCCTTTGGCACTTAAAGCTATGCAAAAGCTCACAGCAACAACTGTTGAAGATATGGAATATTACACATTCAAGATTTTAGAATTCGCTGGTGTAAAAGACGTTATCTTCTCAACAACAGGTTACACAGGTTCAGGCGGTTGCGAAATCTACATGCCAAACGATGCAGCTATCGAAATCTACAAGAAAGTTCTTGAAGCTGGCGCTGAATTCGGCATCAAACCTGCAGGTTTAGGTTCACGCGACACATTACGTCTTGAAATGGGATTCTGCTTATACGGCAACGACATCTGCGACACAACATCTCCAATCGAAGCAGGTTTAGCATGGATCACAAAATTCGTTGACGGCAACGACTTCATCGACAGAGAATACAACGAAAAACAAAAGACAGAAGGCGTTACACGTCAATTACGCGCTTTCGAAATCACAGGCAAAGGTATCGCTCGTCACGGCTACGAAATCTGCGACGCAGAAGGCAACGTAATCGGCGAAGTTACTTCAGGTACAATGGGACCATCTGTAAAGAAAGCTATCGGTATGGGTTATGTAGCAAAATCACACTGCAAATTCGGCAACGAAATTTTCATCAAAGTGAGAGAAAAACTCATCCCTGCTACAATCGTAAAACTTCCTTTCTACAAAGGTGAATAACTCAAATATTTTAAAAAAGGAGGGTTCGAAAATTTTTGAACCCTCCTTTTTTTTATATTTGCAAAAAAAATGCAATGGATCCAGCACTATTTATATTAACATTCGGCACATTAGTTTTCGCAGCTCACTGGTTTGCCGAAATTTTCAGCAAGAAGAGAATACCAGATGTATTGTTACTCATGTTCATCGGAATTTTCTTCGGACCTATATTAAAAATCGTCGATGCCGACAAGTTAAGCACCATAGGCAGCATTTTCGGACAACTCACCCTCGTGACCTTGCTTTTTGAAAGCGGAACAGAGTTATCATTCAAAACCTTAGCCGACTCCATCAAAGACACCGTCACTTTAACAATAGTGAATTTTCTTTTCACATTCGCAGCTATCGGATTATTAGGCTGGCTTGTGTTAGGCATGAATCCAGGAATAAGTTTCATGCTAGGCGCAGCCTTAGGAGGCTCCTCTTCCGCAGTTGCGATTCCTTTGGTAAAGCAAATCAGCATTGGTGAAAAAAGCAAAACGATACTAATTCTAGAATCGGCATTCAGCGCAATTTTATGTATCGTCGTGACCTTGGCGATATTTGAATCATACAAATACGGAGAATTCAGAATAGGAATCATTTTCGGACAAGTATTCTCTTCGTTCTTATTAGCATCGTTGATTGGCGTAATAGGCTCCATATTCTGGTCTATGGTTTTAGATAAAGTCAGAACAATCAACAATTCAATCTTCACCACGCCAGCATTCGTTTTTATAATATACGGAATCAATGAATTATTAGGATACAGTGGAATCATTTCTGCACTCGCATTCGGAATTGGATTGGCCAATATGGAAACCATTCACGACAAATGGCTGAAGAAATTCTCCGACAGAAAACCGACTTTGCTCAACCCAATGGAAAAAACACTGTTCAGCGAGTTGGTTTTCTTGATGAAAACATTCTTTTTCGTTTACGTCGGCATCTCGATAAAATTCGATAGTTTCATATCATTATTAATAGGACTCGGCATTTCCTTCTTGATGATAATATTAAGAATGTGGGTTGTGAGAGTGTCGTTACCAGCAGAAATAAGAGGCATCAGCAGAAAAGACAGAGCGTTTTTATCAATGATGATACCAAGAGGTTTGGCAGCAGCCGTTTTAGCAACAATGATTTCTCAATCTCAGCTTGCAGGCTCAGAAAGAGTAAGCAACATCGTTTTCTCCGTAATATTCTTCACAATCATATTCACTTCGGTATTAGTTCCATTATTAGAAAAATCAGTAAAATTCAGGAAGATATACACAAAGATTATCAGTTTTCCTAGCTTCAAAAAAATTGAAGACGACTTTGAGGACTTTGTAGAAGAAAACAATAACGCAGAATCTCAAGAAAAATCGCAAGACACAACCAGTTATAAATCAGCCATCAGCGAAGATGAAGATGTGCCGAACATATTTTTGTAAAGTTGGAAACTGAAAATTTAAAATTTAGAGTTTGATAGTTGTGAAGTAATGATGTAATGAAGTTTAGTAAAATCAATTCACCTGCTCGCAGCTCACAGCTCATAACTCAAAGCCTTTAATACTATTTCGATATAAATCAATGAGTTAAAGCCAAGGAATATTATTTTTAAAATTTTATTAAAAAAAGTTTTTTCAAACAAAAAAAATAGTATCTTTGCAGTCCGAAAAGAAAGAAGTAAAAAGAAAAGATATGTATTTAACTGCAGAAAAGAAATCAGAATTTTTCAGTGCATACGGTAAAAATGCACAAGACACAGGTTCAGCAGAAGGACAAATTGCATTGTTCACTTTCAGAATCAAACATTTAACAGAACACATGAAGCAAAACAAAAAAGACGTTGCTACAATGCGTTCATTAGTTCGTCTCGTAGGTAAAAGAAGAAGACTTCTTGATTACTTAAAGAACAAAGATATCGAAAGATATCGTACTATCATCAAAGAATTAGGTATTAGAAAATAATAGCGTATCACGCGTGATAGCAAAAAAAAGGCAATGTAAGATTGCCTTTTTTTTGCGTATATTTTATTTTTATACCATCCAACTTATTAATAATAACTAAAAAGACGAAAAAATGGGTCCTGAAGGAATCAAACAAACCATCCAACTCGGCAACGAAACAATCACCATAGAGACAGGTCGTTTAGCAAAGCAAGCCGACGGTGCAGCAGTCGTAACATGCGGCAAGACAATGTTGTTAGCAACAGTTGTTTCAGCAAAAGACGCAAAAGATGACGTCGACTTCTTACCTCTCTCAGTCGATTATAAAGAAAAATACGCCGCTACAGGCAAATTCCCTGGCGGTTTCTTCAAACGCGAAGGCAAACCATCTGACTATGAAATCTTAATCTCTCGTTTAGTTGACAGAGCTTTAAGACCATTATTCCCAGATGATTATCATGCAGAAACACAAGTTCAAATTTCTCTCATTTCTGGTGAAGTAGGCGTATTGCCAGACGCATATGCAGCTCTCGCAGCATCAGCAGCTCTCGCAGTATCAGACATCCCATTCAATGGTCCTATCTCAGAAGTACGCGTAGCTTACATCAACGGAGAATACGTCATCAACCCAAAAGAAGAACAACTCAAAGACGCCGACCTCGAACTCATGGTTGCAGCTTCAATGAAAGACATCTGCATGGTTGAAGGCGAATCAAAAGAAGTTTCTGAAGAAGTTATGCTCAACGCTTTGAAAGCAGCTCACGACGCTATTAGAGTTCACTGCCAAGCTCAAATCGAACTCGCATCAAAAGTTGAGAAAGCACAAACAAAACGTGAATATTGCCACGAAAATAACGATGAAGCTTTAAGAGCTGACATGATGGAAAAATTATACAAACCATGTTACGATTTCGCTCTTACAGGCAACGCTAACAAGCACGAACGCGAAGCTAACTTCGGCGCTATCCTCGACTCTTACCTCGCTAACTTCAGCGAAGAAGAACTCGCAGAAAAAGCATCTTTAGCAAAACGTTATTTCCACGACATACAACGCAAAGCTGTCCGCGACGCTATCTTAATCGAAAGAAAGAGATTAGACGGACGTAGATTAGACCAAATCCGTCCTATCTGGACTGAAGTCGACGTTCTTCCATCAACACACGGTTCAGCTATCTTCACACGCGGTGAAACACAAGCTCTCGTAACAGTCACATTAGGAACAAAACTCGACGAGCAAACAATAGACGGAGCTGTTGTGACAGGAACATCAAACTTCATGTTACACTACAACTTCCCTAGCTTCGCAACAGGCGAGTGCAAACCAAGCCGCGGTGTAAGCCGTCGTGAAATCGGTCACGGCAACCTCGCTGAAAGAGCTCTCAAATCAATGATTCCAGGCGAAGATGAAAATCCTTATACAATCCGCGTTGTTTCTGACATCTTAGAATCAAACGGTTCATCATCAATGGCATCAGTATGCGGTGGCACACTCGCTCTCCTCGACTCTGGCGTTAAGATGAAGAAACCAGTCGCTGGTATTGCAATGGGTCTCATCACAGACAATGAAACAGGCAAATATGCTGTTTTATCAGACATCTTAGGCGACGAAGACCACCTCGGTGATATGGACTTCAAAGTCACAGGTACAAAAGACGGTATCACAGCTTGTCAAATGGACATCAAAGTTGACGGTCTTTCATACGAAGTTCTTACAGAAGCACTCGAACAAGCAAAAGCTGGTCGTATGCACATCCTCGGCGAAATGGCTAAGACAATCACAGAACCAAGAGAAGACTATAAAGAAAGTGTACCACGCATTGAAAAAGTATGCATTCCTAAAGACTTCATCGGTGCAGTTATAGGACCTGGCGGCAAAGTCGTTCAAGAAATACAAAAAGTCACTAACACAGTCATCGTCATCACAGAACAAGAAAACTGCGGTATCGTTGAAATCGCTTCTTCAAACAAAGAAGACCTCGAAGCTGCAAAAGCTAAAATCCGCGCTATCGTCGCTCTTCCTGAAGTAGGTGAAGTATATCACGGCACAGTTAAATCAATCATGGCATTCGGTGCTTTCGTTGAAATATTACCAGGCAAAGACGGTTTGTTACATATTTCAGAAGTAGAATGGAGACGCCTCGACAACTTAGACGGCATCCTTAAAGAAGGTGACGAAGTTGATGTTAAACTCATCGAAATAGAACAAAAAACTGGCAAGTTACGCCTTTCAAGAAAAGCCTTATTACCAAAACCAGAAGGTTATGTAGAAAAACCTGAACGTCCTCGTAACGAAAACAAAGGCGAAAGAAAAGGTGGCAAACCAGAACACAAAAACAAGAAAAATTAATTAGCTTCGAGCAGTGAGCTTTGAGCAGTGGGCGATAAAAAGCTCTTGGCTCTTGGCTCTTGGCTCTTGGCTCTAAAATTTCAAATATGAGGCAGTTAAAAATTACCAAACAGGTTACAAACAGAGAGACCGCATCTCTTGACAAGTATTTGCAAGAAATAGGTAAAGTTGAACTTATCACAGCTGATGAAGAAGTTGAATTGGCACAGAGAATCAGACAAGGCGACAAAATCGCTCTTGAGAAACTCACCAAGGCTAACCTCCGTTTCGTTGTTTCCGTTTCCAAGCAATACCAAAATCAAGGTTTGAGTCTTCCTGACCTTATCAACGAAGGTAATTTAGGTTTGATTAAAGCAGCACAACGCTTTGATGAAACCAGAGGCTTCAAATTTATCTCTTACGCTGTATGGTGGATCCGTCAATCAATCCTCCAAGCTTTGGCAGAACAATCTCGTATAGTCCGTTTACCTCTCAACAAAATCGGTTCTATCAATAAAATCAACAAAACATACGCCAAGTTGGAACAAGAGTTTGAACGCGAACCTAACGCAGAAGAAATCGCTGAAGCATTAGACATCACTGAAGCTGAAGTGAAAGAATCAATGAAAAATGCAGGCCGTCACGTATCAATGGACGCTCCTCTCGTTCAAGACGAAGACAACAACATGTACGACGTCTTGAAAAGCGATGAAGTAATCACTCCTGAGACTGAGCTCCTTTATGAATCATTAAGAAAAGAAATCGACCGCGCTATTGGAACATTGACTCAACGCGAAGCTGACGTCGTACGTCTTTACTTCGGTCTCAACGGAAGCCATCCAATGACACTCGAAGAAATAGGCGAAAAATTCGACCTCACACGCGAACGCGTAAGACAGATAAAAGAAAAAGCCATCAGACGCTTAAAACACACAAGCAGAAGCAAAATCCTTAAGAGCTATCTCGGATAACTCATAGACTTATTGGCTTATAGTCTCATAGACTAAAAATACGACTCAAGACCTCGATTTTTTCGGGGTCTTGTTTTTTTTAAATTGAAAGTTAAAAATTGACAGCAGAAAGCTAAAAACGTCAGTTATCAGAGTTAGAAAAAAAATCCTAATTCATAACTCATAATTCCTATTTTTTTATATATTTGTCATTATGATTCTTATTTAAAAATTTAAGCCTATGAAAAAAATATTTACACTCGTTTTTGCATTCATTTTAGCTTTAAATTCTTATGCTCAAGGTTTAGGCGAACTAAATCCAGATTTCGGCAATGAAGGTTCAATAATGTTCAATCCTTCTGTTGCTCACGACAAAATAGAAAAGCTTTTAATTCAGAAAGACGGAAAAATCTTGACAGTCGGAGGTGCTCGCGTCGGCGGTTCTAATTATTCTATATATGCCTCTAGACATAATCCTGACGGCACTTTAGACGAAACATACGGAGAAAACGGCATCGCTTATTTCAAAGTGAATCCGCTTATTTATATGAACTACGCATTCGACGCTGCCTTGAACGAAAACGACCATCTCTTTATCGCAGGTTACACATTCGACTATACAAACAACACTGGATTTATAATCTGCCTCGATGAAAACGGACTCGAAAACACAGAATTCGGTGACAACGGATATGTCGTTTCTGAATATGGCGGCGGAATAGTTTATGATGCCATAAAAATCGACTCAAAAGGACGTCCTGTTATCGCCGGTTATTACGACGACCAAATCCTCGTAAGACGTTACACCGCCAAAGGTAATCCTGATATGACTTTCGGCAACGAAGGAAGCGTGAGAATTATATTAGACCCATCACAATGGGCCTACTGCTACGCATACGACATTGAAATATTGGAAGACGGAAAAATACTCGTCACTGGTCATAAAGTCTCTGCTGATATGAACTACAACACATACTTATTGCGACTCAAATCAAACGGAACTTTAGACGAAACTTTCGCTGATAATGGCGTATTATATATCAATGCTGGTGACAACGAAGATTATTATGCAGAATATGCAGTGTCTATCAGCATACAAGCTGACGGCAAATATTTAGTAGGCGGCCATGCTGACTTGCCTCCTGGCGAATCAGATTTAATTAGATCTGAATCTTATATCACTCGCATAAACAATAATGGCACTATTGACGAAACTTTCGGCACAAATGGATTTGTAAAATTCGAGCCTTTTGAAGGTGACGGATGTACAAACACATCATACTCTATTTTATCTGCAAAAGACGGACAAATATTCGGAACTATCTATTCTTATAACGCCATTACAACAGCTAGCCGCGCTTACGTCTATAACCTCGACGCTAACGGACAGCTTAAAGAAGATTTCGCAGGTTCAGGCATTATAGCTCTACCTAAAATAGATGAAAATGAAGTCACAATCACTACAAAATCATTAGCATTAAAAGACGATAAAAACCTTCTGCTCGGCGGATATGTAGCTCTAGATTATTCAAGCGCACTGGAAATTTTCATTTCTTGTATTAATATAGATATCAAAGGCGAAGAGCCAGAAGAACCTGGCGATGATGATAGCATCGAGGAATTGACATCTTCACTTCTACTCTATCCAAATCCAACTAACGATAGACTTTATATTGAGACACTGACACTGACTCAGACACTGACCGTTGAAATTTATGATATTTATGGAAGACGCCAAGTCACCGAGACACCAAGTCACCAAGGTAATTTAAGTGTTGATGTGACAGATTTGAACAGCGGAGTTTACTTCATAAAAGTCATTACAAGTGAAGGAGAAGCTGTAAAACGCTTTGTTAAAAAATAATGCATAATGCATAATTAAGGCTGTTGAACTTTGAACTCTGACACCGACACAGACTCTTTGACTTATAGACTTATTGACTCATTGACTTAAAAAATGAAAAAAATTCTATTCTCAATAATATTCCTATTAAGCTTGCTTACAGTAAAATCGCAAGACAATCTTGTCGTTACCATCGACGGCACAGTAGGCGAATTGCGAGCTACGACAAGTAAAAACGTTCCTGTTTTCTGCTCTAACAAATGGGCAATTTCACAACAGTTTTACTTTGCTGAAGAGATATGCAAAGCACATGGCACTATCGAAAGCATAGCATTTAAGACTGCGGAAGTGACAGAAGAAACTGAGAAATATCCATTCACTCGCAATCTTATTGTCTATATCATCAACACTGAAGAATATGCTGTCGCTGGCAATATTATGAAAAGTATGTCTGAATCGGACCAAGTGTTCTCTGGCGAAGTGGAATTTTCTTATAACTCTTGGGTTACAATTGATATCGAAGATTTTGAATACACTGGCAAGAATATCTTGATATGCGTCAACGACATAAGCGGAACCAATGTCTCAGGCGGAGTGACATTCGACGCTTTCATCGGACCTATTATGGTTGGCGAAAACAATGGATATAGAGCGTTGTTCAAGAGAAGCATCAGCGGTGCATTCAACGCAACGACAAGCATTTCAGGAGCATCAACGATACTCGACACTCCTGTTCCTTGCGTGCGACTTACATTCAAAGAAGGTAGCACTGAAGAATACCTAGACCCAGCACAACCAACCAATTTCACTGCTACCGTATTGAACGAGTCGGAAGTCTTATTAGAATGGACCGGCGATGAAAACACATCAAGTTACGATATTTGTGAAAATGCAGAAGTCATCGCCAATACAACAGAGACATCTTTTGTTGTAAAGAATTTATCGTTTGGCTGGCATTGCTTCAAAATCATCGGCGTTAATGGAATAAAAAAATCAGAACCTTCAGAAATACAATGCGTTGAACTTATTAAAGGGCCAGAGGGGCCAGAGGAAAGCATCGAAGAATTGACATCATCGCTCCTACTCTATCCTAATCCGGTTAACGACAGACTTTATATAGAAACTCAGACTCTGACACTGACTCAGACACCGAGCATTGAAATTTATGATATTTATGGAAGACGCCAACTCACAGAGACATCAAGTCACCAAGGTAATTTAAGTGTTGATGTGACAGATTTGAACAGCGGGGTTTACTTCGTGAAGATTGTTACAAGTGAAAGTGAAACTGTTAAGAGAATTATCAAGAACTAAGGCTTTGGGCTTTTGAACTCTGTACTCTGACACTGACTTATAGACTTAGTGTCTTGGTGACTCGGTGACTTATAAAATCTCTCGCAAAAACGCAAAGAATCGCAAATTTTTATTTAATATACTAAAAGTCTGTTATCTACTGACAAAAAAAGTTCAAAAGCTTTGGTTTTCAAAAAAAGTTTACATTTGCATAATTAATAGTTATCAGCTATCGGTGCTAAGTTAAAAAGTTAAAAGCAAAATAAAATTAAAACAAAAATATATCATGAAAAAACTTTTACTAATTATTTTCTTATTATTATCTGTTGTAAAAATGAATGCGTATGAAGTTGGAGAAGAAATTACTTTAGAATATGATGACTACTCTCTAACATTTAAGATAACTAGTAAACAACCTGCAGAATGTAGTCTTATTGGCTTTGATTATGATGACTATTATAATCCATACGATTGCCCAACAACTGTAACAATTCCTTCCACTATAACATATAAAAATATTAGCGTCACATCTATTAGCGATTATGCATTTGATTTTCAATATTTATTTTATACTGGTAATCCAAATCTAAGAATTATAGAAATTCCTAAAACTATAACTTCGATTGATAAAGCTTTCAAACATTGTAAAACATTATCAATAATTAAATGCTATGCAGAAGAGGTTCCTTCTATGAACATTAGTTATTCCGATTTCCCCGATGATTTGACAATAATGGTTCCATCAACTTCTTTAGAAAAATATCAGTCAACATCTCCTTGGAACACATTTAATCTTGTTGGAATATCTGAAGACGATACCCCTTATACAATTATTGACTACAAGGATTACTCCCTGATTTTTATCACAACAAATACAGAACCTATGGAATGTATGGTTAAATGTTGTGAAGCAGAATACAATGCAACAATAGACATTCCCTATACTGTAACAATTTCTGGAAAAGAATGCAATGTCACTTCTATAGGAGAAAGAGCATTTTATATGATGAATATGACAACTGTTGAAATTCCCCATGGAATTACCTCTATTGCTGAAGAAGCCTTTAAAAACAGTTCTATAGATAGCATTAATATACCTAATACAGTGGAGTCTATGGGAATGTATGCTTTTGCAGAGTGCAAGGAACTCACAATAGTTTCTATTGAAGATAACACACAGTTTACACCTTTTGGATTGGGTTATGGGTGTTTTAGCCATTGTTCTAAATTAAGAAGTTTTAAAATACCTTATGGAGTTACCCAGATTAGTTCAAGTACATTCACTGAATGCAGTAATTTAACATGGGTAAGAATCCCAAATACTGTAACTGAAATTGGAAATTTTGCTTTTGGCTATTGTTCAAATTTATATTGGATATACTGTGAGTGTGACCGAGCTCCAAATATTTCAGAATATACATTCTATCATTGTAATAATATACAAAAGATTCTTGTTCCAGGCAATTCTATAGGTTTTCCAGACAGTGATGGAGGTTATAACAAAAAACCTTGGAATACATATAATGTTATAGAAGGGGCTATGATTTTACTACAAGTAAACGAACCGCAATTTGGTTCTGTCAAAGGCGGCGGATTGAAGGATCTAAATGAAGAATTAACTGTTGAAGCTATATCCAATAAAGGATATTTATTTAATAATTGGACAGAATTTGATAGTATAGTTTCTACAGAAAGAATATACAAATTTACTACAGTATCAAATAGAACTTTAGTTGCTAATTTTATAGAATTTAATACGCCCTCAAATTTAACAGCTGAAGCAATTAGCACTTCAGAGGTTTCATTAAAGTGGAATAAAGTTGGAAATGCTTTGAGTTATAATATCTATGCTAACGAAGAATTTATTGTAAATACAACATCTGATTTTTACGTTATTTCTGATTTAAAACCATATACAGATTATTATTTCTCAATTTCCGCCGTTGCCGATGAAGCCGAATCGAAGAAATCAAATGTTGTTTGTGCCAAAACATTAGATCTTCCAATCTCAACTCCAGAAAACTTAGTCGCAAAAGCAACAAGTACTTCTTCAATAACTTTGACTTGGAGCAAAGTTAAAAACGCTCTGAGTTATAACATTTATCAAGGAGAAGATATGATTGCGAATGTTTCAGATACAAATTACGTTGCAGTAAATTTAAAATACAACACCGAATATTGCTTCACTGTGACTTCCGTAAGAAATGAACAAGAAAGCGAAAATGCCGAAAAAGTTTGTATCAAGACATTTGATCTTCCAGTATCAACTCCAGAGAACTTAATCGCAAAAGCAACAAGCACTTCTTCAATAACTTTAACCTGGAACAAAGCTCAAAACGCTTTGAGTTACAACATTTATAACAATGATGTTTTAATTGCAAATATTCAAACAACTTCATATTCAATTAATAATTTGGATTATTATACAGATTATTGTTATACAATATCTTCTGTTCGCAATAAATCCGAATCGAAGAAATCAAATGTTGTTTGTGCCAAAACATTAGATCTTCCAATTTCAACCCCAGAAAACTTAGTTGCTGAAACGACAAGCACTTCTTCAATAACATTGACTTGGAATATGGCTCAAAATGCTTTGAGTTACAACATTTATCAAAATGAAAAAATGATTGCTAATGTCGCAGATACAAATTACGTTGTGGAAATTTTAGATTACAATACTGAATATTGTTTCACAGTAACTTCCATAAGAAATGAACAAGAATCTGAAAAGTCAAATTCTGACTGCGCCAAGACATTAGATCTTCCAATTTCAACTCCGGAAGACTTAGTCGCCGAAGCAACAAGCACTTCTTCAATAACTTTGACTTGGAATAAAGTTCAAAACGCTTTGAGTTATAATATTTATCATGATGAAGAAATGATTGCGAATGTTTCAGATACAAATTACATTGTAGAGAATTTAGAGTGCAACACAGAATATTGTTTCACAGTAACTTCAATAAGAAATGAACAAGAATCTGAAAAGTCAAATTCTGACTGCGCCAAGACTTTAGGCGAAAGCATCGAAGAATTGACTTCATCGCTCCTACTCTATCCTAATCCAGTGAACGACAGACTTTATATTGAGACTCAGACTCTGACACTGACTCTGACCATTGAAATTTATGATATTTATGGAAGACTACAAGACTACAGGACTACAAGACTACAAGATAATTTAGTTATTGATGTTTCTAATTTTAAGAGCGGCGTTTATTTCGTTATGATAAAGACAAATGACGGCGTTGTAACGAGAAGAATTGTCAAGCAGTGAGCCATGAGCTGTGAGCTATTAACTA
>JAFOBJ010000066.1 GCA_017381865.1 Bacteroidales bacterium
GATCTCACAATAAACGTTCATCTCACGAAGACGACGTCCTATAAGCTGTGTTACTTGTGAGCCAAAATCTAAAATTAATATTGATTCTTGCATATTGAATAATTTGGTGGCAAATTTAATAAAATAATCCTTTCGTTTTAGTTTTTTTCTTAAACTTGCACTCAAAATAAATTTATTATGGCAACAGCAAAAAAAGGAAAGAAAAACAGCAAGGCAAAAAGCGGTTCTAAGGGAAAGAAAAAAGGCAATGACATGAGTGCTTTTTCACAGTTTCTGCTGATATTATTACTAATAGCCATATTCGTTGGAGCAGTATTTTACATGTCTAAAAACTTCAATATCAATAACGACGAAACTGATGATGTAAAACAAGAAATTACTCAAACTAAAGCTGAAACAAAAACTCAAACACAGACTAAGACACAGACACAGAGTTCAAATAAAGCAAAACCTAAAACTCAAACAAAAACTCAAGACAAAGCTCAAAGTAAGACCACGACCAAAAGCGAAGTCAAAAAGCCTGCAGAGAGCAAAGTCGTGAACACAAATACAAATACTAACACAAATACTAGCAGTTCTAAGGGAAAAAGCACAAAAGAAAAGACTGCCGAACTCAAGCAAGAAGTCAAAGTTGAAAAGACGATGACAGGCAGCTGGCACAGTTCAGAACAAGGCGCATTCTTGACAATGGACGAATTCGGCTATCGCATCGACTTCTCTAACGTACACGCATCTAAGCCTATTACAGGCAATTACAGAATAGAAAACAACTTAATCATATTTTCCAGCGACGGCTCAGAATGCAAAGGCGAAGACGGAACATACCGAATCAATTTCTTCAAAAAGAACATCAGCTTGACTTGCAAAAGCGACGATTGTACAAACCGCAGAAACATATTGGAAGCTGACTGGGAATGGCTGGAATATTGAACTAAGAACTCTGAACTAATGCCTTTGAACTTTTTTAGATCAACAGAAAACAATATGAAATAGGGATGCCACAATATGGCATCCCTACTTTATTTTTAAACGTTCATTTCGACGAGTCAAAACCTAATGTCCGTTGAGATTTAAAGCCGTTTATTTTTCTTCAAGGCTTCGTTGATAATCCACTGAATTTGTCCGTTAACGGAACGGAACTCATCAGCAGCCCATTTCTCAACAGCTTCCATCGTCTTTGCATCAAGACGCAAAGCAAAGTTTTTGGTAGCATTTTCCTTATCTTTCGACATCTTCCAACACCTCCCCTATTGTTTTACTGAAAATATTGTCTTTCAAAACATATTTATCAAAGACATAGATAATAGCGATGACGATTGATATCAAAATAAAACCAGATACGCCTGTCGCACCATTTATTAAATCATTGCCACCTTTTATCAATAAGACATTCAATCCTGCGACTGCGTTTATCGTTCCGTGAAAGATTGCAGCTGGATAAACAGATTTCGCTTTAAGAACGAAATACAATTCCACAAAAGAAGCCAGCACACAAAACACCACCATCATAAAGACTCCAGCAACAGAATGCTGAGGATAATTATGTCCAAGCAATATCAATGGAAAATGCCATATTCCCCAGACAATTCCGATGAATATTGAAGCACATACGAACTTCTTTTCTTTCAAAGCAGAGACGAGATAATTGCGCCATCCGTATTCTTCGCCAAAAGCAAAAAGAGCATTGATAGTAGCACCAGCAAACAAGCCGCTAATCACTGTAATTAAAATCATAAATGCTGGAGTCATCAACATGCTTACCATTTCTTTTTGTTCTTCTGGCACCTGTTCCATAGGAATCAATGAAGATAAGTCAGCATTAAACTCACAGCCTGGCAAAAAAGCGTTAACAAAAATAGTTAACAAAACAATGACAACAGGAAGCATCCATGCCACGAGCCACGACCATTTTATTTTAAAGCGCAACAATCCTGTCGACGACAACTTTTCCTTGTTAATCTTTTGCATGACAATCGCAACTATCATTGGCAAAAGCATATATAATGAAGCACACATCGTATATCTCATCGGATTATCTGAAGGATTTTGAACATCCAATCCGAAAATCATGATAGCTGCATAAATCCAGCTTATCACACAGAGTATTATTGAATATTTGATTGCTTTTTTCATAGTTTTATGCTTTGGGCTATGAGATGTGAGCCAAGAGCAATTTGAAAAAAACTCACTGCCCATGGCTCATAGCTGATAGCTATTAATATTTTGAATTAAAAATTTCTTCGTATAACGCTTTAGTCTCTTCAACAGTTTTTCTGTTTATGAAAATTAAGTCAGCTTTATGTTGTGAGCCGTGAGCATTGAGTTTTATTTCTATAAACATATCAACGTTCTTGTTGATATACAAATTCGCTTTTTCACCGTCGCTCATTTTGAATTTACCGATATTGACTTTTCTTGTGGAGATGCCATTGGCTCTTGTTCTTATAGAAGGAAGTTCTTCAATAAGCAAAACGGTGTCAATTTCAGAAACAGGAATAGTCATTGCATATTCGCCTTTTATTTCTATGACATCATTACCAACAACGACTTCATTGCTATAATTCATAAACAAAGTTGGCGTAAGCAAGACCACGAAAAACACCGCAATAACGATGACGCTTCTATAAGTTCTTGGACGCTTCGCATCAAGATTCAACTCATTATTTTCAAGAATCTTAACTGTATTTTTCATCTCATTGAAAAGACTCTGAGTCAATTCGTCATTCTTCTGATTTATGTAAACCACGCCATTGACAGCCCTGATTTCTATCGCACTAGCATTTCTATTTCTGATATAAAGAGTTGCGTTTTCAGAATGTTCCTGAGAAGAATTCTTCACCGTGAAATAACCTTTCAGAATCAGTCCTATCCCCGTTCCATTGGTACGACGTATCAATTTAGGAAGACTATCGACCAAAGAAATAGAAACGATGGTATCGTTAGGAATTGACAAAGGATACAGCAAATCCTTGATTTTTATTCCGTCTTCAAAGACCAGAATCCTTTCCCTTTTGACAGCAGCGATAATCAACAACACCACCATCACACCTGTTATTATATATATTGTTGTCATAATCATATTGTTTTTATTTTTAAACGAGACGTGTCAATGTATGTTTATTTTTATGGCAACATTGACGCATCTCTACGAATTTTCAATTCGAATCAAGACGCAGCAATTACACATTGTTTATTTTTTATGGTGTAATTGATACGTCTCTACAAAATTTATCATTGATAAAGCGTTCCTGTATTAACGACAGGCTGTGCTGATTCGTCGGCGCAGAGGACAACGAGAAGGTTGCTTACCATAGCGGCTTTCTTTTCGTTATCGAGTTCCACGATTTCCTCTTCGCTGAGTTTGTCGAGAGCCATCTTCACCATTGTGACAGCGCCTTCCACGATTTTCTCACGCGCTGAGATGATAGCAGCGGCTTGCTGACGACGCAACATAACAGCAGCGATTTCTGGAGAATAAGCCAAATAATTGATTCTTGCTTCAACGACTTCCAAACCCGACATTTCAAGACGGTCATTTAATTTCTTTAACAAAATATCATTGATTTCATTTCCGCCAGAACGCAATGTCAACTCATTATTTTTAGTGTCGTCATTATCATCGTAAGCGAACATGCCAGCGACTTCTCTCAAGGCTGCGTCACTTTGCACGCGGACGAAACTCTCAAATGCCTTCATTCTTCCAGACACTGTAACGCCAACTTGACCATTAGCACCGCCTGCCATTGTCTGAGAATCAATCTCGAACATTGCTTTATAAGTATCTTTCAATTTCCAAACCAAAATCTGACCAATCATAATTGGATTGCCAGTCTTGTCATTAACCTTGATTGGGTCAACGTTAAGGTTACGAGCACGAAGAGAAACTCTTTTTGAAGAAAGCAAAAAATTAACCCAATAGAAACCAGTCTTCTTGAAAGTGCCGCGATAATTGCCGAAAAACAACATCGCCATTGCTTCATTAGGCTCCTGCATTCTCAATCCAAACAAACAAATCATAAAGAAAACAGCCGCAACAATACACAAAACCACACCTATTGTATTTGGATTGTTTACAAAATAAACAATACCATAAACAGATAATGCTGTCAATGCCAAGAATAAAATCAATGCAACAAAACCATTGATGACTAATCCTTTAAATTCTTTTTCCTTTGTTTCCATAACTTTAATTATTTAAGATTTATAAAATTTATTTTAATATCATTTTGATATTGCAAATATATGATAGAATTTTATGTTTGTCAAGAGTTTTTTTTAAATATTTGCAATGAGTTGTGAGTCGTGAGCAATGAGCGAGTTTTTTTCTTAACTTTGCATATCATTTGAAAACTAATACATTATTAATATGAACAGAAAATT
Organism: Bacteroidales bacterium; assembly: GCA_017381865.1. Classification (GTDB taxonomy): domain Bacteria; phylum Bacteroidota; class Bacteroidia; order Bacteroidales; family F082; genus Limimorpha. The sequence continues at coordinate 4,381 of JAFOBJ010000066.1, forward strand.
TTTAGGTGTGATTGCATTAAGCATCATGACATTGGCGTCTTGCACAAACAAAGAACAAGCCGCTACAGAAAACCCATTCTTGTCAAACTACGGAACACCATATGAAGTTCCAGCTTTTGACAGAATCAAGACAGAACACTATCTTCCAGCTTTTGAAGAAGGCATGAAACAACACAAAGCTGAAGTCGATTTCATCATCAAAAACAGAGCTGTGCCTGATTTTCAAAACACAATCTTGGCTTACGACAAATCTGGCGCATTATTAGACAAGGTCGCAAACATCTTCATGAATCTCACAGAATGCATGTCGAACGACGAGATGCAAAACATCGCTGCTGAGATAATGCCAAAGCTCTCTGCACATAATGACGAAATCTCCATGAATCCTCTTCTCTTTGAAAAGGTAAAATACGTCTACGACACCCGTCACGACAGAAACCTCGACGACCAACAAATCCGCGTCGTTGAGAAATATTACACAGACTTCATCCGTAACGGTGCTGGCTTAAATGACGCCGACAAAGAGACATTGAAAGGCATCAACGAAAGATTATCTTTGTTAAGCCTCCAATTCGGCAACAACCTCCTCGCTGAAAACGCAAACTTCAAACTCGTTGTCGACAGCGAAGCTGATTTAAGCGGACTTCCACAGTCAAGCATTGTTGCTGCTGCGGAACAAGCCAAGAAAGACGGCATGGAAGGCAAATGGGTCTTCACTCTCTCAAAACCAAGTCTTATTCCATTCCTTCAATATGCTGACAATCGCGACTTACGCGAAAAGATTTACATGGGCTACGTCATGCGCGGCAACAACGATAACGCCAACGACAACAAAGCTTTAATTGAAGAGATGTCAAGACTTCGTCTTCAAAAAGCTCAGCTCCTCGGTTATGAAGACTACGCTTCTTATGTTCTCGAAGCTAACATGGCAAAAGATATTCCTACTGTCGACACATTCCTCGCAGAATTATTCGAGCCAGCATTAAAAGTAGCTAAAGAAGAACTTAAAGAAATGGAAAAAATTGCCGGTTTCAACTTAGAATCATGGGACTGGTGGTATTACGCAGAAAAAGTTCGTAAGGAAAAATACAACTTCGACGAAAACGAATTGAAGCCTTATCTCTCATTGAACAACGTTCGTGACGGTATGTTTATGGTCGCCAACAAATTATACGGCATCACTTTTGAACAACGCCACGACCTTCCTGTCTATTTCGACGGCGTTGAGACATGGGAAGTAAAAGAACAAGACGGTTCTTACATCGGTATTTTATATTTAGACTATTTTCCACGCGATAGCAAGAGCGGAGGCGCATGGTGTACAAGTTTCCGCGAAGCCGGCTACGACATCGAAGGCAACAAGATTTCTCCACTCGTTTCTTTGGTATTGAACTTCACTCCTCCAACAGGCGACGCTCCTGCCCTCCTCAGCTGGGACGAAACAGAAACATTATGGCATGAATTTGGCCACGGATTGCACGCTTTGTTCTCAGACGGAAAATACAACAGAACATGCGGCGTGGTTCCTCGCGACTATGTAGAACTTCCTTCACAAGTGATGGAAAACTGGGCTGGCGACCCTGAAGTACTTAGAATGTATGCAAAACATTGGCAAACAGGCGAAGTCATTCCAGAAGAAATAATCACAAAATTAGAAAACAGCGGTTTGTTCAACCAAGGCTTCGACACAACAGAATTCTTGGCTGCAGCAATCCTCGACATGGAATATCATAAGTTAAAAGAAATCAGCGACGACTTCAACGCTGCTGACTTTGAAAAAGCAAAGATGGACGAAATCGGTTTGATAGGCGAAATCTACCCACGTTACAGAAGTACATATTATTCACATATCTTCGCTGGCGGTTATTCAGCTGGTTATTATGTATATTACTGGGCTGCAGTATTGGATTCAGACGCTTTCAGCTACTTCAAAGAATCAGGCGACTTGTTCAACCCAGAGTTGGCTGCTAAATTCAGACAACACTGTTTGCAAGAATGCGGCAACGATGAAGGAATGGTTCAATACAAAAAATTCCGCGGACAAGAACCAAGCAACGAGCCATTCTTGAAGAAACATGGACTTAAATAATTCATAATGCACAATTCATAATGCATAATTAAAGAGCCTTCGGGCTCTTTTTTTTTACCAAGAACTAAGGCTTTTGAACTAAGAACTTTGAGCTAAGGTCCTGAAAGGGCGAAACATATATAACGTAAGGCAACGCCTTATGGGGATTACGAAAATAGGTAATGTTGCCAAAAATGGTTGGCAGTTGAGCGAAAAAAAGACAGGTAATGGGCATACAAAACAGCCCAAATTACCTGTCTTTTTTTCTATCCTAAATTTAAAATATTTACCAATATATTCTAATATTGAAGTTCCGGA
>JAFOBJ010000067.1 GCA_017381865.1 Bacteroidales bacterium
AGTTCTTAGCTCAAATTATTCCTTCTTTAATTATGTCGTGTATATGAATCATTCCGACGTAGTTGCCGTTTTCCATCACTGGAAGTTGTGTTATGGATTTTTTTCTCATCAATTCTAAAGCATTGGCTACCAAGTCGTTTTTGTCTATTGTCTTAGGATTTTGTGTCATGATGTCTTTAGCTTTCACCTCTTCTATGTTAGGGTGTTTCATGAGCATTCTTCTGAGGTCGCCGTCGGTGATGATGCCTATGAGTTCATCGTTGCGCATTACGGCTGTTGCGCCTAGTATTTTTTCTGTTATTTCGATTATGACTTTTGTCATGACATCGTTTTCTGTCACCATTGGTTTTGCGTTTTTGACGCAAAGGTCGCCGACTCTGAGGTAGAGGCGTTTTCCGAGTGCGCCGCCAGGATGGAATTTCGCGAAGTCTTGCGCACTGAAGCCACGGCATTTCAGCAGAGCCATTGCGAGAGCGTCGCCCATGACGAGCTGCGCTGTGGTGCTGGCAGTAGGAGCGAGGTTGTTCGGACAAGCTTCATGTGGAACCGTGACATCAATGACAAAATCGGCTTCTTTTGCCAGGAAAGACTCGGTGTTGCCAACGATTGCGACGAGTTTGTTTTTCCTCACCTTTATTAATGGCGTGAGAACTTTAATCTCAGGAGTCTCGCCACTTTTGGAAATAATTATCACAATATCTTCGTCTCTGATGATGCCCAAATCGCCGTGAATTGCGTCGGCTGCGTGCATGAAAACAGCCGTCGTTCCAGTGGAATTTAATGTCGCGACTATCTTTTGTGCGATATTTGCACTCTTTCCAATGCCAGAAACAATCACATTGCCCTTGGAATTCAATATTAATTCTACAACTTTTGTGAAATTATCAGTTAAAAGTTCTTTTAATCCTAATATTGAATTAGCTTCTGTATCAATGACTTGAATGGCGATATCCTTGATGTTTTCCATAATTTAAAAAAAATATCATTTTTTTCTTGCTTCTTTAAAATTAAAAATCATAACTTTGTCAAAGAGATGAATTAATAAATTTTAGTTTAGCAAGACTTTGCAAATATAAATAAAATTTCATTGAATAGAATATGGCAAAAATTGATGAAAAAGGTTTGCACGATTTATTAAAAAATGTTTTTGGTTTCGAGCAATTCAAAGGCAATCAAAAAGCTATCATAAAAAGTATATTGGCGGGCAACAATACGTTTGTCCTTATGCCAACAGGCGGTGGTAAATCGCTGTGTTATCAGTTGCCAGCATTGATAAGTGAAGGCACTACAATTGTCGTTTCACCTTTAATCGCTTTGATGAAGAATCAGGTCGATATGATTCGTAACTTCGGCGCCGACTCAGGCATCGCTCACGTTATGAATTCTTCATTATCGAAGACAGAACTCAATCAGGTGAAAGAAGACCTCTCAAGCGGAAAGACAAAATTGTTATACGTCGCTCCAGAATCTCTTACCAAAGAAGAGACTGTAGAGTTCTTGCGCGGATTGAAGATTTCATTCTTCGCTATCGATGAGGCTCACTGTATCTCTGAATGGGGTCACGACTTCCGCCCTGAATACCGACGTCTTCGTCCTATCATCAATGCCATCGGACCAAAATTGCCAGTCATAGCTCTCACTGCAACAGCAACAGTGAAAGTTCAAAAAGATATAATGAAAAACCTTGAAATCCTTGACGCTAAAGTCTTTAAGTCGTCATTCGATAGGTCGAACCTTTATTACGAGGTGCGTCCAAAGACAAAAGATGTCGTTAAGGATATCATAAAATATATTAAGAGTAATCCAGGAAAATCTGGTATCGTTTATTGCTTGAGCCGCAAGAAAGTTGAAGAACTCGCAGAAGTGCTCGTCGCTAACGGCATCCGCGCTCTTCCTTATCACGCAGGCCTCGATACTCAGACTCGCCGCGACAATCAAGATAGATTCCTTATGGAAGAGGCTGACATCATTGTCGCAACAATCGCTTTCGGTATGGGCATCGACAAACCAGACATCCGTTTCGTAATTCACCACGATATTCCTAAGAGCCTCGAAGGTTATTACCAAGAAACAGGACGCGCTGGACGCGACGGCGGCGAAGGTAAATGTATCGCTTTCTACGACTACGAAGACATCCATAAGTTAGAGAAATTTAACAAAGGTAAAGATGTCGCTGAACAGGAAATCGCCCGTGAACTCCTTAACGAAACCGTTACTTACGCTGAGTCGTCAGTATGTCGCCATAAACTCTTGCTTCACTATTTCGGCGAATCTTACGAAACAGAAAACTGCGGCGCCTGCGATAACTGTATCAATCCTAAAGTTAAATTCGATGGTAAAGAAGATATTAAACTTGCTATCGATGCTATCATCGCAACAAAACAGCTCTTCAAGACAAAACATATAGCAGAACTCCTCGCTGGTAAAGCAACAGGTGATATCAAGACTGCGAAACACGATACAAATGAATTCTTCGGCGCAGGCGACGATAACGATGAAAAACACTGGGTATCAATAATCCGCCAGGCTATCGTTAATAAACTTTTGTCAAAAGATATCGAAGAATACGGCGTGCTAAAAGTCACTAAAGAAGGTAAAGACTTCGTGAAGAGTCCTTATACTATAATGGTGGCAAAAGACCACGACTATGATAATCCTGAAGAAGATGATTTTGATGAAGAAAGAGTGGCTTTCGGCAAGGATAGCGGAACTGACAAGACTTTGTTCGCTATGCTGAAAGACCTTCGCAAGACGATGGCGAAGAAGATGAACTTGCCTCCTTTCGTAATCTTCCAAGACCCTTCGCTAGAGGATATGACAATTCAATATCCAATCACAATGGACGAACTCACTCAAATCGTCGGCGTTGGTCAAGGTAAAGCTCAAAAATTCGGTCAGCCATTCTTGGATCTTATCAGAGAATATGTCGAAGAAAATGAGATAACTCGTCCTAATGATATGGTTATCAAATCGTCAGTCAATAGATCGGCTTTGAAAATCAGTATCATTCAGAATATAGATAGAAAGATTCCTTTGGAAGATATCGCTCACTCTAAAAATATGGGCTTCGATGAACTCCTGACCGAGATTGAAAGTATCGTCGCAAGTGGTACACGCCTCGACATCAATTATTACATCGAAGATAATATCGACGAATATCATCAAGAAGATATTTTGGAATATTTCCGCGAAGCCGACTCTGACACAGTGGAAGACGCCATGGAAGCTCTCGGAGTAAATGATTACGAAGAGGAAGAAGTACGTCTTATGAGAATTAAATTCTTCTCAGAAGTTGGTAACTAAAAGTTTAAAAATATTAATACTTTCGGTGTTGTTGCTCTTAGCATCTTGTGAAAATAAACAGACTAAGGTGACAGCACCGAATGTTTTATTGTCTGAACCTCAAATGGTTGAGATAATGACTGATGTTTATGTCTTGGAAAATGCCATCAACTACAGAAGAGGCAAGAGCATAAATACAAATAATTTGAAAACCAAAGGATATGAAGCTCTCTTCGAGCATTACGGCATTACCGATTCTGTGTTTTTTGAAAATATGGATTACTATAACGACAATCCAGTTTTAATGAAGAGAGTGATGGATTCGGTTGTGGCTAATTTTGAGTTGCTAAGAAATTAAGTTACTAAGTTGCTAAGTCTTGGTAACTCAGCAACTCAGCAACTTGGTGTCTTAAATAAAGTTCATCACGACATTGATTTTACATTCGCTACTTAATGTCTTCTTGACTGGACATGTTTCAGCAGCTCTTTGTAATAAAATCTTTTCTTTGTCGCCGTATGACTGAGTGAAGTTAACTGTAATGTTGATTTCGCCTATTCTGCGAGGAGCGTCGGCCATAACCTTATCGACTTCAATGCTCATGCCTTCTAGATTGATGCCTTTGCTTTCGGCAGTATAAGCCATCATAGCCATCATGCAAGCTCCTAATGAAGCTGCAGTTAAATCGACTGGTGAGAATCCATTGCCGTGACCATCAACATTAATTTTTACACCTGAAGGGTTGTGAGTTAATTCACTACATAAATTACCTAAGTATTTTCCTGAAATTGTTGCCATTTTTTTAGTTTTTTTAGTTGATAATAGTTTTATTGAAATTCATTTATTTTATAACACAAAGATATGGATTTTTGTTGAGATGTCGCTTTGGAAAATATTGATAAGTCTATCGATAAAATAAATATCGTTTTCTCGATTAATTTCTTCCAGAATCTTTAATCATAGAGTGAAGCGTTTCGTTGAGGCTTTGTCTCTCGTTGAGTTCTTCAAGGCTTTGATGCATTTTGTAACACCAATGATGATGAGAATTTGCTGGCTCGTTGATTTGTTCTTTTTGTGTTTGGTCCCAACGGAAATCACCGTCCATTGCAATATAATCCTGAATAGGAATGATGACCCACATCGAGGAAGATTTGAGATGTTGTTCTATTATTTCCTTGCAAACCCAAGGCTCTGCAAAATAAGGCGCGCCTTCGTGATGTCCAAGCATTTCTCTGTAAAAACGATTTGTAAGTTCGCCATTTTCTTCCCACCAGCCTCTTATTGTTGAAGTGTCGTGAGTAGAAGTGGTGTCGACGCTGAGATACGGATTCTCTTTTGGATTGACGAATGTTTCGCAAGGATTCTTTGGCATTCTCTGAACTTCAAGGCTAAGAATATTAAGCTGCTGCATCACGTCCTTGACGCAGGCTGGAACCATGCCGAGGTCTTCGCCGCAGACCAACATGTCGCTGGCTTCAATTATTTTAGGCAATTTCTTTAATGCTTCTTCTTTCCAAAGTTCCTCGTTTCTGTGATAAAAATATTCGTCGTATAATTTGTTTATATTATCTTTTTGATAATCATCTAATTCGTTGTAAGAATGTGTAAACTGCAAAGCTATGCGCGGATGTAATCCACCATTTTTATCTTCCAGAAACAAGACTTCAGCACACAGCGCAATAAGTCCGTTTTTTATTTTCTCGTCTTTATGACAGTTGTCTGTTGTCTGTTGTCTGTTGACAAAAAAATCAGTGATTTTTCTCTGAGTGTTGAAATCTTCTTTCAATTCAAAATAGCTGAAAGAAGTCTCGTTGAGATATTTGTCTCTTACTTCTTCGGTAAATTCTCCGAAAAATTCATGTAGAAAATGTCCTCTGATATAAGGTTTCGTCAGTCTTTCTTTATTTGCTGATAACAGACCGCTGACTTCTGATAGCTGATAGCTCAAAGCAGGACTGAAGTGTCCCATGATTCCTTGAGTGTGTTCTTGAGGTATTTCCCATATTCTGAAGAAACCCAAGATATGGTCGATGCGATAAGCGTCGAAGTAGCGGCTCATTTGAGTGAGTCTGTCGCGCCACCATTGATAGTCGTCGTTTGCCATCGCATTCCAGTTGTATGTCGGAAATCCCCAGTTTTGTCCTTCTGTTGCGAAAGCGTCAGGCGGAGCTCCCGCTTGGCAGTCGAGGTTGAAAAGCTCTGGATTCGTCCACGCTTCCACACTGTTTCGTCCAATGCCGATAGGAATGTCGCCTTTCAATGCGATGCCTCTTTCATGAAGATAATCAACGGCTTCTTTTAGTTGCTTATCGAGATGATATTGTAGGAAGTAATAGAACTCTGGCTGTTGACCGTTGACTGTTGGCTGTAAACAGAATTCAGCATAAGGTACGAGCCAATCTTTGTTTTCTTTGAAAAAGTTTTGAAAATCTTCAGTGTTTTTTGTTGATTCCCAATCTTGTGCGAATATCTTTTTGAAGTAAGCATCTTTTACTTTCATTACTTCTGGATAGTCGACGTAATCTTTTTCTTTTAAGATATTTTTTTGATTTTCGAAATAAGCTCTGTCGCTTTCTTCTTGAAGTTTTCCTATTTTTTCTAAGTTAAGATATATAGGATGCAGAGCTTTTGTTGAGATGGCTTTGTAAGGGTAGGAGTTATCCCAGGAGTCGTCGGTGCGAGTGTCGTTTATTGGAAGTATTTGAATCATTTTCATCCCGACTTTTTCGCACCAGTCGCCTAACATTTTAAGGTCGAGGAATTCTCCTATGCCAAAATTGTTTTTGGTATTAAGAGAAAACACCGGCACTGCAACGCCTGTTAGTTTAGGATTGCTGCCGGTGTTGACTTTATTTTTTAACACCTTAAAGACTTTGGTGTTTGAGAAACTTTGAGAATTCATAATTCATATTTCATAATTAATTATGCATTGTGCATTATGAATTATGAATTGAGTCAATTGTTTCACAGATATTATCAAAAATCTCTTCTATAGTGCCGACGCCATTGATAGGGTGGAGGCAATTTTTGTGTTGATAGAAGTCGAGGACAGGTTTTGTTTTGTTGTCATATTCCACGAAGCGATAGTGAATAGACTCGATGTTATCATCGGCGCGACCGCTTGTCTTACCGCGTTCGAGCATACGTTCGATGAGTAATTCTTCAGGCACTTCGAGGCTGACGACGCCGTTGAGTTTGAGGTTATATTTTTTAAATAAGTCTTCTAAAATCTCAGCTTGTTTCACTGTGCGAGGAAATCCGTCGAATAGGAATCCGTTGCTGTCGGAGTGATTGACGATGAATTTTTCTATTATTTCAGTGACGATTTCATCGGAGGCGAGTCCGCCGTGGTCGATGATGTCTTTCACTTTAAGGCCTATTTCTGTGCCAGCCGCCATTTCAGCGCGAAGCACTTGACCTGTTGAGATATATGTGAGATTATATTTTTCTTTTATGTGTTCTGATTGAGTTCCTTTGCCAGCACCTGGAGGGCCAAAAATTATTATATTTAACATAACTGTAGTGTTTAATCTGTTTAATTTTCTTCGACAATTTTGTATATCAAAGGGTAATTTCTTCCGTGTTCGTTATAGTCGAGGCCATAACCGACAATGAATTCATTGCCGATATTCATTCCGATATAATCAATGTTATAATTAAATTTGAACGCTTCTGGCTTGAAAAGCATAGTGGCGATTTTGACACTGGCGACGCCCATTTCTTCGAGTTTTTGTAGTAAACAATTCATGGTGAAACCAGAGTCGATAATGTCTTCAACGATGACGACATTACGACCTTGAAGCGAGTTGTTAAGACCGATGAGTTCTTTCACTTCGCAGTTGCTTTTTGTTCCAGAATATGTGGAATATTTCACGAAGGAAGTCTCACAATCCATATCAAGTTTCTTCAATAATTCAGAAGCAAACATAAAAGCGCCGTTGAGCATTACCAAAAACAAAGGATTTTTATCATGCATATCTTTGTTGATTTGTCTGCAAATTCTAGCAATGGCGGACTCTATTTCAACTTGTGAAATGTATGGCTCGAATTCTTTGTCTAATACTTTTATGTTATTCATATTTAATGATAAATGAATCGTTATTAATTAACTCGCAAATATAATAAAAAGTCTAAAAACTAATTACTAAAGACTAAAGATTTTTTAATTTAAGTTGCCGAGTTAGGGTCTGTGTCAGAGTCAATATTTGAACAAATCTCATTTCGTATTGTTTTTGTGAGAAAAATTAAAGCTTATGGATTCAAATAAAACAAAAACGATTGCGAAGCTTAGTGTTTTCACTATTGCTATCATGAATGTCACGGCGGTTGTTTCTTTGCGTGGACTTCCTGCCGAAGCCGAATATGGTTTGAGTTCGGCATTTTATTATTTGTTTGCGGCTCTTGTCTTTCTCATCCCGACATCGTTGGTGGCGGCGGAGTTGGCGTCTATGTTCGCTAACAAGGAAGGCGGCGTATTTCGTTGGGTCGGCGAGGCTTTCGGCAAGCGACTTGGTTTCCTTGCCATCTGGCTTCAATGGTTCCAAAACACAATCTGGTATCCGACAGTCCTGACTTTCGGAGCTGTTTCTCTTGCATTTATCGGTATGAATCCTTCTGCCGATATGGCTTTGGCCGATAATAAAATCTACACTCTTATCGTCGTCCTTGCGATTTATTGGCTTGCAACATTCATTGCATTTAAAGGCCTCGACTGGGTTGGTAAGGTTTCTAAAATAGGTGGTCTTATCGGTACGATTATTCCTTCTATCTTATTGATAATCTTGGGAATTTATTATGTAGCGACTGGCGGTACAATACAAATGGATCTTAGTGGTAGTTTCTGGCCTGACTTAGCTCGTCTCGACAACCTCGTTCTCGCTTCAAGTATCTTCTTGTTTTATGCTGGTATGGAAATGACTGGTGTTCACGTCACCGATATGGAAAATCCAAGCAAGAGTTATCCTCGAGCTGTATTCATCGGCGCTCTCATGACAGTCTTGATTTTTGTTTTGGGAACATACGCCCTCGGTTTCATCATTCCTAAAAATAACATCAACTTGACCCAGAGTTTGTTGATAGGTTTTGATAATTATTTCAAATATATTCATGCTTCATGGATGTTCCCTGTTATTGCCATAGCTCTTGCGTTTGGTGTTCTCGCTGGCGTATTGGCTTGGGTATCAGGTCCTTCAAAAGGTTTGCTCGTCGTCGGTAAAGCAGGTTATCTTCCTCCATTTTTTCAAAAGACAAACAAACTCGGAGTTCAAAGTAATATCTTGATAATACAAGGTGTCATTGTTACAATTTTAAGTCTTCTTTTCGTCGTGATGCCATCGGTACAGAGTTTCTATCAAATATTGTCACAGATGACAGTTTTACTTTACTTGATAATGTATCTCTTGATGTTTGCAGCGGCTATCTATCTTCGTTATATTATGAAGGATGCGCCTCGTGCATTTAGAATTGGCAAGAAAGGCAACTTCTTGATGTGGTTCGTCGGTGGAGTCGGCTTTTTAGGTTCTTTGCTCGCTTTCGTCTTGAGTTTCATTCCTCCAAGTCAAATTTCTACTGGAAGCAATACTGTTTGGTTTAGCGTGATGATAATAGGCTGCATCGTTTTCGTTGCGATACCTTTTATAATATACGCTTTAAGAAAGCCATCATGGCAAGATAAAGACTCCCAGATTCAGCCGTTCCATTGGGAGAAATAAAGTTGCTAAGTTGCTAAGTTGCTAAGTCGCTGAGTTGCTGAGAACCTTAGTAACTTAGTAACTTAGTAACTTAGTAACTCAAAACAATCTGATACGTGCTTCGGCTTCTTTGTTCAACGTATATTTTTCTGTCTTTGACGAAGTCTTTTTCAAGTCCTTCTTGATAGTGTCGTATGGTGAAAAGCTGAAGCCCGTCGTTGTATTTTACTTTAAAAGCTTGAGAGAGCGCCTCTGTGAGTTGGAGGCGTTTCTTTTCATTTTCATCGAAGCATATCGAAAGGACGAGAGCTGACACCTGCGTCATGTTAGCGTGTATGTTAAGTTCGTCCATGATATTGAAGATGAGCGCACGGTTGTGTTCGTTCATGAAGGAATAATCGCGAGCTGTTATACTCATCAGTGTCTGTTTTTCTTTTACAATAAAAGAAGGTACATATTTGATGTAATCTTCAGTTCCATCGATGACAGAAGGTTTTAGATTCGTGTCGATAAATGAACGTACTTTAAGAGGTATGTTTTTGTTTTGCAGAGGTTTAAGCGTGTTTGGATGTATGATGGAAGCTCCGTAGAAAGTGAGTTCTATTGCTTCGAAGTAGGAGAGGTGTTCTATTTTTTGTGTATTAGGGAAGCGTTTAGGGTCGGCGTTGCGTAATCCGTCGACGTCTTTCCATATAGTGAGTTCCTTTGCGTCGAGGCAGTTGGCGAAGATGGCAGCGGTGAAGTCGGAGCCTTCTCTTCCGAGTGTCGTTGTGGTTTTTGGAGAAGTAGAACTTGCGATGAAGCCTTGTGTTATATACATCGTTCCTTTGTGTTCTTCGTTGAGTTTGTCGATACGAAGGCGGCAGTCGTCCCATTCAGGGTTGGCGGCGCGGAAGTTATGGTCGGTGATGATGTATTCGCGGGCGTCTAACAATTCATTTTTGATGCCGCATTCGTTGAGGTATGCGGAAATCAATGTAGTTGAGAGCATTTCGCCGAAACTTACGGTGTTATCATATTGATAATCATAATCAAAACCAGTTTCTTGAAGGTTGAGATATAAATCTAGAAATAGATTTGTCATAGTCTCGAAAATAGGATGACTGGTATTGCCATCGAACAATTCTGTCATGATATTTTCATGATATTCAATAATCTCGCTGATTGCGCTTATCTCGAGGTGACCATTATTTGCTCGGAAGTCGGCAAGAGCTTTCTCAATAGCGTTAGTTGTCTTTCCCATAGCGGAGATGACGAGCAACAAATCGCTTCTGTCTTCTTTTTCAAGAATATTTTTTAAGTTTCTAACAGCATTAGCATCTTTCACTGACGCACCGCCGAATTTATATACTTTGTTTATCATTTTTTAAATCTGAGTTTGTCTAGTAGAGACGCGTCAATGATGTAATTATATAAATAAATACGGTTTCAATATATTAATGCCATCATTGACACGTCCGTACAAAACCTTAGTTTTTACGAAGCAAATGTAAGAAAAAATAAATAACATTCTCTCGCAGAGATACAGAGATTTTTTGAATATTGCATTCTGTTTTGCGAGAGTGTTAAAATGTTTTAACATAAAACCTCAGAATCTCAGACTTAACGTCATGAGATTCTGAGGTTTTGAACTTCTTAGATTTTAACTAAGAGACTTAGTGTCTAGGTGACTTAGTGACTCTTCTTCCCTCCGTGGTTGAAGCTTTGTTTAGGATGTACATTCCTATTGACTTCAACTCGCGATTGTGTAGGGTAGCTGAGCTTTTCCAGTTCGGCGACGGCCATCCTGATGTCGGTTAGGAGCATGTCGGCCATGTCGCGGCTGAAACCTTGACGACAGACAATTCTCATGACGACACATTGCTCTAAATCCTTCGGCAATGTATACGCTGGAACCATCCAGCCGTTTTGTTGTAACTTGTATTGTAAGTCGTACAAGGTCCAGTTGGCGACTTTATCGTATTTAGGATTCAACGACCAGATGAACAACGGGTTGACGAGCTCGCTGCTGTAGTTTTTGAACTGAGGCATCTTGCCGATTTCTTCGTGGAGATATTCCGCTATTTCCATTGAGTTCTGCTGAATTGCCTTGTAGCCTTGGAATCCTAATCTGATGAATTGATAATATTGTCCCAGGACTTGGGCTGCTGGTCGTGAGAAATTAAGACCTACTTGTGTAATGTCGGCGCCGAGGTAGTTGACGCTGAATGCCATTTCAGAAGGCAGATATTTCTTGTCTTTCCAGATGACCCAGCCCAAGCCTGGATATACGAGTCCGTATTTGTGACCTGATGTGCTGATTGACAGTACGTTGTTTAATCTGAAGTCCCATTTGACGTGAGGCTTGAGGAATGGCAGGATGAAACCTCCTGATGCTGCGTCGACGTGGATACAGAGTTGGTTGCCAGTCTTCTTGTTGAATTCGGTGACAGCTTTGTCGATGGCTTCAAAGTCGTCGTTCATGCCAGTCCAGGTGCAGCCTGCGATAGGGACGATGCAGATTGTGTTTTCGTCGCACATCTCGATGGCTTTCTTAGGATCTAATGTAGGATTTTCTGTTGTGAGCGGCACTGTTCTCATCTCGATTTGCCATAGCTGAGCAAATTTCTCCCACACTACTTGATAACCTGTGGAAATCACGAAGTTAGGCTTGTCGTAAGGCTTGCCTTGTTCCATTCTTCTTTTACGCCAGCGCATCCATGCTGCTACGCCGCCGAGCATACAGGCTTCCGAAGAACCAATGCCTAGCGCGCCAGTCTTCCATTTGTTGGTTTCGGGACTGTTCCATAAGTTTGCGAGAATGTTGATACATTTCTGTCCCATCACGGCAACGCGAGGATATTCGGTCTCGTCGATATAATTGATGCTGATAGCTTCATTCATTAATTTTGTTGCGTAGTCGTCCATATATGTGGTGACGAAAGTAGCAAGGTTGAGTCGAGGCTGCGTCTGTGGAAATGTCTCGTCTTTAACCATTTGATAAGCAACTTGAGGAGTTGTTGGAGCATCAGGAATTCTGTCTACTGGTGATGGATTTACCATTGCATCTGTTCCGAAGACATCACTCTTGGCGTCTCCATGTCTGAAATTCAAATCTTTCATAATATTGTTTTTTAAGTTTAAATTAGTATTGACTTAAAAACATTATGAAGCAATGAAAGTTTGTTTAGAATTTGTTAAAATTATAAAAAAAGTTTATATTTGTGGACCATAAAATATAGATAAATGAAAAACTACGGCTTTAAATTTACCACCCCATCGCAATGTAACAGGCACAATTACATTAAGTTTAGAATATATATGTAAAGATACATGAGGTTTATAATTGCACTTTATGTATCTTTTTTTTAATCATTCAGTAAACCTAACATTAAAATAAATGTCTATGAAAAAACTTTTACTTATTATTGCGCTAATGATTGCTTTGCCAACATTTGCACAGTCTGTTATGGAAACAACCTATGACCTTCAGTCTAATGGTTTTGTATCTAATCGTATGTATCAGAATGCTAATGGCAATGTCGCTATTGTTGCCACAATGTCGAATGAATTGTCTGATGCGTCTTTCCCAGATCGAGGTACTGGATATAACTTCTTTGATGGTAGCAATTGGGGAGAGACACCAACATCGAGAGTAGAAGCCAATGCTACTGGTGAGGACATGAGAACAGGATGGCCTTCAATAGCTCCTTATGGCAAAGAAGGCGAAATCCTCGTTAACCATACATCTGGTCTTAACTACTGGATTAGAGAAAAAGCAGGCGAAGGTGCCTGGGATGGTCCTCATTCTATTCCAAATCCAACTGTGGCTGAGTTTGCAGATATAGAAAATGGTATGATATTGGCATGGCCAAGAGTCGTCACTACAGGAGAAAACAACGATGTCGTTCATATCTTTGCAGCATCATCGGGAAATGAAACCACAGCTCAGTTCTATGTTCGTTCGACAGACCTAGTGAACTGGGATTTGCAATATGCTCCACTTGAAATGGATGATTTGCATATTAACTTCTATTATGCAGATGATTATGCAGTTTCCGCTAATGGTGATAATATAGCAGTAGTTTATTGTGCAGCTGTAAGTTCACACGTTATGCTTTATGAATCAAACGATGCTGGTTTGACATGGGAAAGCAGAATGGTTTGGGAATCTCCAATTCATGGATTGAACTGGGAAACTGATGAAAATTCTTTGTTTGAACAATTATATGCACCAGCTCAAGTTTCTGTGGCGATAGGAAAAGATGGCGTTTCACACGTCGCTCTTTCTGTTTATTTGTGCGAACACAAAGAGTTGAGTCAGACATATGGCATCTATAAAGGTATTTCGACAGACGGCGTCGCTTATTGGAACGACACAACAAAATATAATGGAGTTTTAGGACCTATACATTCTTCACAAGACGATGACCCTAAAAATGCTTTGAGATTATGGTGGCCAAGTGAATCTAATTCAGATTTAATCACAATGGATCCAACAAACTTCTGTGCATGGATGCCTCCTCATGAAGATGCAGGCTACGCTTATTTCGATTACAACAATCAATACACTGCTTCTGATTACTTGGGCTTGTTTGGTATCATAGCTTATCCTTCAATCGCTGTAGACCCAGAAGGTAACTTGGCTATCGCTTATTCTGCACCTGATGTGAACAGACCTTTGTGGAATGCAAAATATTATATGAGATCTATATTTGTTAACTACAAACCTGTTGAAGCAACGTCATGGATTCAAATGCCTGATTGGGGAAATAAACTTTATAGTGGTTTCGAAACTGATTGGAATGAGGCTACATTTGTCTCCGCTGTAAGTACTCCTGTGAATAAAAACGAGTTCTGGTTCTCTTGTTTGTCAGATGAAACTCCTGGCTTTTATGCAGGTACGGGCGCTTCTCAAAGTGTTATTACAACATCTACTGTAGATGTGTTTAAATATGTCCCAGATTATAGCGTAAAAATCAATGTGGCAATTAACATGTCTGAAGCAGGTACTGTTACAGGAGCTGCAACTTATAAAAATGAAGATGAAGTAACTTTGACAGCAATACCAAACGAAGGATACAGATTCTTGAACTGGAAAGAAAACGGCAAGATTATTTCTGTGGAAAGTGAATATTCTTTTACAGCAGCAATAAATAGAGAATTGGAAGCTTACTTTGTCCAAGATGGCTATAATGAAGTGGCAGTATCAGTTTATCCTGAAGGAACTGGCTCTGTTGAAGGCGCAGGTATTTATGAAGAAAATGCAAATGTTACATTGAAGGCTCTCCCAAGCTATGGATATGTATTCTTGAACTGGACAGAAAATGCTGAAATCGTTTCTACAGAAAGCGAATATTCATTCGTTGTTACAACAGACAGAAATTTGAGAGCTAACTTCGTGCTTGCTTCTTATAATGTAGAAATAACAATAAATCCAGAAAACGCTGGCGTTGTAACTGGCGCTGACACTTATACTCACGGTGATGAAGTTACTTTGACAGCAACACCAAACGAGGGTTATAAATTCCTCAACTGGACTGAAAATGATGAAGTGGTTTCAACGGAAAGTGAATATGTGTTTACAATCACAGAAGATAAAACACTGACAGCTGTATTTGTTGAACTTTATGATGTCACACTTTCTGTAAATATCGAGGAGGCTGGTGCAGTCACAGGCGCTGCTACTTATACTAAAGGTGACGAAGTTACTTTGACTGCAACACCAAACGAAGGTTATAAATTCCTTAATTGGACTGAAAATGATACTATAGTTTCTGAAGAAAGTAAATATTCTTTCACAATTGTTGGCGATAGAAACTTGGTCGCAAATTTCGTTTCAACAGAAAGTATCGAAGAACTCACATCATCATTACGCATTTATCCAAATCCAGTTAATGACGAACTCATTATCGAGGCTGAAGTTGAAATAGATGAAGTTTCTATTTTCGATATTTATGGAAGAATTCAAAATCTTAGCAACTCAGCAACTCAGCAACTTGGCAACTCAATTGATGTTTCAGGTTTGAATTCTGGTGTTTATTTTGTTGTGATAAAGACCAATGAAAACATTGTTACGAAACGATTTATGAAAAAATAATGTATAAAGAAGGGCTGTCATTTGTGGCAGCCTTTTTTATTTCTAAAAAAAATCAATTTATTATGCATTATGAATTATGCATTATGAATTGTTTTATGGCGTTCCGGCTATCGCCGTCGGGCTTTCCGCTATATCTTTTTCCGCTGCGCTCCAAAAGGATGCCGCTCCAATCCCTAACGCTTTGGAGGCGATGGGCATCAAGCTGCGAGCAATGAGCACTGAATTTGTCTAACGCCTGTGGTGTCTGAAAAAGAAAATGTCGTCTAAACTTTGCGATACATTGCGCCTTTGCGAGAGTATTATCTGTTTTTTTTCTCACGCAGAGTCGCGGAGTTACGCAGAGGTTTTAGATTTTTTCTTTGCGCTTCTTTGCGCCTTTGCGAGAGAAAAATACCTTTCGTGCCGATTCGTGTTTATTGGTTCTAAAACTCCTTGATTCTGTCAATCTCTCTTCGGTCTTTTTTAGTCGGGCGTCCTGCGCCTCTGTCGCGGTATTCGACCTTGAAAGCGTGGAGGAATTCTATTCTCTCGTATTCTTCTTTTGATGTCCTGTCGATATAAACTTCTTCGACTTGTTTTGGGGAAACACGACTCTTAGGAATGCTTTTCACTTCAACGACTTTGTGTAACTGTCCGAGCTGAACTTGTATCACTTCCCCGACTTTTACATCGCGTGAAGGCTTGATGGAACAGTCGTCGATTTTTACCTTGCCGCCTTTACAAGCGTCAGCAGCAAGAGTGCGCGTCTTGAAAAGACGCGCACACCAAAGCCATTTATCTATTCTGAGTTCTTCCATATTATTTAAGTCACCGAGACCACAAGACTACAAGTCAACAAGTATATTGTATGCCAATTATGAACTTTACTCCTAACTTCTAACTCCTAACTCCTAACTAAAATTACTTTTCTCTAAAGAACAATTGAATTGGAACTCCGTTGAAGTCCCAGTTTTGTCTGATTTTATTTTCCAAGAAACGGCAGTATGATTCTTTGACGTCTTTTGGCAAGTTGCAGAAGAAGATGAATTGTGGAGTTGGACTCTTCAACTGTGTGATATATTTTATCTTGAGATAACGGTTTCTTGATGCCACTTGTGGTGGTTGAGCAGCGATGATTTCCAACATGGTGTCGTTGAGTTCGCGGACTGAAATTCTGCGTTCGCGGTTTTCATAAACTTGATGCAAAGCTTCAAGAACGCGGAATGTTCTCTGACGGTTTATCGCTGATGTGAAAATGATTGGATAATCGGTGAAAGGAGCAGTCTTTTCTCTGATCATCTTTTCATATTGAAGGTGTGTGTTTGAGTCTTTGTCGACTAAGTCCCATTTGTTAACGATGACGACGAGGCCTTTTTTATTCTTTTCAATAAGACGTAAGATGTTCATGTCTTGAGCTTCGAAGCCTTGTGTCGCATCGATGATGAGAGCTGCTACGTCGCATTCTTCGATGGCGCGTATTGAACGCATTACTGAATAGAATTCTATATTTTCTGAAACCTTGCTCTTTTTGCGGAGACCTGCTGTGTCAACGAGGACGAAGTCCATATTGAAAGCATTGAAGCGAGTGTTGTTACTGTCGCGTGTGGTTCCTGCGATGTCTGTCACAATATGTCTGTCGTGACCGAGGAAAGCGTTAATCATTGATGATTTTCCTACATTAGGACGGCCGACGAGAGCGAAACGAGGAAGTCCTTCGTATGTGTCGGTTGTCTCATTAGGAAGGTGTTTCACGACTTCGTCGAGAAGTTCGCCAGTGCCTGTTCCTGTCATCGCTGAGAATGCGAAGATGTCACCAAGACCTAAAGTGTAGAAGTCGGCGACATTGCTTTCTTTGTTAGGAATATCGGTTTTGTTGACTGCGAGAATCACTTTTTTCTTGCTACGGCGTAATATCAAAGCAACTTCTTCGTCAAGGACATGAAGTCCGTCTTTGCCGTCAACGACGAATATGATTACATCGGCTTCGTCAATGGCGAGGTCGACCTGTTTCCTAATTTCTCCTTCAAAAATATCGTCAGAACCGACGACATAACCACCTGTATCAATCACGGTAAATGACTTTCCATTCCAGTCGCTGTGTCCATAATGACGGTCACGAGTTACGCCGCTTGTCTCTTCAACAATGGCTTGACGTGTTTGAACTAAACGATTGAAAAATGTTGATTTACCTACGTTAGGTCTTCCTACAATTGCAACAATATTACTCATATCAATTAAATTTCTGTGATTTGCAAAGATAATAAAAATAATGCATAATTCACAATTCTTAATTCACAATTGTTCACAGATTATGAATTATGCATTATGAATTATGAATTAGATTAAGCTTCATAATTGAAGTTCTTCAGCTCGGCTTCGTTGTCGCGCCAGTCTTTGCTGACTTTCACGTTAAGGTCGAGGAAGATTTTCTTGCCTGTGAATTCTTCGATGTCGCCTCTCGACATAATGCCGAGTTTCTTGATAGCAGAGCCTGCCTTACCTATTAATATTGCTTTTTGTGAATCGCGTGATGCGTAAATCGTAGCTCTGATGTTAATCATCTTGCTGCTTTCTTCGTAAGCGTCAACAACGACTTCTACAGAATAAGGGATTTCTTGCTTGTAGATGAGCAAAATCTTTTCTCTGATTATTTCAGAAATGAAGAAACGCATCGATCTGTCGGTGAGCTCGTCTTTTGGGAAATAAGGCGGACATTCTGGAAGTTTTTCCAAAATGCAGTCGAAGATATGTTTTATGTTAGCATGATGAAGTGCCGAGATAGGGAAGATGGTCGCTGTTGGAAGCGCATTTTGCCAGAAGTTGACTGCATTCATCACACCTTCTTGATCTGATAAATCTATTTTGTTTAATAAAACGAAGACTGGAATGTCGGTGATTTTTTGGAGACGCTCTACTGTCTTTTCATCGATTTTTTTGTCTGTGATGTCGACGACATAAAGTATCAAATCGGCGTCGATGAAAGCGACATTTACGAACTGATTCATCACTTCGTGCATCTTATAAGCTGGATTTTTGATGATTCCAGGGGTGTCTGAGAACACAATTTGGAACTCATCACCATTCACAATACCTAAAATTCGGTGTCTTGTGGTCTGTGCCTTTGATGTTACGATAGAAATTTTTTCGCCTACAAATTCGTTCATAAGCGTTGATTTTCCGACATTTGGCTTTCCAATAATATTTACATAACCTGCTTTGTGACTCATGTTTATTTTTTTAAAAACTTAGATTGTTTCTTTTAGTATCTTTGAACGCAAAAATAATAAACATTTTGTGATGAAGAGATTTTTGTTGTTATCATTTTTAATCATTTCTATAACTTTACCTTCATTAGCACAAGTAAAAGCTCAAGATGATGCCAAAAATAAATTTTCCCAGTGGTATATAGAGCCGGCTGTGCGTTACGGAACATATATTCCTTTCGAGAAACGTCACAACTATCTCGCCGAGAGCCATCAATATAATTTCGACTTGCATGTCGGTTATCAGACGACAGGAAAGAAAGAATGGGAACAGCGTTTCAATTTTCCATCATACGGTTTATTTTTCCGCTACGAGCATAACACCATCGACAGTGCAAAATATGAGCATCGCGATGCCAATGGTCTTCCCGTTACAGAATATGTCAATACCATAGGCGATTGCTATTCAGTAGGCGGTTTTATCAACGGTAACTTTTACAGAGGTCGCAGTTGGTCGTTTGACTACGACATTCTCGTAGGTCTTTCGTTATGGCCAAAATATGGCAACGAGTTCATCGGTTCTTTAGTTAATGTTCATTTAGGATTGGATGTCGGACCTACTTTCAGAATAAGTCGCAACATGGACTTGGGATTGCGTTTCTGGTTTGCACATTCTTCTAACGGAGCTATAGTATTACCTAATAATGGTGTCAACGTGTATGGCTATCAGCTGAATTGTCGCTATAACATCAACGGAAGAGAAGATTTCGCCTATAGCGAATGGGAACCATTTAAGAAGAAGACATATATTTTCCTCAGCGAGGCGCCGGGATTCTTACAGACTACCACCAGACGTAATGGAGAGATTGCCAGCGAACCTGGATATTATTTGGGCAACACTTTCAGAATAGGTGTCTCACGTCATTTTCATCCAATGTTCAGATATGACGTGGGCTTAGACTTATGCTATACCGGTGAGACAAAAGTGAAATATTTACAAGCCAAAGACAATTACGAAGCAGGTATCTTAAACGTTCCTTTATGCGAATACAGACCGATAAACTCAATGCATTTGGCTGCTTCAGCCATGTTTGAAGTTTTGTACAACAAAGTCGCTTTCTGCGTAGGATTGTCATATTACTTATATCATGGCATTTACAAAGGAACCGACGAGAAAAAGTCATGGGGTCTCTCTGGCACAACACCTTTTGAATCCCAATATCTGCCAAGTGCATATACTAACTATTACGAAAGACTTGGTCTTAAATATTATTTTGGAACAAAAAACAATCAATTTGTAGGAGCTTTCATGAAGGTTCATATAGGTTCCATCGACTATATTGAATGGACTTACGGAATTAATTTAGATGTTTTTAGATAGTATAAAGTATAGAAAATTAAAGTTATTATGTGGTGGATAAATTATAAATGTATTGATAATCTGTTATTTATCTCCTGATTTTATAGCGTACTTTTTTTATGAAAAAAAACTTGACTTGTAAAGAAAATTGATTTATCTTTGCACTCGCAAACAAAAACAAATTTTTTGTTTTTTTTGAAGTTCATGATGCGGGGTAGAGCAGTCTGGTAGCTCGTCGGGCTCATAACCCGGAGGTCGCAGGTTCAAATCCTGTCCCCGCTACTACGAAGAGGATACTGAAAAGTGTCCTCTTTTTTTTGTTTCCACGAATCACGTTTTTTGTCTCCACGAATCACAAGTATTTTCGCGTATTTTTTATACTCTATAATAAATTCTAATTCATTAGACGCTTCAATGTGTGTTAATTTTTATGGAAACATTGAAACGTCTCTACTTTATTCCTAACTAAAAAAGACGCATCAACGACATATTATTTATCTTTTATGTCGTCGACACGTCTCTACTTATAGACTTATAGACTTGTTGTCTTGTTGTCTTTACTGCTTATCGTACTGCTGTACTTCTTCGTAAATATATTCTAGCTGGATTCCTGCACTCTTGAACATCGCCTCCGACTCTGCGCAGTCGTGGTATTTTCTTTGACAGACGACTCTCACGATGCCACAGTTGATTATCAACATCGCGCATGTCCTGCATGGCGTCATTCTGCAATATAATGTGCTTCCTTCCAAAGCGATGCCTCTTCTTGCTGCTTGAGCGATGGCGTTCTGCTCGGCGTGTACGGTTCTCACGCAGTGTTGTGTGATATGACCGTCTTCGTGAATCATCTTCTTGAAAAGGTGACCTACTTCGTCGCAATGTGGCAATCCTGTTGGTGCGCCGACGTAGCCTGTCACTAAAATCTGACGGTCTTTGACGATAACGCAGCCACTTCTTCCTCTATTACATGTGGCGCGTTCCGCTACGGTGTCGGCGAGGTTCATGAAATACTCGTCCCATGAAGGACGTTTGTATTCTTGTTCGCCAATTTTATTTAATACTTCTTCTACTTTTTTATGTAAGTCGTCGATGGAACCGTCGTTTACGAATAAGAAATTCGCTTCTTTGATACAAGCGGCGAGGTTTTGTTTGTTTGGGTCGTCGGAATTCATCTCGCGTGCTTCGTTTGCGACGAATGTCTCGAAGCTGACGGAATCTGTCTCTGACTTTCTCTCGCGAATACGTTGGTAACGCACTTCCTGGTCAGCGTCAATGGCGAAGAGATAGAAGTTGCCTTTCGAGCGGAGCGCGTTCACTTCGCCTATAGCACGGATGCTCTCAATCACGGCGTTCTTGCCTGTGGCGAATGCTCTTTCATAAAGTTGCGTCGCTATATAACTTGGCGAATGTTTTGCTCTTAAATCATTGCCGACCTCAGTGAGAGTGTCGCGGTTGACTTCAAGGCCTCTTTTCTGTACTTCTTCTGCGAGAAATGCACGCACTGAATAATGTACATAGCCTTTTTCTTTTACGAGATAATCAACGATGGTGCCTTTGCCAGCGCCTATTGTTCCTGTGATTCCGATTATGTTCATATTTTGAGTTGCTAAGTTACTAAGTTGCTAAGTTGTTAAGTTGTTGGGTTGTTGGGTTGAAACCATGAATTTATTCATTTGCTCACTGCTCATTGCTCACTGCTCACAGCTCATGGCTTTCTTCTTTAATATCTTTAATCCATTGGTCGATGCCGATAGATTTGTGTTTGCTTAATTCTTTAAATAAAATTTCTGGGTCGTCGCTGACGATGAGGTTGTCGCGGTGTTCTTTACGGATAAAACCTTGACTTACAGCATGGTCGATGAATTCTATCAGTTTGTCGTAATAATTCAAGGTGTTGTAAAGAGCGATTGGTTTGTCGGTAATGCGTAATTGGTTCAGCACTACCACTTCAAATATCTCGTCTAAAGTGCCGAAACCTCCGGACATCGCGATGAATGCATCGGATTCTTCAATCAGCATCAATTTGCGTTCCGACATCGACTCTGTCTCAATCATTTTTGTCACGCCTTCGTGAGCTATCTCCATGTCGCAGATTAATTTAGGAATGATGCCTACGACTTCCTTGCCGTTTTCCAACATCTTGTCGGCTATGATTTTCATCAGTCCGACGCTAGCTCCGCCGTAATATAATGAGCAGTCGTGTTGAGCAAGAACCTCGCCCAATCGTTCAGCAGCTTCTTTATATCTTGGGTCGTTGCCCATGCTGCTACCGCAAAAAACACATACTTTCATGAGAGTAATTTTATTTCGCAAATATAATAAAAAAGACAACAAGACTATAAGACAACAAGACAACAAGTTTTTTTTGAACTCTGACTCTGAACTTTGACACTGAACTCTGACACTGACAGCTAACTTTTAATTATGAATTATGCATTATGAATTATGAATTGAATTTATGGCGTTCCGGCAAAGCCGTCGGGCTTTCCGCTATATCTTTGCTCGCTCCGCTCGCAAAGGATGCCGCTTCAATCCCTAACGCATTGGCAGCTTCTGAACTAAAGCTATTGGCTTTTGAACAAAAAACTCCTAATTCCTAACTCCTAATTCCTAACTGATAAAATATCTCAACTCCAGTATCAATAATCTCGTCTTCAAAATCATAAACTGGACTGTGAAGTGGTTCGTGTTCAAAGCCGCAACCTAATCCAAAGAGGCAGACCGGACAGATGCTTCCGAAGCGTCCGAAGTCCTCCGACCATGGGAACGGTTCTTTTATAACGTTTACTGATAATTTTAAATCGTTAGCCGCTTGCTCAACGACTTCTGTCTCTCGACTGGAGTTCATCGTCGCAGCAAAGGCTTCGTGTATGCTGTGAGAAAACTTCAACTTGAATTCTTTGGCGACGTATTCCGATAATGCAATCGTGCTGTCGGTAAGATTTTGTAACGATTTATCGTCTTGACTTCTCAAAGTGAGCCAAATCTCTGCGTGTCCTGGCGTGACGCCGAATGTCTCTTCTCCGATAGTGACATGTGTCACCGTGAGTGTTGTATGGAATTTGTCTCTTTTAAGATTTTCGTATTTCTTCTGGAAGGCATCGAGCAGAGTCGTGACCACACGCTGTGGGTTGTTGCCTTTCTCTGGTTGCGAGGCGTGCGAGGTCGCTCCGTCGAAGATGAGTTTCAATCCTAAAGAAGCAGAGGCGAAGCATCCTTTCTTCAAGACAATCTGATGCTTGGCATAACCTGGAAGGTTGTGCAAGGCAAACGCCATGTCGATTCTTATTTCCTTGAATAATGGGTCGTTGATGACTGCCAACGCACCTTCGCCTGTCTCTTCTGCAGGCTGAAACAAAAGAATCACGTTGCCTTTCTCTGGACGTTTCTTTCCGTAACGCATCGCGAGTCCGCACAAAATAGTGGCATGTCCGTCATGACCACAGCGATGGGAATATGGCTTTTGAACTAAGGCTTTTGAACTAAGGCTTTTGAACTCTTCCTTTAGACTTTTGTCATTTGTCTTTAGACATTCCAACGGAATATTAAGTCCGTCAATGTCGGCACGGAATAAAATGTTTTTGCCTTCTTCGAGACCTTTGTATATTGCGACAATGCCGTAGCCGCCAACATTTTTATGAAGAACATCAGGATTTGTCTTTTCTAGAAACTTATTTATAATCTTATTAGTCTCTTTTTCCTGTCCCGATAATTCAGCATTTTTATTTAATTTATCTCTAAGTTTTTCAAGTGTTTTCATGTTTTTTTGAGTTACTGAGTTGCTGAGTCGCTAAGTTACTGAGTGCTTTGTATACCATTATCTTAGCAACTTAGTATCTTAGTAACTTAGCAACTTACACAATCTGCTTCAAAAGTAAAAATAATTTTTTAATAGCTTTAATATTTCCACAAAAAAGAAAAGTATTATCTTTGTACCTTAAATTAACGTTAATGAGTATTTTATATCCTTTAAAGTTTACTCCTGCATATTTTGAGAAAATATGGGGAGGACAGCACATTAAAACTGTTCTAAATCAAGATTTTGGCGATTTGATGAACTGCGGTGAGGCATGGCTTCTTTCAGGTCTCGAAGGTCAAAATAGCATAGTTTCAAATGGTGATTTCGCTGGCGATGAACTCAATGACCTTATTGAAACTTTCATGGGTGATTTGGTTGGTGATGAAGTCTTTAACAGATTTGGTGAAAGATTTCCTTTATTGGTTAAAATCATCGACCCTCTTGATAATCTTTCAATTCAAGTGCATCCTGATGATGATTTAGCACAAAAAATAGGTTTGCATAACGGCAAGACAGAGATGTGGTACGTCATGAATGCAGACAAAGACGCTGGTCTCGTTTCTGGTTTCAACAAAGACGTAACTCCTCAGGAATTTGAACAAGCGATAAAAGACAAGACTGTGGGCGATTTGCTTAATTATGAGAAAGTTCAGAATGACGATACTTTCTTTATCCCAGCAAGAAAAATTCACGCTCTCGGAGCAGGTTGTATGGTTGCTGAAATTCAACAGACTAGCGACACTTCTTACCGCGTTTACGACTGGGACAGAATCGACCGTTACGGAATGCAACGCGAACTCCACATCGACGAGTCTCTCGCTACTATCAACTTCAAAAAGGAAGATAGCGGCAAAGTCAAATACGACAAGAAAATCAAGAACGCTACAGTCAACTTGGTGAAATGTCCTTATTTCACAACCAATTTGATTAAACTCGATGCTGAGTCGGCACTTAAAAAGGATTATTCAGAATTAGACTCATTTGTAATCTTGATGAGCGTTTCTGGAAGTTTCATTTTATCTTACGAAGGTGGCACAGAACTTGTAAAAACTGGAGAGTGTATCCTCGTTCCAAATGTCGTCAATAAAGTCGACATCATTTCAACAAACGAAGAATGTAAATTATTAGAAGTATATATTGTATAACCTTAATTAAATTAAACTATGAAAAAGACATTAGTATTGTTATTTTTAAGCGTTCTTTTCTTAGGCGCAAAGGCACAATCAGATTTGCCAAATGTAACACTTAAAAATCTCGATGGTGAAACAATCAACATCACAGAATTACAAAACGATGGCAAACCATTCGTAATGACATTCTGGGCTACATGGTGCGGACCATGCGTTAAAGAACACAATGCATTAAGCGAAATTTATCAAGACTGGCAAGACGAAACAGGCGTTAAAATCTTCGCAGTTTCTATCGACGACTCACGTTCAACTCCACGTATCAAACCTTTCGTAGAAGGTAAAGGTTGGGAATTCGACGTTTTGTTAGACGTTAACAAAGACTTAGCTAGAGCTATGAACGTAAGCAATCCTCCTCACACATTCTTATTCGACGGTAACGGCAAAATGGTTTACCAACACACTGGTTACTTCGAAGGTGCTGAAGAAGAACTCTACGAAGAAATTTTAAAACTCGTTGAATAATAATTGAAATTCTCTGAACAATGAGACGTATTTTATTATCGTTGGCATTTGTATTTTGTGCCACAACATTGTTCGCTCAAATTGAAAACTCACAAGTAAACGGCAGTTTCCAAATTGACGGACAATATTACAAAGTTGATGAAGCAATCGGCATTACCTCAGAAACCATAAAAGGACAAAAAGTAGGTCTCAATGGCTTCGGTAAAATTAATTACTCATTAGGTAATTTTACAGCAGGTATTCGTTATGAAGCTTTCCAAACTCCATTGTCAGGTTTCGATACAAGATTACAAGGATTCGGTATCGCTAACTACTATGCATCATACGATAATGGTACAGTAGCTGTTACTCTCGGTGACATTTACGACCAATTCGGTAATGGTTTCATCTTCAGAACTTACGAAGAATGGGCATTAGGTTTTGATAATGCACTTCGTGGTATGAGAGTCATCTATCGTCCAGCAGCAGGTGTTACTTTGAAAGCTTTATTCGGTAAACAAAGATTGTATTGGGTTGAATATGGCGATGCAGCAAAAAGAGGTGTCGTTCGTGGTATCGATGGCGAATGGGACCTTAACCAAAGTTTCGAAACATTGAACAACACCAAGTTCAGAGCAACAGTTGGTGGTAGCTTCGTAAGTAAATACCAAAAGAATACCAACACAACTTATACAATTCCTGAAAACGTTGGTGCTTTCGACGGTCGCGTTAACTTAGGCTATGGTCGTTTCGCTTTCACAACAGAATATGCATATAAGATTAATGACCCTTCAGCATTCAATAACTATACATTCAATGCTGGTCAAGCTATCCTCGCTTCTTTATCATATTCTCAAAAAGGCTTTGGCGTTATCGCTCAGGTTAAACGTGTTGACAATATGAGCTTCAAGTCAGATTATAAAGGCGTGAAGAACGATTTAGATATCAACTTCATCCCTCCAATCAACTACACTCATACACACAGTCTTCCTGCAATTTATTCATATGCAACACAACCTCTCGGTGAAATGGCAATGCAGTTGCAAGTCAACTACACAATTCCAAAGAACACCATCATCGGTGGTAAATATGGTACAAAAATCACTGCTGACTTCAGCATGGTTAATGACATCAAGAGAAATTACATACTCGCAGAAGGACAAGAAGCTCCTACACATATCGCAGGCAACAGCGGAACATTAGGTTACACATCTCCATTCTTTGCTGTTGGCGATCGTAAGTTCTTCCACGACTTCAACATCGAACTCGAAAGACGTTTGAACAAGAAATGGAAACTTATCGCTCAATACATCAACTTGTATTACGATATGGACATCATCGAAAACCACCCAGGAGCTCCTGTTGTTAAAGCTAACATCGCTTTCGTTGACTTGTCATACAGAATCACAAGCAAACAAAGCGTCCGTTTTGAATTACAACACTTGTGGGATAATATCAACAAAGGCAACACAACAGAAGAATCAACATTCGGTCACGAAGACGTCTATAAGAAAAGAGGTAACTGGGCAGCAGCTTTAGTTGAATACACTATCGCTCCTAAATGGTTCGTTTCTGTGGCTGACAAATACAACTACGGTAACCCTATCGCTGGCAATCGTGACCATTACTACACAGCATCTGTTGGTTACATCAAGGAATCAACAAGAATCGTTCTCACAGGCGGTCGTCAAAGCGAAGGTATGGTCTGCGTAGGCGGTGTATGTCGTGTTGTTCCAGCTTCAAGCGGTTTCTCATTATCAATTACAACATCATTCTAAATATTTAAAAAATGAAGAAAATATTAAGCATATTAGCAGTTTCATTCTTAATGATGGGAATGGTTGCATGTGATGTTATTGACGAACAAGATTACATCAAAAATAATGGCGGTACAACACCTCCTGAACAACCAGGTGAACCAGTTGAACCAGGTGAGACAGGTGACTTCACAACATCTAAATGTGTTCTTTTGGAAGACTATACAGGTGTTAGATGCAACAACTGTCCAGCTGCTGGTGAAATAGCATTGAACATACAAAAACAATATGGTCATAGTGTTGTAGTTCTCGGTGTTCACTCTGGCTTCTTGTCAGCTCCTATCGGTGGTTATCCTAACTTCAAAACAACAGAAGGCGACGCATGGTATAGCTTCTTTGGATTCGATAGCAACCCTATTGGTACTATAAACCGTAAATCAGATGGCGGTGTTTATGCATTCCCTTCAACAGACTGGGCCGATGCAGTTGCTTCAGCACTTCAAGAAGAGTCTGCAGTTGGCATGGCTTCTAATGTTGAATACGATGAAGCAACACGTAACTTGAAAGTTGACGTTACATCTAAAGCATTGGTTGAGTTGCCAGATACATACAGCCTTACGGTTTGTGTCATGGAAGATAGCATCGTTGGAAAACAACTTTTACCAACAGGTGATGACGAAAATTTCGTACATCGTCATGTCTTCCGTAAGACTTTAAACGGCACATGGGGAGAAGAACTCAATACAACAGCACTCGCTCCAGAAGACCAAATCAAGAAGTCTTATTCAGTTACTTTGGACGAAGCTTATAACGCAGAACAATGTTATATCATCGCTTACGTTGCAAATACTGATACTAAAGAAGTTCTTCAAGTAATCGAGAAGAAAATCAAATAAACTAAGGCCTTTGGCTTTTAGCTTTTGAACTAAAGTCGTGGAGAAAAAATCTTCACGACTTTTTTTATGGTTCAACAGTCAACAGTCAATGGTCAACAGCCTTAGTAAAAAAACTTTAGCCATTAGCCATTAGCCATTAGCCATTTTTATTATCTTTGCAAAAAAGCATAATAATATGAATCCAATAGTAAGTATCATTATGGGAAGCACTTCAGACCTTCCTGTTTTAGAAGCTGGCATCAAATTTTTAGACGAGATGGGCATTCCATTTGAAATGAATGCCTTGAGCGCACACCGCACTCCAGAGTTAGTTGAAGAATTCGCTCGTGGCGCACAAGCACGCGGCATTAAGGTTATCATCGCAGCCGCTGGCATGGCAGCTCACCTTCCAGGCGTCATCGCCGCTATGACTCCAATACCAGTCATCGGTATCCCAGTCAAGACTAACATGGAAATGGACGCTCTCTTCTCAATAGTACAAATGCCTCCAGGAATCCCTGTCGCTACAGTAGGTATCAACGCTTCTCTCAACGCAGCTATACTCGCAGCTCAAATCCTTGCAACAGCCGATGCTGAGATTGCTAAGAAAGTAGTCGACTACAAAGAAGGTCTCAAGAAAAAAATCGCTAAGGCAAACGAAGACCTTAAAGAAATTAAGTATAAGTTTAAAACTAATTAATGTAAGCTATGAGCCTTGCATCCAAAGCTCTTTGCTCATAGCTCAAAGCTCATTGCAAAACATGGAAAATCAAGACGACAAACGGTTTCTTGTAGCCAGCACAATCATACCGATAATATTAGTAGCGCTGATGTGGCTGGTGAAAATAGTTGAAACTGTTTTTCATCTTGATTTTTCTTTTCTTGGTGTGAAGCCTGTCAGCCCTGAAGGCATACCAGGAATAATTCTCTTTCATTTCATACACGGCGACTGGGAACATCTCTTCGCAAATACTTTCCCGATGCTGGTATTGGGAACTTCACTATATTATTTCTATCGTCCTATAGCAAGCAAGATACTCCTTATGTTAATATTCTCCGTCGGATTATTGACGTGGTGCGGAGCGCGTGGCGGCGTCCATATAGGAGCCAGCGGCTTGGTGTACGGACTCACGTTTTTCCTCATGCTGAGCGGTTTTATAAGAAGAAACAAAAGGCTGATAATAATATCATTTGTCGTGGTATTTTTATATGGCAGTCTCGTTTGGGGGTTGTATCCGAAATACGCCATCGAAAACAACATCTCATGGGAAGGACATCTCAGCGGTTTCGTCATGGGAATAGTGCTTGCGATATTTTATAAGAATGAAGGACCACAAAGAGACACTGACACTGACTTTGACTCAGACACTGACTCAGACACAGACACAGACGATATAGATCCGGAGACGCAGAAGCCTTATTGGGACGTGCCGGAACCTGATAAGGATGAACTGACGGTGAGGTATAGGTTTAGGAGATAGTAGTAGAGATGTTGCAAAAAGAACCACTATAAATAACATTTTAAAACAAAAATTATGAAAACAAAAGCATTACTACTAACATTACTCATAAGCTTATTGTCTTTTCCTCTTGTTTCCCAAGAAAGAGGAAGTATTATCTATACCGATTTCGAACCAGATAGTATCATTGAAAAATATGCTGAATGTGTTTTCTGGTATTGCGAGAAACCTGAAAATTATGATACTATTTTTAATTTTTCAATTGATATAAATTATGATAATGTATGGGATTTTAGATTTTATGCAGAACATAATGCAAAAAGCATTATGTGGGTTAATGCAGAGTCTAATGACAATTGGAAATGTGCTAACTATAATGACTCTATCACAGATCCATCTTTACTCAATTATGTGGATGAGACTGAAATTTATCTTATTAATTTAGGAAATGAACCTAAAATAAATGTAAAAGGAATTGCTTTTCGTAATTTAACAGACAAAGGATATTGTTATGGATGGTTGTCGTATTCTATAACATCAGGTTATCCTGATTATAATAATCCTAAAGATGCTTATAAAGCTATAATGACACTGCATGATATGGCATACTGCACTATTCCCGATTACCCTTTAGCGTTCGGACAGAAAAATTTTGATAATAATGTTGATAATCAAGAGATGCCAATTATCAAATTGTTCCCAAATCCTGTAAAAGATGTCATATCGCTACAACTTCCAGAAAACATCACCTGTGAAGAAATTAAGATTTATGCCGCTGACGGACGTCTGCTTAAATGTCAAGATGATAAATTAGATAATATCAACATTGACTTCTTACCAAAGGGAATCCATATTATCAAAATCCAACTCAGCAACGGAACTTATTATACCGAAAAATTCATCAAGAAATAGGATTTGAGGAACTGAGGAACTGAGGATTTGAGGAATTGAGGAAATAAAATCCCTCATACCCTTAGTTCCTCATACCCTTAGTTCCTTATACCTTTAGTTCCTCATACCCTCATACCCTTAGTTCCTCATACCCTCATACCCTTAGTTCCCTTAAAAAACTTGTAGACTTGTCGTCTTTTTCATATCTTTGTCCTCATGAAAAAGCCATTCTACATCATATTGCTGTTGTTATCCTTCGTGTCGTGTGAGACGAAAAAAGAAAACCATCTCTCGCCAGAATTTGAAGAGGTTAGAGCATTGATGCAAACTGACCCAGAAACAGCGTTGTTAAAACTTCAGAATTTCAAAAACTCAGAATCTCAAAAACTTAGCGATTCAGCAACTCAAAACCTCAGCAACATAGAATATTCTATCATCCTCGCTGAAGCTCTTTACAAAAACTACCTCCCTCAATCCAACTTCGATGATGTTAAGGCTATTGTCAACTATATTGAATCAGAAAAAACTCCTAACTCCACACTCATAATTCCTGACTATCTCCGCGCCAAAGCACATTATTATTATGCAGTAGGATTAAGCGAACGCGATAATATTGTAGACGCTTGCGAACATTATCTGAAAGCTCTTGAAGTCTTATCAACGCATAAACCAATCCAACGCAAGGATTTTGATTACGAAAAAATAAAATTAATTTCTCTAATCTATACTCGCCTAGGAGAACTGTTTCTAGATAACACACATATAGATTTAGCTCGAACAAAATTCGAATATGCATTGAAATATATTGAACTGCTTAATAATAATCAGTCAAAAGCAATAATATTTAAACTTATTGGAAACACATATCGTTTTCACAATAACACCGACAGTGCATTATATTATTACAATAAATCACTACAAACAAATTCTGATATTTTCAACAAATCAGATATTGAAAAATGCATTGCTCTGATACTATTTGAAAAAGGAGAAAAAGATAGTGCATATACACTGATTAACAACAATATACATAAAATAAAAAACAATATTGTCCAAGAATCATATTACGGAACCTTAGGATATATGCTTTTTGAAGATAAAGTATATGATTCAGCTATATATTACCTGAATTTAAGTCTTAAAAGCCAAAATTACTATACTCAATATTTGTCAGCTACAAGATTATCTGCAATATATGATATATTAAAAAACTCCGAAAAGAAAGCATATTATGATAATATAACTTCACAATTGTCTATCCAAAATACTCATAAAAGCATTGAAAAAACAAAAATTCGAGATGTATATGACGAATATCAAGAACGTAAGAATGAAAAAGAAACATTAAAGAACAAAAGGGAATTATGTATTATTATAAGTATGTCTTTAGTTTTGGCATTTATTGTAATAATACTTATAAGGTATAAATATAAACGTACTAATAAAGAACTTGTAGACACTTTAGATTCTAAAGAAAAAGAAATTTCTGAATTTAATGACAAACTTAGAAGAAAAGAACTTCAAGAAGCAAAAACAAACAATAAAATAGATTTTGAGGCCTATTATAATTCTGCAATATGTCAGAAAATATCAAATAGAAAATTATCCGATTTCACAGCACTGTCAGAAAGCGAACTTGCATTACTTCTGGAAGTTGCAAATGAAAATCTAGGCAACATAACAAAAAGCTTAAAATGCAAATACCCTAAATTGAAAAAGGACGACTTTTATTATATCTGCCTATTGCTTCTTAATATTGAAAAGAACAAATTTCAATATCTCTTAGGGAAAAATAGAAAAACCATCTGGGATAGATTGAACAAAATTAAAAATATAATGAATATAGGAGAAAATGAAGACCTTTATATATTCATGAAAAATGCCGTCCATTCCACAACTGTTTAAAATCAATGATTTAACAACAAAATACACCCCAAAAAGTAACATCTTTTTTCTTGACAAAAGAAAAATCATGGTCTAATTTTATGTCA
Organism: Bacteroidales bacterium; assembly: GCA_017381865.1. Classification (GTDB taxonomy): domain Bacteria; phylum Bacteroidota; class Bacteroidia; order Bacteroidales; family F082; genus Limimorpha. The sequence goes on from JAFOBJ010000067.1 coordinate 31,996, forward strand.
TGAATTTTAAAAATGAAAATACCATGACAAAAAAATTAACATTTACATTGCTTTTCGCATTGCTTCTACAAAGTACATTAATAATAGAGGCAAAACAATCATCAACTAAAGATGGTGTTGAAATAGAAAAAATTTACACCAACACTTTGAATGGATCGGAATATCGTAACCCACCTATTTCGGTAGACATTACGAGCCACACTTTAACCATTAGCATTCTTCAGAATGTTGGCATAACACAAATCATGATTAGAGATGCCAACGGTGCTATGGTTGCATTAGACAATATGATATCGAGTCCTAACACTACATGCATCTACATTTCAAATACCGGCTATTACAGAATAGACATTATTTTGAGCAATGGCGATATCTATTACGGCTATTTCACAGTCTACGATGGAATTACCATTTAAGCTGTTGAACTAAGAGTTTCATTTAAATTACACTTGGAATTTAAAAAAGCTGACGTTATGAAAACACTTCTTTTATTAGGTAAAAACAAGTTCATTATATAAATGACGCAGTGACTTTATTGTTATGCGTCTTAAAGAGATAATTTACAAATTGTATAACCCCCAAAAATTATATTATGAAAACTAATAAAATATGTATTATAATACTCGCTTTAATATTAGTAACAGCTCAATCATGTAAAAAAGACAAGAATACAGATCCTGTAAGCAGAAGCGACAACCAGACTTCATTCAATATTTATGAAGAGAAAAATCTTGATGAATATCTTACCAACTTCATGGGAAAGATGAAAACAAACACCAGAAGTGGCGAGTCTTTAACAACGGATGACGCAATGTGGCATCTTTCTGCTTGCTTGAATTTTACATATAGTAATATCAACGTAAACAAATCACAAGTAGAATACGACACTATTGTGACTTCAATAAATGTTGATGATGGCTATATCACCTTAAATGACATCAATCGTTCTTTTAACGAAATATCCAATGAAGTTAATGCGGTTTATAACTCCAGCACACTTGAAAACAAAAACATTCTGTATGTCATACCAGAACTTCAAGACGATGTCACTAGAGGAGGTACAACAGTCAGAACCGTTGTTGCCATTTCAAACAGCCTTGATTTTGGCCATTATTTCTTTAGCGATGAAGAAACAGCATTGTCATTATTCCCAGAATATACTACATATTTGTGGAATACAGAAGCTATTGAAACGTTGACTTATTATATGAATTTATATCGTTCTGAAACTGAAGAAATTCCTGGCAGAGTTTATATTACTAATTTAACAGAAGTGTCTTGTAACTATCAAAACACTTATCCTAACAATAGAGTATTTCGTACAAGATTATCAAGCAATTTAAGATTGGATCGAGAAGATATGGCTTTTTTTTTAGATTCTTATCTTGGACTTATTGATGAATCTAATCCAGGCAGACCTATATTAGGTTTTGTTAATTTTGACATAATACCAAGCCATAATAGGGAAGAAGTAATGTATTATCATACACTTAACATTAAATATGGCATCATAAGATACACTACAACGCCAACGCCTCCTGCTAGTTAAATCATCATCAAAATACATAATCCATTATTATTAACCATTAAAATTTAAAGCTATGAAAAAGATATTTTTAGCACTTCTTATTGTCTTGACAGTTTCGGCAACTGCACAGACTGGCAAGTTTGAAAGACTTCCAAACGACGAATTTCCACTCCACAGCAGCCTCCATTCCTTGGAAACATCTGACGGAAACATCGTATTGATGGAAGAATGTTTCAATATCGTAGACGGCAATCATGTAGATGCCGGTGTCAATCTCCTGAAGATAAATACAGATGGGGAACTTCTCAGCTCGAAATTTGTTGAATTCAAGGCTATGCAATATGATAATCCTTTCATCAAAAATCCTTTCGAAGAAAACAGCAATCTGATGGCTGGATTCATCTTCAATGAAAGCGAAGCTAAATACTATTACACAGCTGTCTTCTTCGACGATGAACTCAACATAACTGAAACAGTCGAGACTCCAATAGAAGCAGAAGGATTCGATGAATACTGCGATTTGTTTTTCGACAAGAACAGCAATAACATCATAATGGCTTATAAATCAAAATCTCAAGAAAACACATACGTTTACGCCAATATGGATATCTATGGCAAAATCCTCAACATCAACTGTTATTCAATGCCGGAATATTCCACGACATACACATACGATGATCCGTTGTTTGTGCATAGCGTAGAACCTTTGCAATATGGATGTGTACATATCTCCAGCCCTTCTGTCATACCAAACGAACCTAACATCATCGTCATATTCAATGAAAGCATGGAAATCGTAGAGGTAAAGGAAATGGACGCAGAATTCAATGCAGAATACCATTTCGCAATCGGAGATTCCAAGCAGATGACTGGCATGTCGGATGGTTCAATCATGGATTTCTCTTCGATACATTCTACAAAAGATAGCGGTGGCATAAACACTTATCTTCAGGTCACGAGATACGACAAGGACTTCAACGCTATTGGCTATGCCAGAGTAACAGGATGGGACTTCGGCGAAGAAACGTCATGTTTGGTTGAATACTTGCCTGTAGAATGCAAGGACGGAGTTTATGTAATCTGGAGACAGGACGACAAAAAAGAATATACATATACATACAACGTAAGCAAACTTGATAATGAACTTAATCTCAGATGGGAGCGTTCAATCATTACAGATAAAGTATTGAATGTAATTGGAAACGCTTTCGTGTCTGAAAACGAAAATCTTGTGATTAGCGGCTGCAAAAGCGCATACAGCGATTATGAAATTGAAGACCACATTACCATGTGCTTGGTTATCGACAAAGACGGCGTAATGAATGAAACTGTTTCAACATCAGAATATTGCGCAGCGGTTCGTCCTTACAGCTTCTATCCAAATCCAGCGAATGACAAAATCCACATGCGTATTTCACCAGACATGAGCTGTGAAAAAGTTGAAATCTTCGGCTTGGACGGAAAATTGCACCACGAACAAAACTTCAATTTGGAGACAGTCAACACTGAAGGCCTTTCAACAGGAATCTACATGATGAAAGTACAATTCAGTGACGGAACAAGTTATACCGAAAAACTCATCAAGAAATAGGATTTGAGGAACTGAGGAATTGTAGAGACGTCACAATGTGGCGTCTCTTTTTTTATCCACGAAAAAACACGAAATCTACACGAAAGATATTTAGTGATATTTCGTGCAATTTAGCAGATAAATGGGTCGGTTTATGGATTTTAAAAGGAAAGATACCACTCCAACCTCTCATCAATATCATTTCTTCCTACGACTTTCAAATACTGCTCCCAGTTTTTTATCATTCCCTTGCTTTCTCTGTAATTGACGATATTCTTTACATCTTCATATTCTATATACGGATGTCGTAAAATGGTCTTGAAATCATCAGTGTTGATGTTGATTCTTCGTAATTCTATAGAGTCGATGATTATTAAATTTTCGATGTTTGACATTCTCGTACTATCGAAAGCATAGACTTCGAGCAGCTGTTCTTTCTCTATAAAACCGCCTAATTTATTTCTGTAATCGACAATGTTTTTGGCAAAGAAACTCCCTATTCCTGGCAGCGATTTCAACTCTGTGGTGTCAGCGGAATTTAGCTTAACAGGCTTTTGAACTAAGGCCTTTGAACTAATGCTATTGGCTTTTGGCTGTTGAACTTTTTTATTAATATTATTTCTAGTTTCTTTATAAGACTTGGTGACTTGGTGACTTGGCGTCTCGGTGACTTCACTCGTTGTCTTGTTGTCTTGCTGTCTTGTTGTCTTCAACTCCTCAATCGCCGCTTCGTGAAGTGCCATTATCGAATCCAGATTTTGTAAATTATTTTTAACATTTGCGGGTCTATTTGCGATAAAAAAATTAGCAGCGATGATGAAGAATATCACCGCTGCTAAAACTATAATCGCTACCCGTTCACCTTTGGTAAACGTCAGGAAATTGTTCATGATTTTTTTTAATTCTAAAACTCTAGAACTTTAAAACTCTAGAGCCTTTTATTTCTAAAGCTCTAAAATTCTAGAATTCTAAGGTTCTACATTAATTGATTAATAAATATCGCTACTATAACAATAGGTGCTACGTATTTTATGATGAAGTAGATGAATTTCTTCACGCTCATCTTCAGTGTGTTCTGATTTGTTATTTCATCATAGAAGCTTTCTTTTCCCATTTTCCATGCAACGAAGATAACTATGAACAATGCGCCTATTGGTAATAAGAAGTTGGCTGAGAACTTATCCATGAAGTCGAAGAATGTCATGTCACCGAATACAAAGATAGAGTCTTGGCGTAAGCTTAATGTGCAGAAAACGCCGAAGAACAAAGCGACCAATGTTCCAATCCATGTGGCAGTGTTACGTTTGATGCCGTGTTCTTCGGATAAAAACGCCACGATTACTTCAAGCAATGAGATTGTTGATGTCAAGGCTGCGATGGCGAGTAATACGAAGAAGATGATGCAGAAGAAGTAGCCGCCAGTCATCTTGTCGAATATCATTGGTAATGTGCTGAATGCCAATCCTGCGCCTGCTTCTGGCTGTACTCCAAATGTGAAAGCGGCAGGGAAGATGATGATACCTGCTAATATTGCAACCAAAGTGTCGGCAACAACGACTGATAATGATGTTGTTGCGAGATTGTCTTTTTTACTGATGTATGAACCGTAAGTTATCAAGGCTCCCATGCCGACGCTGAGCGAGAAGAAAGCTTGTCCTAAAGCTGCTAACAATACAGAGCCGTTCACTTTAGAGAAGTCAGGCTTGAATAAGAATTTCAATCCATCGCCAGCTCCGTCTAATGTCAATGACTTGACACATAATATGATGAGGATGACAAATAATGCTGGCATCAAAATTTTGGTGTATTTTTCAACGCCGTCTTTTATGCCTTTAAAAATGATGAAGGCTGTTAAACCCATGAAAAGGAATTGCCATAGGAAAGGGCGGAAAGGATTGTTGTTGAAGTCGACGAAACCTTGTTCTATTGTCGTAATGTCTTTGTTGGCGAAGAAGTTTGTCGCTGCTTTGTAGATGTATTCTAATGTCCATCCTGACACGGTGCTGTAGAAAGCCAATACTACGAAAGCTGCCAGAATTCCGATGTAACCTATTAAGTTCCAATGTGTCTTTGGTGATAATTCTTTTATGGAACCTACAGGGTTTTTGCCGCCACGGCGTCCGATGTAAAACTCAGCCATCATGATTGGGATGCCGAGACATAATACGATAGCTACATAAATAAGCAAAAATGCACCACCTCCGTTTTCGCCTGCGAGACAAGGAAAACGATAGATGTTGCCCAATCCGATTGCAGAACCTGCTGCCGCTGCAATGGCTCCTAACTTAGAGCCAAAACCATCTCTTTTATCATTCATATCAATTCTATTTTTTAATTATTCTTTTTTCCATAAGCTAAATCGCCTGCATCTCCTAATCCTGGGACGATGTAAGCCTTTGCCGTCAATTCTTCGTCGATGGCTCCAACCCAAATGGTGGCGTTGACATTATTGAGACTTCTGTTGAGATATTCGATGCCGTCTCTGCTAGCTAAAATATTAGCAACATGTATTTCTTTTGGCGTCATATCTTCGCTCAGTAAGTCATTGATACATCTGACCAATGATTCTCCAGTTGAAAGCATAGGGTCGATGATAATCAATGTTTTATTATCGATGTTGGCAGTGGAGTAGTACTCGATGCTGATATTGTAATTTTCATTTTTGTCGTATTTGCGATGAGCCGCAATGAAAGAGTTATCTGCTTTGTCGAAGATGTTCAAAAAACCTTGCTGCATCGGCAAACCAGCTCGCAAGATTGTCGCTAATACAGGTTGTTCCTTTAAAACATTCATTTCGAGGCTGCCTAATGGCGTTACAACTGTCTCGCTTTTATATTCTAAAGTCTTGCTGATTTCATAAGCGAATAATTCGCCAAGACGTTCCAGATTTTTTCTGAAACGAAATCTATCGTTTTGAATTTCAACGTTTCTTAGTTCGGAGATGAAGTTGTTTATAACACTATTTTTTTCTCCTAAATTATTAACCTTTATCATATTGGTTTTGTTTTATTTCCTCATTAGTTTATATATAAATTTAAAAAGTCCTCTCAAGTTGTTGTATTTTAATTCTGGATAAAATACTTCAGTTCCGCCAAAACCTTTGTAAAATCTTGCAAGTCCGTCATTGTCAGAGCCTTCGAAATCGAGAGTGTATTGCGTCTCGCTGAATTCTCGTATCACATTGTCGAGAATCATTGTCAAGGCATGTTTGTCTTTATGTTTCTCATCGCTGCCTGAAAACAGAAATATAATCCTATCGTGACTGCACATGAAAATGGCTCCAGCAATAGTGTTGTTGTCTAAGTCATTGACACTTAGGTTGAAACAATATTCATGCGATGTCGCTACATTGATAAGTTCAAGGAGTCTTTCATACTCTTTGGCACTCCAATGTTTTACGTCTTTACCTTTATTATTTCTGAAAAGATTGATGATAATTTCAGGATTTACATTGTGGTTTATTGTAAGACCAGCGGCTTCTGCTTTTGCTAAATTACGTTTAGTATTATTGTTATAATTGTTGTAAAGATATTGATAATCATAGATTAAGTCTAATTCTACATTACGATGTTTTACTATAATATCAGATTCATAATCGACTTTGTTATATGAATTTAGTCTGTATTGTGTTAAAAGATATTGCTTAGGAATTGCATCTATGAATTTATCTATATCATTATTAGATAGTTGCGAAGTAGAAAAGACGCCTAGTTGTTGCACGAAAAATGGTTGAAACATATAAGATATTCCGTATTTCTTGCTGACTGTCAATGGCATAACACGTTCATAGTCGTTTTCTATCAATGCGTCCCAATTAGGATGCACGATGTCTAAGTACCACGACAGTGCATACACGTTTCCATTGAACGACTTGTTGATGCAATCGTCCCAACGTTTTTTATCTATTTTATTATGTTTCAATAATTTTATCATGACTGACTTAAAGCGTAATCGAGTATTTTTCTATATAATGTTATCCATCCTTCCCAACGTTTTTCTCCCGATAATGTTTCATTGTGCCATAAAAGAATGAATGTTCCGTTAACATTTTTTACTTCGTCGATTAATTTTTTTGCTTTATCGAATGATTCGTGTACGTCGAGGTCGAGATAATCGCGCATTGTTCCGTCCATCAAAGCGAAAGGATGTATGTTGAGTTTTGTCTTAGTGTCGTTTTCCAAGTCGAAGAATGCGAATGTGTCGGCGTAGCCAGCCCTGAAACCAGCTTGCGAAGCATATCCCATGGTATAGTCGTCGGTTATGTCTAACTCGTTGAGAATCTGATAACTTTTAGGTAGATATAATCGTAAGAAATGCTGTCTGCTCATAGTTACATCTCTGTTTAAGACTTCAGAGAGTCGTTTTATCTCATCTTTGATGACATCTTTTTTCAGGTAAGAAGAGAAAGACGGATGAATCCCGACTAAGGCGTAATCTCCGAGATGTTTTATCAGTTCCTGAAATTCTTTGTTTCTTATGGAGATGTTTTTGTCGTTAGTGTTGTAATCTCCACAGAGAATAAAGTATAAAGGCTTGATTTTTAGTTCTTTCTGTAACTCAATCTGATAATCGAAAGTGTCGAACGGGTCGATTTTCTTTTTTGTAAGAACGTCAGTTCTTCTTTTCAATTCGTCTGTATTGAACAAGATGGCATCTCTGAAAAATGCTGCTAAAGTCCTGAAAAAACCTTTGTTACGATAAGCCCAAGCCGCGTCGATGTCGTATGTTGGAACGAATTTAAAAGTCTTCTTTTTTAATTGAATATCAGGATATTTAGATTTTATAATTTCTCCTAATTCTTTCGCCCATATATTAATGATTGGTTTTTCAATGACTTCCATTTTGCAAAGTATGGAGTCTTGCGGTTGAAATCTGTTGTAATGGTCGCAAACATGAGGTAGATATTCTTCGTAACGTGTTATGATATAGAACGATGCGGCGAAAATATCGAAAGAGAATATAGACTTGTCGTTGAATACTGGAAATATTGCTTTTGTATCGTTATGTTTACAAATTTTAACATCTTGGTCAGCGATGTCTCGTTCAAAAAGAATATTTACGGATTGCTGAAATAATCCGTTTTCGCCTTCAATAGGATATTTGCCATAATGTAATTTAGGACCATCGTAAGATAAATATTTGTCTTTATCTGTCGTAAATTTAAAATTTATGCCAAGTTCTTCTTTGAGAATCAATTCGATGATATAAAACAAACGGTTCGTTATCTTAGATACATATATTAATATTTCCATGATATTATCTGTTTTGAACAATAAAGTCTACACTGCAAATTTACTATTAAATATCTAAGAAAAAAAGTTAAAAAAAGTTAAAAATGACATTTTCGTGAACAATAGTTGTAGGCCGTTGTTTTGCGATAAAATTTATATTATGAAAACATACGATTTATACGAACGTGCCATGGAGCCTGTCAAACATTGGTGGATGTATTTAGTAATAGGCGTATTGGCTTTGATTTTAGGAGTGTTTATGTTGGCAAATCCTTTTATCACTTACGAGATGATGACATTGCTATTAGGTTTGGCATTGTTGATTTTCGGTGTAATTGAGATGATTGTCGGGATTTTCAGCAGAAATCTATTTGTGTCGCGAGCAGCTGTGATAATAGGGGCGGTGCTGAACATTGTTTTGGGTATTTTACTCGCTGCTAACCCAGGAATCGCTGCTATTACCTTGCCGCTAATCTTAGGAATGTGGATGCTATATCAAAGTTTTATGATAATAAGTTATTCTAACGATCTTAAGAGCTTTAAAGTGAAAGGCTACGGATTGACTTTGTTCTGCGGTATTGTTTTGCTTGTCTTGGCGATACTTATTTTGTTGCGTCCTGTTGCGATAGGAATGATGACAGTCGCAATATATATTGCACTTTCGTTCATAATTTATGGTCTGTCGGAAATCGTCTCGGCATTTAGATTGAGAACGATACATCATATTTTTGAAAATTAAATCTGTAGAGACGTCACCCCTGTGGCGTCTCAAAAAAAATACAAAAATCCGTAGAGACGTCACAGAGTGACGTCTCTGCAATTTTAATTACGTTTTCTCTCGAAAAATCCTTTCAATACTTTAAGGCATTCGTCTTGAAGTATTCCGCTTTGTGTTTTGGTCTTTGGATGCAATAAGTTTCCGTGTTTGCTGAATCCGTTTTTTTTGTCATCGCAGGCCCAGACAACTCTGCTGACATGGGCGTGTGCTAAAGCTCCGGCGCACATTACACATGGTTCCAATGTTACATATAAAGTGCAGTCATCTAGATATTTAGCTCCCATTGCGTTGAATGCTGATGTTAATGCCAGCATCTCTGCGTGTGCTGTCACATCGTTAAGTTGTTCCACCTGATTGTGTGCTCGAGCAATTATTTTATCGTTACAGACAATGACGGCTCCAACAGGCACTTCGTCGTTTTCTTCTGCTATAAGAGCTTCGTTAAGTGCCTGTTGCATGTAATGCTCATCGGAAAATATTGATAATTTCATTGTAAATCTTTGTTGATTTCATTGGTCAAAGTGCCTTTGTCATCGTAGAATTTCCAGATGCCGCATTCTTTGCCATTTTTATAATATCCTTCGTAGTAGACTTTCCCGTTTTCGTGATATACCGTCGCTTTGCCATCTCTTTTGCCATCAATGAAAAAGCCTTCGCTCATCAAAGAGCCTGATTTAAAGTATGTTTTGAACATACCATTGCGTCTGCCGTCGACAATAGGTCCTTCAAGATGTTTCATGCCTTCTTGGTAAAACCAAGTTTCGCCAATCCATTTCATCTCGCCATTTTTCTTTTCTTGATAATAATGAACGACTTTATTGCTGCCGTCAGCATATTGTTCAACGATGTTTTCTACGATTACATCTCTTGAACAAGAAAAGATTGAAAGAAATATTAAACTTGCTAAAAATATCTTTTTTGTCATAACTTATCTATTGAATGTCAGTCTTTTACCTCTATAATCTTCTTTGAAATTGCCATTGTGGTAAACCAATTCGCCATTGACGAAAGTGTGTGTCACGCTGCAGCTTAGTTTAATGCCTTCGTATGCTGTCCAGCCGCATTTATAGTATACGTTTTCGTTGCTGATGACTTGTTCTTTTTTAGGGTCTATTAAGACTAAGTCGGCATAATAACCTTCTCTGATATAGCCTCTCTTGTTGATTTTGAATAATGTAGCTGGATTATGTGATAATAATTCTACTACTTTTTCTCTTGTCATGATACCTTTGTTGGCGAGTTCCATTGCGCCTAAAAGCAGATGTTGAACTGATGTTCCGCCAGAAGGAGCGGTGAAATAAGGTTTGTTTTTCTCCTCAAAAGTATGAGGCGCATGGTCTGTCGCTAATATATCTATATGATTGTCAATACATCCTTGGATGAGAGCTAATTTGTCGCTTTCTGTTTTGACGGCTGGATTGCATTTTAAGAATGTATTTTTTGTTGCATAATCTCTGTCGTCGAAGAGAAGGTAATGTAAGCATGTTTCAGCTGTTATCTTCTTGTCTTTCAATGGAATATTATTATTGAATAATTCTATTTCTTTTGCAGTTGAAAGATGTAGGATATGAAGCTGTGTTCCGAATTTTGAAGCTAATTCGGCTGCGTATGATGATGTTTTGTAACATGCTTCTGCGCTGCGGACGAGTGGATGTATTGAAGCAGGAGCTTCATCGCCGTATTTTTGTTTAAAAATCTCGATATTGTTACGGATAATAGCTTCGTCTTCGCAGTGTGTTGCGACGAGACAAGGTGCTTCTTTGAACAGTTTTTCTAATGTTGACTCGTTGTTAACCAACATGTTGCCTGTACTTGAGCCCATGAAAGCTTTGATGCCGCATATGTTTTTTGGGTCTGTTTTTAAGACTTCATCGATATTGTCGTTGGAAACGCCCATATAGAAAGAGTAGTTTGCCATTGACTTTTCAGCTGCGATGTCGTATTTGTCTTGTAACAGTTGCTGTGTCAAAGTGTTAGGTACTGTATTAGGCATATCCATGAATGAAGTCACGCCGCCAGCTACAGCAGCGCGGCTTTCTGAAGCGATGTCGCCTTTATGTGTCAAACCAGGGTCTCTGAAATGTACTTGGTCGTCGATAGCTCCTGGAACTAATAAAAGTCCTTCTGCATCAATGACTTCGTATCCTGAATAGTCGGAGTCAGTGTCAATGGTCTGTGTTATCTTTTCTATTGTGTTTCCAGAAATGACAACACTTGCCAAGAAAGATTTGCCTTCGTTGACAAGTGTTGCGTTTTTAATTATGTATTTCATATTTTTTTAGGTTTAATTTTTCCAATCATTCCTCTCCATCTTAAATTGATGACGCCGAAGATGGCTTCTTTGAAAATGCCGCCCGACATTTTTGATGTGCCTTCAGCGCGGTCGGTAAAGATGATAGGGACTTCTTTTACATTGAAACCGAGTTTCCATGCGGTGTATTTCATCTCAATCTGGAATGCGTAACCAATGAATTTTATATTGTCTAAGTCAATGGTTTGCAATACTTTTCTTGTGTAACATACGAATCCTGCGGTGGTGTCTCTAGTTTTCATTCTTGTTATGAAACGGACATAAGCAGATGCGTAATAAGACATTAAAACACGACCCATTGGCCAGTTGACAACGTTAACGCCAGTGATATAACGTGAGCCTATTGATAAATCGGCACCTTGGTTGGCGCAAGCGTCGTGTAATTTTATTAAATCATCAGGATTGTGTGAAAAATCAGCATCCATCTCAAAAATGTATTGATAATCACGAGCTAAAGCCCATTTGAATCCGTGAATGTATGCTGTGCCAAGACCTAACTTGCCTTTTCTTTCTTCAATAAAAAGACGATCTGGAAATTCTTGCATCAGTCTTTTGACAATATCTGCTGTTCCGTCAGGACTGTTGTCTTCAATAATAAGAATGTCAAACGACATTGGCATTTGGAAAACATATCTGATGATTTTTTCAATGTTTTCCTTTTCGTTATATGTTGGTATTATTACCAGATTTTCTGACATAAATATATGATTTTATGCTGTTTATGTTTTTAATTGTTAAGAATACAAATTTAATAAATATTATGTATTAATTTACATTTTAACAAAATAAAAATATGAATTGTTATTCTTGATAGTAAATTCTTTTTACGCGTTGCGAAATGCTTGTTAATATTTCATAAGGTATTGTATTACAAGCTTCTGAAATTCTTTCGACAGGATAATCTTCGTTGAATAATATCGCAGTGTCGTCTTCTTTGCAGTCGATGCCGGTTAGGTCAATCATGCACATGTCCATACAGATGTTGCCTATAATAGGAGCGGCTTTGCCATTGACGTAGAAACAAGCGTTGCCGTTGCCGAGTTCTCTTTTCAAACCATCGGCATAACCGATAGGAACGACTCCGATACGCGATTTCCTTTCAATTTTGCCTTTTCGACTATAACCTATCGTTTCCCCGATTTCGTATTCTTTTATCTGTACAATGGTGGTTTTCAATGATATAACAGTGCGTAGCTTGCCTTTGTCTTCATCGCAAGGCGCAATGCCGTAAATGCCAAGTCCTAATCGTACCATATCGTATTGATAATCAGTGAATCGACTTATTCCTGCACTATTAAGAATATGTCTTAATATTTTATAAGGAAAAGCATCAATAATCTTAGAACTCATAGCTTCAAAATTGTTTATCTGCTTCATTGTGAAGTCGTTGAATTCTTCGCTGTCGCTTCCTGCCAAATGTGAAAATACACTCTTGACGATAATCTTGTCGTTTGATTTCAGTCGTTCTAAAAGCTTGTCGATGTCTTCTGGTAAAAAACCAAGACGATGCATTCCTGTGTCAAGCTTGATATGAATTCCGATAGGATTATTTAATTGAATATCAATGTTTTCTATTGCGTCTTCCAACAGACTTAGACTTCTGAAACTATATATGTCGGGTTCAAGATTGTTTTTGATGATACTTTCAAAAGTATTGATTTCTGGCGTCATAACAACGATAGGAAGGCTGATACCTTTTCGTCTTAATTCTATTCCTTCGTCAGCGTATGCAACTGTAAGATAATCAGTGTGATGGAATTGAAGAACGTTTGAAACTTCAAAATTGCCGCTTCCGTATGCGAAAGCCTTTACCATAACCATTAACTTGGTGTCGCTCTTTAACTTAGAACGATAGTAGTTCATATTCTTAACTAAATTGTTAAGATTTATTTCGAGAATGGTCTCATGTGCCTTTTCTTGTAAAGCTTTACTTATCTTTTCAAATCCGAATTTGCGTGCGCCTTTGATGAGAATCAATTGGTTATGGAAGGTTTCAATCTGATGATTTGCTAAAAAATCTTTTACGTCGTGATAAAAAATCTTTTCGATGTCGAATTTTTTGCTTTGACGCATTATGGCTTCACCAATGCCTATGATGAGATTAACGCCTTTATTCTTAATTAGTTGCGCAATCTTTTCGTACAAAACATCTTCGCTTAATTCACTTTGTAAAATGTCGGATAAAATAACGACGCGCTTCTTGCCATGATGTTGCTGGTTCATGAAGTCAAGTGCTATCGTAAGTGCATTAAAATCAGAATTATAACTGTCGTCGATGATTCCACAGTTGTTAATTCCAGATTTTAGTTCCATACGCATTGCGATAGGGTAGAGCTGCGACATTTTCTTTTCTATAATGCTTTCTGAAATGTTGAAATTCAAGGCTGTAAGCCAGCAGTGTATCGCATTTTCGATAGAAGCATCATCTGTGAAAGGAATGCTTATTTTGAGTTGCTGAGTTGCCGAGTTGCTAAGTTGCTGAATTGCTCTGATTTCTGTGTGATTTTCATTTTTTTCAATGTAATGAATCAAAACATCAGCTGTTTTATCGTGTCTGCTCCATGTAAAAGTCTTGATATTCAATCTTCTAACGGCTTCTCTTATTTCATTATGATCAAGACAATAGATTAAAGTATCTACATTCTTAAAAAGTTTTAACTTTTCCTCGACTTTAGCATTTATATTGTCGAAGTTTTTACCATGAGCTTCGCCTATATTAGTGAAAATTCCTATTGTGGGTTTTATTATTTCCTCCAAATTTTGCATTTCATTAGGGCGAGAAACTCCAGCTTCAAAAAATCCAATTTGATGATTTTCATCTAGTTGCCAAACTGATAAAGGAACACCTATCTGTGAATTGTAGCTTTTGGGACTTCTGACTGCCAATGTTTCTGGACTGAAAATCTGATAAAGCCATTCTTTTATTATGGTTTTGCCGTTGCTTCCCGTTATGCCGATGATAGGAATGTTGAAATTATTTCTATGTGAAGCAGCTATTTTTTGAAGAGCTTGTAATGTGTTGTTAACCAAGATAAAAACTGCGTTTTCATAAATGTCGGCAGAGTTGGGCTTTTCTTCCACAACGAAAGCTCTTACACCTTTATTATATAATTCTTTGATGTATTTGTTTCCGTCGTTGCGTTGATTTTTAAAAGCAAAAAATAATGTGTTCTCTGGTAAAACTACCAATCTGCTATCGAAGAGTAAATCTTTGATAACAAGAGATTTATCGTGATTGCCAATAAGTTTGCCTTCTATTATTGACGCTATTTTGTCTATGGTGTAATTCATATGGCAAACATACATAAAATTTTAGAATTTTTGAACTCTAAAAACTTAAAAAGTCACAAAGACTCTACGCTTTTGTGACTTTTTAATTTTACAATTATGCGGTTTTGGACTTTACGGTTTTATCGTTCTGTTTTTCAAAATATCGATGGCGAGGTATATCGCATGACGGAATGAATCTGGGTCGGCGATGTTTTTATTTGCGATGTCGTAGCCTGTTCCGTGGTCGGGAGCCGTTGTCACAACAGGGAGTCCAGCCGTGAAGTTGACACCGCCGTCAATTGTCAATATCTTGAAAGAAATCATGGCTTGGTCGTGGAACATGCACAGGATTCCGTCGTATTTTGTCCATGCTGCCGAGCCGAAGAAGCCGTCGGCTGAGAACGGACCGAATACTAGCTGGTCTTTTTCTTTGGCTTCTTTTATCGCAGGAATGATGATTTCGAGCTCTTCTTTTCCGTACAAACCACCGTCGCCACTGTGTGGGTTGAGTCCCATGACAGCAATGCGTGGATATCTAATGCCGAAATCTTGTTGTAGCGTCTTGATGAATACGTTGATTTTGTTGGTGATAAGCTCTTTTGTGATGGAGTCTGCCGTATCTCTTAACGAAACGTGGTTTGTCACGCTTCCTATTATTAATTTGCTTGAAACCATCAGCATCAGAGGCGTACAGTCTTTGTATAAAGTGCTGATGTATTTTTTCTGGCTTGAAAACTGAAAGTGTTCTGATTGTATAGTGCTTTTATTGACAGGACCTGTTACCAAAGCGTCGATGTTGCCTTTATGTAAGTCGTCGACGGCCAGTTTTAGCGCATCGAGAGCGGCTTTTCCTGCGATGTCGGTCGCAATTCCTGGTTCAATCTTCAATTCTTCGTCGGTGTGATTTATGAAGTTAATTCTGCCAGCTTGTGCTTGATGCGCATCTCTAATCAAAGAGTACGAAAGTTCTTCCATGTTAAAGTTTTTCTTGTAATAAGAGAAAACTTTCGATTGCCCATATACGATTGGCACAAATGAGTCAAAAATTCTACTGTCGCAAAGAGTTTTTAGGATAATCTCATAACCAATGCCATTTATGTCACCTTGCGTGATTCCTATAATAGGCAACTTTTGGAAGTCTTTCTGTGTTTGCATGGCGCGTATATTTTAGAAGGACTCCAAATTTATGATAAAAAAAATAAAAAAACAAGTGTAAAATTAAATTTTTATACTCCTTTGTAAATCATTAAGTTGATATTTCTATCGTCGAATATTTCGTTTGCGACATTCAAAATATCATCAGCAGTTAGATTCCTGATTTTTTTGACAGTTTCAGACAAAGGTTCGATGCCTTCTTGTGAATATGATGAACGTGTCATGGAAAGCAGTTCTCCCAAACCTGATTCGCTGCTAAGTGCCAATTGTCCAACTAATTGATTCTTAGCATTTGACAATTGAATTGTGCCGAGTTTGTTGTTCTTTAATTTGTTTAATTCTTTAAAAACCAAATCAACGGCTTTGTCTAAAGAATGTGGGTCAACACCCATATATATTGAGAAATTGCCGGTGTCGGAATATGCATTGTATTGTGACTCAATAGTATAAGCGAAACCGTATTTTTCTCTTATATTAAGATTTAATCGAGAATTCATGCCTGGTCCGCCTAAGATGTTGTTTAACAATACCATTGGCATTTTTTGCTGATGATCGAAATGATATGCGATTCCTCCGATGATGCAGTGTGAAAGATGATTGTTTCTTTCTTCAATCTTGGTGAAATTTGGCAATGTTTCAAATCTATTTCTGTGATATTCTGATGTGGTTTGTTGATAATCACCGAAATATGATAGTATTTTTTGTTTGAATTTATTAAAAGGAATATCGCCTATCGTGGCGACGACCATTTTGTTTGTCGAATAATTGTTTTTTAGAAAACGTAATAAGTCATTGCGAGTGTAGTTGCTGACTAAATCTGTGGTTCCCAAGATATTACGTCCCATCTCGTGACCTCTGTATAGTTGGTTTTCGAATTCGTCGTAGATTTCTTCAGCAGGACTGTCGCGATAAGAGTTTATTTCATCGATGATGACTTCTTTCTCTTTTTCTAATTCGTTAGTCGGATAAACGCTGTTGAAAGCTACATCGGCGATAAGGTCGATGGCTTTGTTGTAGTATTCCTTCAAAAAAGAAGCATGTATGCAAGTCTCTTCTTTGGTCGTATAAGCGTTGAGTTCGCCGCCTACGTTTTCCAGACAGCTCAAGACGTGATATGCTTTACGTTTTTTAGTTCCTTTAAATAACATATGTTCGATGAAATGCGCCAAACCGTTTTCGTTTGGCATTTCATCACGCATACCAGTATTGACCATCAGCGATATATGTGCAATGGCTCCTGGTCTGTATTTATGAAGTATTTTTATACCATTAGGTAAAGTGTATTCGGAAATGATGCTTTCTTCTGGCATTTTTAGTTAAAAGTTTTTAAGAAAGTTTTACTTCATCCAAATGTCGAAAGCGTTGCTCTTTTGAATTTTTGTACTGATGTTGCCGCTTTTTCCTGATAACCAGTAATTTGTTTCGGCTAAGCCATCATAGTCTTTTAAAATTCTGTAAGAATTGATGTCGAACATGCCAGGATGGCCGCTGTTTTCCAATAATACAACTGCAGTGTGGAAGTCTTCAAGTCCGTCATCTGTTTTCTTGCCGCTGAAAATGAAAGATTGTTGTGCGTAAAAACCATCAACATAGCCGTCAACGATATAATAGCATGTGAAATAGTCGCTGTTTCCTGTTATTTTTACGCCATATTGAATTTCTTCGATAAAGGCTTTTGCCAATGAATCGTATTGTTTTCCGTAGAAATTCATTTGTTTGTTTGTATATAAGAAACCTAAATAACGATCGGAGTAAAACTGCAGAGAATCAGGGTTTTCACTATATGATTCGTAAATGAGTGCGTGTGGGGCAGAAACGTATTCGCCTTCCATGTCAGGAGGATTTACGCCTGAATAAATAGGAATGAGATTGGTTACTTCATTGTAAATTTCATCAGGAAGGACATAATCTGGAAGTTTTTGAATGAGATTATTTTCATCTACTTTAGATAATTCGCCTTTGAAATAACCTTCTACAGCTGTTCCGTATATGTCTGTACATTTGAAGTCGATGGTGTATCCGTCAGAAGATCTGTTTATTACGATTGTGCCTCTGTTGATGTCGGCTCTTTCTGTATAATTGTTGTTTTCGTCATAACCTAAAACCCATGCGCCGTCGAAATTGCGATAAGTGGAGCTAGGAATATTTTCTGCTTGTGGTGAAACGATGTTAAAACTTACAAGATTGCTCTTTGTCTCGTCGTAAAGACTCAAATCTAAATTGAAGCCGCCATCAACCTCTCCGTTGTTTGTAATGACGCCAGATTTTAAGGCGTAAACGTTTTCACCTACTTTAAAGTAATACTTAGGTTTTCCTCTTTCTTTACAAGATACGAGAAGTGTTATTGCAAGTATTAAAGTGCTGATTCTGATTAAATTTGATGCGAGTAATTTCATATTTCAATTATTTTTGCAAAGTTAATAAAATATTTTTTTTAATCTCTCATTTTAACATAAATAAAATGCTGGCATAATAACAAAAGTTGCAAAACGTTTATTATATTTGCAATGCGTAAATTTTGAAGAAATGAAATTTAGATTTATTACCTTATTACTATTGACAATATTTCCTTTTATTGCTGAGGCACAAAAAGATATAAAGAAAGAATGTGTTCCTACTACGATGTTCAGCGCAACATATTCGTATCAGTTTCCAGGAGCCGACACTAAGATTTTGTATAAGAACAATTCTACTGTGGGTGCGAGTATTCTTTACAAGACTGATAGAAATTGGCTTTGGACAGCCAATGCGAATTTTATTTTCGGGGAACAGATAAGGGCGTCTCGCGAAGATATTTTGGGAATCATCTTGGATAACAGTGGCGAATTGATAACCGGCGACGGAATCTGGGGTAGCTATGCGATGTTTGAACGTGGATGGCATCTTCAAGGTAAAGTCGGTAAAATATTTAATGTCTGCGCTCCGAATCCAAACTGCGGATTCTTTGTCAATGCGGGCTTGGGTTATCTTCTGAACAGAATCAGAATCGAGTTTTCTTCTTATGCTTCAACGCCGCCTAATTTGGGCGATGACTATCGTTATGGCTATGACAGAATGCGAGGCGGATTTGCTTATTCTGGAGAAGTAGGTTATATGTATATGAGCGATTCAAGAGTGCTAAACTTCTCTGTTTCATTCGAATTCATTCAGGCTCACAGCAAACCAATGCGCCAATGGGACTTTAACCTTATGGGACCAGATCTTAAAACTTATTTAGATAGATATTACGGAATCCGTCTTTCTATTTACATCCCTACATACAAAAGAATGCCTGCTGAATATTATTACTATTAATCATGAACTTATTGTATTCCATCGCAATTAGATTGTATAGCGGATTTGTCGCTTTGGCTTCTTTGTTGGGAAATGAAAAAGCCAAACTTTGGTGGAATGGAAGAAAAAATCAGTGGAAAAACTTAATATCTGTTAACAAAAACGACGAATGGATTTGGATTCATGTGTCGTCTTTGGGCGAATTTGAACAAGGCTTGCCTGTCATAGAAAGACTTAAAAGCGATTTTCCTGAATATAAATTGTTATTAACATTTTTCTCACCTTCAGGCTACGAACCTCGAAAGAACTTTCAACTCGCTGATAAAGTGGCATATATGCCTTCGGATACTTTGCATAATGCAAAAAAACTCATAAAGAATTTTAACATAAAAGCTGCTTTCTTCGTTAAATATGACTTCTGGTTTAACTATATGAAAGTCTTGAAGAAAAATAATATACCTCTATATTATATATCGGCTTTGTTGCATCCAAATCATTACTTCTTTAAATTCTATTCTTCATGGTTTAGAAAACAATTGCGTAATGTGTCACATTTCTTTGTGCAAAATGATGAAACAGCTAAGTTGTTGAAAAATATAGGAATAGAAAATACAACGGTGACTGGCGACACTCGTTTCGACAGGGTTTACGAAATTGCAAAACAATCGAAGTCATTTCCAGAAATAGAGAAGTTCATAAATGGACGACATTGTATTATAGCTGGAAGTTCTTGGCCTTCAGATGAGAAATTTATCATTCCTTTTTTAAATAAAATGCCTGATAATTATTGTCTTATCATTGCTCCACACGATATTTCAGATTCTCATATAAAACAAATTACATCCCAACTCAATAATTATGTTTTATATAATCAACAGTCAAAGGTCAATGGTCAACAGCCAACGGTCTTAGTCATAAACACCATCGGAATTTTAAAGCAGATTTATAAATACGCTCGCTTTGCGTATGTTGGCGGTGGATTTATGAGTAGCATCCATAATACTCAAGAGGCTCTTGTCTTTGGCTGTCCTGTCGTGATTGGACCGAAATATCATCAATTTGTTGAAGCTGTTGATTTGGTTGGAGATGGCGGAATGTTTTCTGTAAATAATCAACAAGAATTTGATGATATTTTTGAGAGATTGATAAACGATGATGAATTCTATAACAAAGCATCTGGCATTTGTCAGGATTATATCCAACTCAGCATCGGAGCAACGAACAAAATAATGAAGGTGCTGGAATCAAAATTATAAGACGCCACAGGATTTTATAAGACGCCACAGGAGTGACGTCTCTACAATTTTAATTAACATCAATTGTTCGCAAAACCTTCAACGCTTCCCCGACATTAGTTACGGCGTCGATGTAGACAATGTTCTTTCCGTTGAGTTCCTTCACTTTACAACGTCTTTGGTTTGTTCCTGCGAATCTTATAATCTTCATAAAAGTATCGGTCTGATAATATTCTGACTCTTGATTTGAGACAAGATAAGCTGTCATGATTTTGTGCTTTAAAGTGATTTTTTCAAAGCCTAAATCGCGTGCTAACCAACGTAGTCTCATTGTGTTAAGCAAGTCTTCCGTCTGTGGAGGAACTTGTCCGAATCTGTCGGTAATATTATTTGTGAATCTTATCAGGCCTTCTTCGTTTTGTATGTGGTCGAGTTCGGTGTATAGGCTGATACGTTCGGCCGACGACTCTACATATTCATTCGGTATCAATATTTCGAGGTCTGATTCGAATACGCATTCGCTGACGAATTTCTTGTCTTTCAATTCGTTTTCGAATATATCTTTGAATTCGGTTTCTTTTAGTTCGAGTATTGCTTCATCAAGTATTTTGTGATATGTTTCAAATCCGATGTCGTTGATGAATCCGCTTTGCTCCGCTCCTAAGAGGTTGCCTGCACCGCGGATGTCGAGGTCGCGGAGCGCGATATTGAATCCGCTGCCAAGGTCGGAGAAGTCTTCTATTGCACGAAGTCTCTTGTGCGCTTCGTCGGATAATGTCGACAATGGAGGAGCCAAGAGATAACAGAATGCCTTTTTGTTGGAACGGCCGACGCGTCCTCTGAGCTGATGCAAGTCGCTCAAGCCGAAGTTCTGCGCCTCATTAATAATGATAGTGTTCGCATTTGGAATGTCGAGTCCAGCTTCGATGATGGTTGTCGACAGAAGCACGTCGTATTTCTCATCGATGAAGTCGAGCATGATTTGTTCCAGTTTGCTGCCTTCCATCTGTCCGTGTGCCACGCCGACTCTCACGCCAGGGACGTAGCTGGTTATCATATCGCACACATTCTGAATGTTTTGCACTCTGTTATGAACGAAAAACACTTGTCCGTCGCGAGCGAGTTCGTATTGTATTGCATCGCGGATTATTTCAGGGTTGAATGTATGTAGTTCTGTTTCAACAGGTTGTCTGTTCGGTGGCGGCGTCTTGATGATACTCATGTCGCGTGCGCCCATCATGGAGAATTGCAGCGTTCTTGGAATTGGCGTCGCTGTCAATGTCAAGGTGTCGACATTAGTTTGGAATTGTTTCAACTTCTCTTTTGCCGAGACGCCGAATTTTTGTTCTTCATCGATGATGAGTAATCCTAAGTCTTTGAACGTTACGTTTTTACCTATAATACTATGCGTTCCGATGATGATGTCGACGTGTCCGTTTTTTAGGTCTTCAAGAGTTTTCTTCTGTTCTTTCGCAGTCTTGAAACGATTGATGTAATCGATGTTGACAGGGAATCCTTTCAGACGTTTGCAGAAGGTTTGGTAGTGTTGAAGTGCGAGAACTGTTGTTGGTACAAGCACGGCGACTTGTTTTGAGTCGCAGACAGCCTTGAATGCGGCGCGTATCGCTATTTCTGTTTTTCCGAAACCGACGTCGCCGCAGATGAGACGGTCCATAGGCGTTTCGGATTCCATGTCGCGTTTCACGTCGACGGTCGCCTTGAGCTGGTCTGCCGTATCTTCATACATGAACGAGGCCTCGAGCTCGGTCTGCAGATAAGTGTCGGGCATATATTGAAAACCCTTGCTATTCTTGCGTTCGGCATATAATTTAATGAGTTCGCGAGCGATGTCTTTGACACGACTTTTGGTTTTTTCCTTTAATTTATTCCAAGAATTGGAACCTAATTTGCTCAACGTAGGCTGCGCTCCGTCTTTGCTCGAATATTTCGAGATGCGATGCAAAGAGTGAATGCTGACATACAAAAGGTCGCCGTTTTGATAAATCAGACGGATGGCTTCTTGTTGCTTGCCGTTGTTGTCAATTATTTCCAAACCATCGAAACGTCCGATGCCGTAATTGATATGTGTGACGTAATCGCCTGGTTTTAAGTCGTATAATTCTTTTATGGTTAAAGCTTGACTGCTTGCAAAACCTTCACGCAGTCTGAATCTGTGGTAACGTTCAAAAATCTGATGGTCGGTATAACAGCAGATTTTCAAGTCTCTGTCGATGAAACCCGCCTGAATGGAATGATTTATAGGAGTGAAGTTGCTGTTGTCTTCGTCAAGTTGCTGTAAATCATTCAAAATGCTTTGAATTCGTTCGAGCTGTTTCTTGCTTTCAGAAAAACAAAATATTTTGTAGCCTTCAGATTTTAATGTGTTAATATCTTTTAACAACATGTCGAAGTTTTTGTTAAAAGCAGGCTGAGGAGAGACGTTGAAATTTATTGAAACACGTTCTTTTTTATCTGTAAAATTACCAAAGCTGATGGTTTTGAAGTTGTTGAGCTGTGAAATAATTTCATCGCCAGTAGTAAATATAGTGTCGGGTTCTTCTTGTAAGTCGTCTTTTTCGTTAAAAATATTAACAGCTTTGTTGTATTCGTTGTCTATTTTTTCTTTAAGAGAATTTTCTTCTTCAATCCAAACGACGGCTTTGTTTTTAAGATATTGGAATATTGATTCTCTATCTTGTTGAATATTATAATCTTGAAGATTAGGAATCAATATTATGTCTTTAAGTTTTTCTATTGAAAGTTGGTCGATAGGGTTGAAACTTCTGATGGAGTCTATTTCGTCGCCGAAGAATTCTATTCTGTAAGGATAGTCGTTGGAGAATGAAAATACATCGACGATGCCTCCTCTTATTGCAAATTGACCAGGTTCCACGACGAAGTCGGAGTGCTCGAAATTAAGGTTTACGAGTGCGTCGGTTAGTTTGTCCATCGAAATGTTTTCTCCGACGGAAATTTTGAAAGTGTTCTTGTTCATTACTTTACGAGTAATGACTTTTTCGCTGAGAGCTTCAGGATAAGTGACGATGATTGTCTTTCTTTCGCTGGAAGAAATTCGCTGGAGAACTTCAGTGCGTGACAAGATATAAGTGTTGTCTGGTTTCTCTGGTTCGTAAGGTTTTTTGTAGGAAGTAGGGTAGAAGAGGACGCGTTTTTTGCTGTAGTCGATGTCTTTTTCTTCGAAAATATTTTCGATGTCGTTATAGAAATACGCTGCCCGTTCCTTGTCGCTGCAAATTATGAAATTGATTCCGTTTAGTATGTCGGCACTTGCAGCCACGACATAAGACTTTGCAGAGCCTACAAGGCCCAGACAAGAAATATGTTCCTTTAAATCAAGAATATCTGTGATTTCCTTGACATTGGAGCTGTTGAGATAAAATTGTTTTATCTGTTCTTTCACGTTCAAAAATTAATTTTGCGAAGTTACTGATTTTTTTGATTGAAATGCTTGGAATTTTTTATTAACAAAAAATGCATTTGCTTTGGAAGTATTAGTTTCTAATGACTATATTTGCAACACAAAAAATAAATAATGATGAGAAAACTCGTTATATTTGACTTGGACGGCACATTGCTTTATACATTAGACGATTTGATGCAAAGTGTTAATTTTACTTTAGATTTGTTTGGATATGAAACTCGCACATTGGAAGAGATTTCTTCTTTTGTCGGTAATGGCGTTCAACATTTGTTGCGATTAACTTTGCCAGAAAATATAAGCGAAGAGGAATTTAACTTGTGTTTCGCTTGTTTTAAAGATCATTATTCAAAACATTGCTGTGAAAAAACACGTCCTTACGATGGAATAATTGAAGTTCTTAACGTGTTGAAAAACAGAGGAATTAAAGTTGGAATAGTTTCAAATAAATTCCAGTCGGCAGCAGAAGAAGTGTGCGAACATTATTTTGAAGGACTTTACGACGCAGTCATGGGCGAAAGCGAAGTCTGCCGACGCAAACCTTCTCCTGATGGCATCAATATGATGTGTGAAAAATTCGGAGTAGAAAAAGACGAAGCTATATTCTTCGGCGACTCTGAAGTCGATGTAAAAACAGGCGATAATGCTGGAGTGTATTGCGTGTCAGTACTTTGGGGCTACAGAGACAGAGAATTCTTGTCGAGAAACGGAGCTAAACTGTTCATAAGCAATCCGCTTGATATTGTTGATATGATTAATTAAGTTGCTAAGTTGCTAAGTTGCTAAGTTACTGAGTTACTGAGTCAATAGTCAATAGTCAATAGTAGTCGCTTTAGGGCGACTTTTTTTATAATTTAAAATTGAAGATTGAAGGTTGAAAATTGATGGCTGACAGATGATAATCGATAGCTTAAAAAATGTCTTATTTTTTCTTTGTTTTAGCTTGTTAACGACTTGAAAAAATCAGTATATTTGTCCCAAATTTTTAACTGAAAAAAACTATGGAAACATTCCTTCCAATTGTAATTGCTTTTATCTTTGTTTTGGCTGTGTTAGGTATTGTTGCAGGCGTTAGTAATGATGCGACAAACTTCATGTCGGCAGCCGTTGGAACAAAGTCAGCGACGTATAGAACAGTCACCATTATCGCTTCGTTAGGTATCATTTTCGGTTCGCTTATGAGTAACGGCATGATGGAAATTGCCAGAAACGGAGTCTTTTCACCACAATATTTCTTTGCGAACGAAATTGTATACATATATCTGGCGGTTATGATCGCCAACCTCATCTTGCTCGATGTGTTTAATTCATTAGGCCTTCCAACATCAACATCAGTTTCGCTCGTTTTCGAATTGCTCGGTGCAACAGTAGCTATCGCCATGATAAAAATGCATACTGGCGCACTCGAAGGTGTTGGCCTTTCAGAACTTATCAATACAGACAAAGCCTTGACAATGATAGTCGGTATCTTCCTTTCAGTGGCTATCGCATTCATCTTCGGTATGATAGTTCAATATATCACACGTCTGATTTTCTCTTTCAATTTTGAAAAGAACCTTAAATGGAAGATAGGCATTTTCAGCGGAATAGCAACTACAGCATTGATATACTTCATGTTAATCAAAGGTATGAAAGGCGCAGCGTTCATCACAGCAGACATGCGTGCCTGGATTGACGCTCATACATGGCAGTTGCTTGGAATAAGTTTCGTTTTCTTCACAGTATTGATGCAGATTTTATTCTTCCTTAAAGTCAATGTATTGAAACTCGTCGTTTTGATTGGAACATTCGCACTTGCGATGGCATTCGCTGGCAACGACCTCGTTAACTTCATCGGTGTTCCTCTCGCAGGCCTCGACACTTATATCGATGTCAGACGCAGCGGCGTGGCAATGGACGCACTTTCAATGAATTCGCTCAATACAATGTCGTCGGCAAATACTTGGTATCTCATAATAGCTGGCGGCGTTATGGTCGTCACTTTGCTGACATCTAAAAAAGCAAAAATCGTTTTACAGACTTCTCTTGATTTATCAAAACAAAACGGTGGCAACGAGTCGTTCGGTTCTTCCGCTATCGCTCGTTCTTTGGTAAGATTTACAAATAATATGGTCAGTGCAATCGACAATATCTTGCCTGCAAAAGTTAAAGCTTGGATTGAAAAACGTTTCGATAACAGAGAAATGATACTTGAAGAAAATGCAGCTTTCGACCTTATCAGAGGCTCGGTAAGTATAGTCCTCGCTTCAATGCTTATCGCTCTCGGTACTTCGTTAAAACTTCCATTATCAACGACTTACGTTACATTTATGGTTACAATGGGAGCTTCATTGTCTGACCGCGCTTGGTCGAGAGAAAGTGCGGTTTATCGCGTGACTGGTATGTTCTCAGTTATCGGTGGCTGGTTTATCACAGCGATAGTAGCTTTCATAATATGTTTCGTAATCGCATTGCTGTTCTATTATGGCGGCGTGATTGCAATGGTCGCAATGATTGCTCTCGCAGTTTATATCATCATCAAAAACAGAGCTAAATCAAATAAGACAGATGATAATGACGAGTTATTTGAAAAAGCTTTAAACGCTACAGAACAAGAAGTTATCTACGAATCATTCATTCAACATAACAGAGAAAGCATGAATAAAATGCTTAATATGTCGAAAGAAATTTATGCAAATATAGTCGATGCTTTTGTGAAGGAAGACATTAAGACATTGAGAAAAGCTTCGAACGATTGTAGAGATGCAAAACAAATAATGAAACAGTTGAAGAGAAAGGAAATCATGATTATGCGTCGTTTGGACGATAAGATGAACAAAAACACTTGGTTCCACCTTTCTTATAATAGTATAGAACAGATTCTTTATTCGTTGCGAAGAGTTTGCGACCCTTGTAAGGAATATGTCGATAATAGTTTTACTCCATTAGATAAGAAATATCTTCCTGAAGTTGAAAGCCTGAAAGAAAAGATTTTCTGGGCTATCGACGCTGCTGGCATCACAATTTATTCTTCAGAATATAAAGACGTCGATGCAGTTATGGAACGTATCAAAGTTAGAGAAGACGAGGCCGTTGAGATGAGCCGCGAGCAAATGAACAGAATTCAGAATAGCAAAGAAAACATCGACTTGGCGTTATTATACCTTAATATAATACAAGAGTCGTCGGCTATAATCACAGAAATGCGTCATATTTTACGCAATGAAGCTAAAATGAATGAATAATCAAAACAGGATATGAAAAAAGTATTAAGAGTTTTTATCGTTGCTGTATTGGCAACAATGTTCGCAAATGTTGCTTCTGCACAAGAACAAAAGAATTTTACAATTGACAAATTGTCGGTAGAAGGTCGTGTTGATTACGATTATTTCTTCAATGAAAATAAATCAGGCCTTGATGGTAAGTTCTTCAACTTTGAAATGAAAGGTTCATTCCTTCAGGACTTTACCTATCGCATCCGTCAAAGAATTGACATGACAGCTGGCGGTTCAAAAACTGATTTTATGATTCTTTCTTATCATCCTCATAAAAATTGGTCAGTCACAGCAGGTAGAATGCCTCTCGCAGTCGGCGGCTGGGAATATGACCTTCCTCCAATCGATGTTTATTTCGCATCTCTCTTCTGGAATAACTTCGCCTGCTACGACATCGGCGGTCAAGTAGAATTCCATACTAATGACGGAAACCACGACATTATTTTCCAAATAACCAACTCCACTTTCAATAGATATAATGAAAATGGTTTTATAAGATTGCCAAATCGTTACACCTATAACTTGATTTGGTACGGTAGAATGGGAGCTTTCACTTCATCATATTCTATCAACTTTATGGAACAAAACAAAGGCGAATACATTAATTATATAGCCTTGGGAAATATGTTCGATTTCGGCAAGTTGGATTTCTATGTCGACTTCATGAACAGAGGTTTCTTGAACCAAAAAGATTTCTTCTTGGGTGACTTCACAATTATCGGTGAAGTGAAATACGCTTTCACAGACAAATTTACTGCTATGGTAAAAGGTGGTTACGACAGAAATAAACATGGTTATATCGACTATGATGCAACTCCATTCCCAACAGCGATTCCATTCGATATGGCTGTTACTCCAGGCGTTGAATACGTTTTCGGAGGTTTAGGTTTTGAAGCTTATCCTTACAAAGGAAATAAAAATCTCCGTCTCCACGGATTGTTCGCTTTCAATGAGTTGACACAACCTATTGATGATATGTTAAATCCAAATTCAACTAATTTATCATTCCAAGCACAAGTCGGTGTTACATGGAGAATAAACTTCGTTAAATAATTAATAAACAAATAGAGAAAATGAAAGGTATGAAATTTTTAACAAAACGCCGTATAGAAGCTGTAGTCTTCTTGCTCGTCTTCTTCGGATTTTTCGGTTTCTTAGGAAGCAAAATGGGATTGCCCAATATGATGAATACAATCATGCAGACTGCTTATAGTTTGTTGCTTGAAACAGTATTCTACATCATGGCTATCACTGTTGTATCAGGAGCATTAGGTAATTTGTTAGTTGAGTTTGGCGTAGTACGTTTGATTGAAGTCGTGCTTCGTCCTCTTATGAAACCTTTATATAACCTTCCTGGCGTTGCTGCTCTCGGTGGCGTGATGACATTCTTGTCAGACAATCCAGCTATCATCAGTCTTTCAAAAGACGCTCACTTCGCACGTTATTTCAAAAAATATCAGCTTATTTCATTAACTAACTTCGGTACTGCTTTCGGCATGGGTCTCGTCGTGATTATGTTTATGATGGGTAAAGGTTATTTGCCAGCAGCATTGGTTGGTTTGCTTGGCGCTGTTATCGGAAGTATCGTTTCAACACGTTTGATGCAACGTTTCATTTTGAAATCAAATCCGGAACTTGATGCAGAAATAAGTTCTGAAGCAGGTGATGAACAACAGATTTCATTTAAGTCAGAAGGCAGTGCGTTTTTACGTTTCTTGAATGCTATTCTTGATGGTGGTAAGTCAGGCGTTGAAATCGGTCTCGCTATCATTCCAGGCGTTCTCATCATTTCAACAGTAGTTATGATGCTCACATTCGGCGCACCAGAAGGCGGTTATGCAGGTGGCGCATACGAAGGCATCGCATTGTTGCCATATCTCGCAGGTAAGATTGACTTCGTATTCAAATGGTTGTTTGGCTTTGAAAGTCCACAATTAGTTGCATTCCCAATCACAGCCCTCGGTGCTGTTGGAGCAGCTCTCGGTTTGATTCCACGTTTCATCGCTGAAGGTATCATCAATGGTAATGCTATCGCTGTTTTCACAGCAATGGGTATGTGCTGGAGTGGTTATCTCAGCACACACACAGCGATGCTCGACTCACTCGGATTCCGCAGCCTTACTTCAAAAGCCATCTTGGCACACACTGTCGGCGGTCTCGTCGCAGGCGTCGCAGCACACTGGCTATATGTATTATTCTCATTGATATTCTAATTATGCATTAAGCATTATGAAAAAGGTTACATTAGGTAAGACAGGTTTTGTTGTTAACAAAAATGGTTTCGGCGCATTGCCGATACAGCGTATCTCTAAAGAAGACGCCGCATATCTTCTTCGCAAGGCGTTCGATAACGGAATAACATATTTCGACACAGCGCGTTTCTACACCGACAGCGAAGAGAAGATGGGTTATGCCCTCAGCGACATTCGCGATAAAGTCATCATTGCAACAAAGACTGCTGCTACTAATGTGACTGATTTCTGGAAAGACCTCGAGACAAGTCTCGGATTATTGAAGACAGATTATATCGACTTGTATCAATTCCATAATCCGGGATTTTGCCCGAAACCTGGTGACGAGAGCGGCGTTTATGATGCTATGCTCGAAGCTAAACAAAAAGGCTTGATACGACATATCGGATTGACGAACCATCGTCATCATATCGCAAAAGAAGCCATTGAATCAGGATTTTATGAAACAATTCAATATCCTTTTTCTTATATCTCCGCTGAAAGAGATTTTGAAATCGTCAGTCTCGCCAAAGAAAAAGAAATGGGTTTCGTTTGCATGAAAGCCTTGTCAGGCGGACTCATCAACGATTCTGCTTGCGCTTATGCATTTTTAAATCAATATGACCACGTCCTTCCAATCTGGGGAATCCAAAGAGAATCAGAACTTGACGAATTTATTTCATATCAAGAAAATGCTCCAGAAATGACAGAAGAACGTTGGGCTAAAGTGAAGAAAGACAGAGAAGAATTGTCAGGAGAATTCTGTCGCGGTTGCGGTTATTGCATGCCATGTCCTGCAGGAATTCAAATCAACGACTGCGCAAGAATGAGCCTTTTCTTGAGAAGAGCACCGCACAGCGTTTATCTTTCAGATGAATGGAAACAGAAAATGAAGAGAATTGAACACTGCTTGCATTGTAATTTATGTAAAAGCAGATGCCCTTACGGCTTGGATACTCCTAATTTATTGAAAAGAAATTACGAAGACTTTAAGACATTTATATAAAATTTATAATTTCTAATATCGTGAAATTATTAAAAAAAGTAGCGGCAATTTCTATAACAACATTGATTCTTTCAGTGTTGTCTTTTTCGTCTGTTAACGCACAGTCGCGCAGGAAAGATGAAGTGCTGTTTAAACGATTTGAGACACATTTCAAGATGATGGATACGCTGATTTTTCGGCAAGTTCCTGCGACAACGGATTTTGGGCTGATGGCAGTAGATACTGTCTCGCAAAGTCAAGGCTTGAATACAATGGACTCGCTCATCGATGCTAAAGTGGAAAGCCAGCAACGTGCATTGAAAGCCGAGACTGGCTTGGTTCTTTCGGGACAGACTTATTATCGCGCAGGCCAAGAACTAGGCTTCGATTCTGACGAAGATGACGCTGTGGCCATATATTCCGTGAAAGCACAAGCCGAACTGAGATGGAATATCATGAATAGTTCGCTCATTAATCGAAAAGAGAAACTTAAAGAGCTATCTCTTATGGGTGAACTCGAACGCGTGGCTCTAGAACAAGAGTATGCAAAAAAGATGGTTGAACGCCAAAAAGAATACTTACGCAAAGAGTATGATAGCTTGTTGATGAGTGTTCTGAAACTCCGTGTCAATAATCTTCAGTTGTTGACTGACGCCCAGATGTATTTGGTTTCTGACCGCAGCATCGGTACCGATGAGCTGTTGAAACTTATGGATGAACAGGCGATAGCTGAACGTTTGCTAGAGACTATGCCAAAAGATTATCCGATAGCATCACAATTGGTGCGACCACTAGGTGGAGAAGCCATTCAGATTGACACTGCACGTTTAAAGAGTTATATACGAGAAAATGCTCTGCCTTTGCATATGCTAGATTTGCAAATAGAAATCCTACAACAAAAGGAAGAAAGTGCCGGATATTGGACTTCATTGGGATTTTCACCATTTTTGAGATATTCCTATTATATGCGTCCTGAAATGAAGAACTCTTCAAACTTAGATGTAGGCTTATCTTTTCAAATACCACTATCAGCACAAGAATCTCGCAAGAAAAAAGCACTGACAGCTGAATGTTTGCAGAAAACTATGGAAAAAGAGGAACAAGCCGCATTGCTGATGGAAAATGTAGAGCTGATCTTACTTGAATTAGAGCGAGCTAACAGAGGATTGGCTGGAGAACTAAAACGTATCGAAGTGTTGAGAGATTATATGAAACTTCGTAGAGAAAATTATCAAGGTCATATAGGTGAGTATAATTTCTTATCAAGGATAAAGGAATATAACCACTATCTGACATGTTGGGAAAATTATTATTCATACCAATATAAGAGAGATTGTTGTATCGCAGACTTACAAGTATTTCTGCTTCAGCAATCCATATTTGATTTTGTGTTATCAAAAAATGAGAATAGATAGTTATGAAAGATTTTCATTTTAATAGCGATAAAGAACAAGCTGAAATAGAAGAAATACTGCTGCAACGAAAAAAAGTGCAAAACAAACAGCAGGCTTTGTTCGCAGCTATATTCGCTTTAGTTATAGGAATTGTCGTTTTGTATTGTATTCGTAAGGTCGTATATGTTGACTTCAATGGTTATGTTGTGGTGCATAATGTGCGTTTCCGTGCCTCGGAAGATATATTCGTATACGATATTTATAAGCACAATGGTGACCTTGTGAGACCAAATGATACCATTTATTCTTATGTGTCGTTAGATTGGTTCCACGAGCTTGGTAATATCAACACGGAATCAGAAATCATTGTGAATTCGAGAGACTTGAATCTGCAATATGGTTTAGCTTATCAGAATCTGGCGGTATTGCAAGCAAAGAAACAAGAAATCAAAAGACAGATTGCTATAGAAGACCATAATATTCGCTTCGGTCTTAGCGATAATGTGTACAAACTTCAATTGGAACGTGACTATAAAGAGACGGAAGAAGAACTCAAGGCTTTGCAACGCAGATTGCAAGTGATGCGTGAGACTATTGAAGAATCACAAGCCGCTGTGGAACGTTTGAGTGAAGTGAGTTCAGGATTTACTATACAGAATATACGCAACAAGAAGAAAATGAAAGGCATGAACCTCGTGCATTATGTCATCGCTGCTGACTCCGGATTGGTGACACGAAACTGGATTTCAGAGTACTCATTAGTGTTGCGTGGCGAGGATGTCATCGAGACACAGTCATTCGACTTGGAAAAAGATAATGTTTATATAATGGCGTATGTAACTCCTGATAGAGCTAAATATATAAATCGTGGCTTCAAGGCAAAAGTCATCGTGAATGATGATGTGGAGTATACCGCAACAGTCGTATCAATGGGTGCAAGAACAGAGCCTATTCCAGAAGCTTATCGTAACAACTTGTCGAAAAATCATACTGCTGCTATTGCAGTGCTTCGTATAGACCCAGGACAAAACATCCCATTCTGGTCGCTGGTTAATGGCATGCCAGTGTTGATACGTTTCAACAATAAAGATTATAAAGATGTGAAGTCTGAAGAATACATGCAACTAAAGACACCTAAAGGATTAGATGTTCCAGCAGAATTGAAAGACCAGTTGTATTATAATAGTAGAGGAAGAGAATAATGAATTATAGTTATAAGATAAAAACGAACCTTAAAGGTCGCAACATACTCATAGTAAAAAGAATCGTTCCGCTAGATACTATAGATGATGTTAAGTCGGAGGATTTCGATGCAGTTTTTATAGAAGATACAGGCCAGTCGCATTATGAGCTATCGTTCCAGATGCAGAATATATCGTCTATACATGGCATTAAATCACACATGAAACCTAGATTCTTGGCGTCTACACTGGTTTCTCGTTCATATCATCTAAAGCCTTTGGTAGATGGCTTCGCTTCTACTCCCGACGATGAAAAGATGAGCGAACGTATAGAGGAAATTTACGATAAGCTAGCCTTGATTGAACTTTTTGACATCAAAGAGGTGAAGGCTAACAACTATGTGTATTTCTTGAAATTGTGTAAGTATGCAATATCAAGAGGTATGTATAATTTTACCATTTCATTGGAAGAAGCTTATGCTAAAGGACATACAGCCTTGTTCGTAGCTCAGCAGAATAATCTCTTCCTGAATATGAAAGCCGATTTCGTTCAGTTCAATCAGACCTTGTGTGAGTTGGGATATGCCAAGAGAGAGAATTTCGTGGAACGTATTCATGTGTGCCCACATTGTAAAGGCTCACATCTGTTTTATATGGAGGCTTGCCCTAAATGTTCTTCTTCATTGTTGAAAGAAGAACCAGTGTTGCATCACTTCCGTTGTGCAAATATCTCTCCAGAATCGAGTTATGCTTATGACGGAGAATTACGTTGCCCAAAATGTCATCAAATGCTTCGACATATTGGTGTTGATTATGACCGCCCGTCAAATGTGTATACTTGTCAAGAGTGTAGTCATACATTCCTACATACAAGAATGAAGGTTTACTGCACTACTTGTAAGAAAACAATGCAACCTATGGATTTGATGCCTCAAGATATATATAATTATGAGTTTACTACCGAAGGACTGAAAGCTCTGTCATCAAATGATGCATTGCTGGCCGTAAGTAAGGATATCTGGTCGGGCTATTCAAATTTCGACTCTTTCTTGTCACAGATTCGACTTTTCTCTTATTCACATGAAAAAAATGAGACCGTTCTTATTAATAGATTCAGAATTGAAGGTCCTGAAGTGAAACGAGAAAATATCATGGACTTTGTAAGTTATCTGCAGAAAAGATATTACTATCATAACATTTCGTATAACCATCATTACATTTATATAGCTGTAAAAGTGAAGGCTGACGAGATGGAAATGCTTAAAAAACAGATGGAAGAAGAGTATTTGGATTTGTTGAGAATTTTCGAGTTGAGACAAGATGGTATGAAGATGGTTAATCAAGATTATCTGTATCAATACGAAGGTGAAAAGATAGATTCTTTTATCAATAGAATAAGTAAACTTAATTAATAAATTAAGGAGAAGCTGACATGTTGGATTTCTGTTTTGACATAATAGATAGCATCGTTGCTTGCTTTACTCGAAATCTGTCATGGAGTGCTGTAATCAATACTTATTGGTTCTTGTTTGTTATTGAGTTTCCTCGTTATTATATGATAGAAGCACTCATTGCGATTTGGCATAAAATCACCTATCGAAGCAGAGCGCGAAAAAGAGCTGTGGCGAGAAAGAAACTCTATATAGAAAATCCGCTGATAACTATACTTGCTCCAGGAAAAAATGAAGGTAAGCATATCTATAAGTTGGTTAAATCGCTCAATGAGCAAACTTATAAAAATTATGAAATTATTATCGTGGATGACGGTTCGGACGATGCAACTCCGCTGATATGTAGAGACTTGGAAAAAGCTGGATATATAGATTTATATTTACGTTCCGATGTGCGCGGAGGCAAGGCAAGTGCTGCAAACTTTGGAGTCCACTATGCAAAAGGCAAGTATATTGTTCACCTTGATGCCGATTCATCGTTAGACCGAGATGCGATAGAAAAAATCCTTATACCATTCTATTATGATCCAAAGATTAAAGCTGTAGGTGGATGCGTAAAAGTTCGCAATTCAGGAGAAAATTTATGTACATCAATGCAAGCTTTAGAATACTTGAAGACAATTCAAGTGGGTCGTATGGTGACAAACACTTTGGGAATTTATCATATCATTTCGGGAGCTTTTGGGGCTTTCGAACGTGAGAAACTGATGCAAATCGGTATGTGGGACATTGGCCCTGGATTGGATGGTGACATTACACAGAAAATAAGGAAATCTGGTGATAAAGTTTATTTCGCAGAAGACGCCATCTGCATGACTAATGTGCCTGTCAAGTGGAAAGCCCTCTTCAAACAACGTCAGCGCTGGAGCAAGTCGCTCATCCGTTTCCGTTTGCGCAAACATTTTGACATACTGATACCGCATAAACACTTCAGTTTCCTTAATTGGATTTCCAATGTGGAAAACTTGCTCTTTGATTGCGTATTCAACTATCTTTGGTTGTTCTATATATTGTCGCTTGTCTTTGCACAGACAGATAGGCTTTTGGAGATATTTGTTGTAGGATGGTTGATTAGATATTGTTTTTCTTTGGTGGCATTTGGAGTTATCATGTTGGTATCAGAAAGAGCGTCTGAAGAAAAGAGACTGATGCCGTACTTGTTCTTCAGCACTTTTTACACAGGATATTTCTTGCGTATCACACGCTTGTTGGCGCATACCAAAGAATTGTTCTTCTTCTCGTCATACAAAGATTCCTGGAACCCGAAGAAGACTTCAGATTTAGCACAGATTGAAGGTATTTAATAAAAATAAAAATGTCATTACAGACGCTCTGTAATGACAGGATTATTTAAATAAAAAACGGGACAAGATTCTTGCCCCGTTTTCTTATAGATAACGAATGTCTTATTTTTCAATCAAACGGAAAATCTGTACGCCGCTAAGTCCGTATGCTACATACAAGATGTCATCAGATACTGTAACATAATTAGCTGATTTTCCTCCTGTGTAACTGTATGATGTTACTACAGATAAATCTGTTTTGTTAAGGACGAACAAACCGCCGTGGCCGTAAGCAACATATACATATTTGTTATCAACAGCCAAACCGTTTGCTGCAGCAATAGTGTCACCGCTGACTTTAAATTCAGCAACTTCTACGCCGTCGGTGTAACGTTTTAAACCATTTTTACCCAAGCAAACATAAGTGTCGTTGCCTTCAATATGCATAACGTTTTTGCCATTGACTGGAGCGATAATGTCTAATGTGATAGTTTGTTTAGGATTGCTGAATGTGTAGTCTGAAGCATTATACATATTCAAAACGGCTAAAGATTGTTCTGAATTTTTGTCGGTAAGTGATACGACTCCCATGTTTGTTCCGTCAGAGCTGACAAACTTAGAAGAACCAGCTGAAGGAATTGAAGCTACTGTATTGAATGAGTTAGCGTCGAGTGTGTGGTAACCTTCGTTAGTTGTTGCGTGTAAGTAATTTCCGTTACGGATTACACAGCTTGCTGATGCTCCATCTAATTTTATTTGTTTGAGTTCTGCGTCATTAGTTTGGAATATGCCTCCACCTAAGTTGATGACACCAAGGAATGCACCATTCTTTGGTTCGCCGCCAGCTGCAATGATTCTAGAGTTGTCTAAAATCAAGTGGTTGAAATCAAGTGTTGGGTGTTCCATATAAGAGAGGATAGAACACATGTCGTCAGATACGTTCAAAACTTCAATGCAGCCATGATAATCAGCTCCGCGAGTGTGGTATGAAACATAAGCCATGTTTGCCATTGTTTGTATACATGTAGAAGAAATGTAGTGTCCATGGTCTGGTGTTACTACTTGTGCTATGTGTTCGAGACCAACAACTGGTTCTGTTTCAATTTCAGGTTGTTCGCCAAATTCAGGGTGACATCCGTCAGCTGTAAGATATGTGTCGCCATTTAATTTGATGCTTGAAAGCCATTCTAATTCTTTGCCACTGTAATTATCAATTGTTTGATAGTGAATGTCAAGCCATCCTGTAAACATTTCTTTTATATTTCCTGTATGAACTTCAATCTTGTCAGCTGAAAGAACTGCATATTCAAGATCTCCGCCTTTTACTGTAACAGTACATGGGTTTCTCAGACAAAGAGATTTTGTGCTGACGAGACTACCAGCTTCGATTTGCAATATTGAAGCAGAGTTCATTTCTATTGATGGAGATGAAAGATAACTGCCAATTGTAAAATCTGCATAATTGTGTAGAATTGTATATTCATCAACTTGTACGCTACAATCGACTTGACATACAGCGTGTTCGCGTATTTCCAAGATTGATGCTGTTAATCCATCACTTACATAGAGATTGCCGCCAACCCATATATTATGATAGCTGAGGTCTCCAGAAATCATGACTGATGAGCCTGAATTGATGTTGAACTT
The DNA here is from genome assembly GCA_017381865.1 of Bacteroidales bacterium. Classification (GTDB taxonomy): domain Bacteria; phylum Bacteroidota; class Bacteroidia; order Bacteroidales; family F082; genus Limimorpha. The sequence goes on from JAFOBJ010000067.1 coordinate 69,212, forward strand.
TTCGTTTCCAGTGATGTTAAACTCGCCATAGCTCATGATATTCAGCTGATGTATAGGCATGTTTGAAGGATAATTTACCTTTCCGCCAGGCATTACGATAAGTGTTCCATTTCCCCAATAATTGGTAATAGTGACTTCACCTTCAATGTAATATGTGTTATTCTTAAACTGTATTCCAGTAGTCAGTACAGTACCTTTTGGAAGCAAATAGTTCTTTGCCTCTGCAGCCCAGTCTTTATAATTATTATCCATAATCAAATCATATTCTGGAGTAGGGACTTCTGGCATTACTAATTTAGAGGTGACACTTCTAGTATTGTTAGATGAAGCGTTTTTACCATACATAGTTACACGTTGAGATAATTCTGCACTGTTATTGTTGATAATAACATCAGTAAGTTCAGTGTTTGGATCTACAGGATTACAAGACATCATGTAAATCGCCATTGCTGCTAAACCTAAGAATTTTGCAACTCTTGGTCGTGATGGTAGTTTGTGCTTGTTCATTTTGTGTGTATTAATTTGTTTTTTATAATTTCAATTTGTCTCAGCGGTAGTCAGAATCTTTTGTAAAGACCACCAAATACTGACACTTTGCCTCGCAAAGATAAGATTTTTTTTGAAAAAATCATAGTGTTTTTTTACATTTTTTTAAATCAGTTTTCAAATAAAAAATAAAAAATACAAAACGGTGATGTTCGATTGTTGATTATTAGTGATTTAAATTAGGTTAAAAAAACATTGTTGTTATTGATGATGTTTTTAATTGTGATGCGTTAAATGTATAAAATGTGGTTTATAATTAAGAATGAAGTGGGTTTGAAAATACTCGAAATTCGTTTTTAGTTTGTGTTATTAAGTCATATTATATGAAATGTTAATAGAAATTAAGGGAAATTGATAATATTTTCAGTTTTGTGTAGATTTTTTTTATGAAAATGTCGATTTTAACATTTTTTAACTTTTTTATTCAGAAAAGACATTATACATTTGCATTGTAATTTAAATAAAAACCAAAAATAAAATTTATGAGAGTAAAAATCGCAACATTAATGTTGTACATGTTTTGTATTATACATGTCAACGCTCAGCAGAAAACAGATGGTTTCTTTAATTATCAGTACCAAGGTGAGGAAAGAGGCTATAATTTTTTAAAAGCAGCAAAACTTAATTGTGTTTATGGAGTCGATATCACCAATATGGAGATTGAGGCAGAGCCAGCGTCGCTTGGTAGTGGCTTGCTTGTTCTATCAGTGATTTCGACGTCATATCTTGCAATAAAAAGAAAGGAGGGAAGAAAATGAGAAAGCTTGTATTTGTTATGGTAGCAATGTTTTTGCTGTTTAGTTGTAATAAAGATGAGGAAGATTACAATATTAAAGAAGATGTGATGGTTCCAGTCAGATTGGAAGTCCCGTTGGATAAAACAAGGTCTGATTTCTCTGATTTTTTTCCGTCTGGTAAAATCAATTGGGGAAATTCAAACAATGTGGAATATGTCTATTTTGCAGTACCTAATGCGTTCGATTATTATGATATGAGTATAAAGCAAGCTTTTTCGTTAGGTGTTTTGTTTCCAATGAAGGCAGAGGTTTCAGGAAAAGAAGATAAATTAGTTTTTGAAGGCGAAATCTATGCTTCGACTATAATACAAAAAGATAATTGTATGGTTTATTATTTTGGTTCTAACGGAAATAGCACTACTAAAAATGTTACTGATACCTACAATGAGGTTTTGGAAAAGAAACTTGTTGCCAAAAAAGTAACATTTGATAAACAGACTGGTAGTATGGATGAACTTGGTGATTATCATATGGCAAAGGCATCTGTGAAGGTTAGAATGAACAAAGATGCTAATGGAAATGTCGCAAGTTACGATTTGACTATTGGTTCGTTTACAACATTGACGTCTATTGCGATGTTAGATTTAGAAGGCGTTACTAAGTTGGAAGGCAGTGCGGCAAAGTTGAAGTCATATACTTTAGAGTGGGTTGAAGGTACAGGCTTTTGTGAAAAATATGAGTATGATTCATTAGGTTATATTGATGTAAGTAATAATGTTGGCAAGAAGTCGTTGATAACTCTATTGCCCACAAAAAAAGATGTTGCATTGGAATGTAGCAAAGGACGTTATGATTTTGTCGGAGGGATAATGCAGAATAAGTTTTATCTTGGTAAGAATGGAAACAGCATCGAAGAAGCGATGCCGTTGACGTGGAAAAAACCATGATTTGTGGAGGATACCGGACTCGAACCGGCCGCCTTCAGATTGCGAACCTGACGCTCTACCTGATGAGCTAAACCCCCATTGTTTGATGTGTGCAAATCTACAAAAAAAATGTTGCATGGAAATGTAATTATTTTACATATTTTTTTACATTTGCACAATTAATAAACTATAAATTAAATAACTAAACAATGGAAATAGAAGCTTATATCGTTAAAAGAGTGAATCTCTTAATGAACGCTACAGATGCTAAAATATTGAAACGCCTCGAAGGTGGTATGAGTAATTATACATACGTCGTAGAATGCCAGGGTATCAAATATACATATCGCGTTCCTGGTAAATTCGCAGAACGTTTTGTTGATAGAAACGAAGAATGGGATAACATTCAAAAAGTTGATAAACTCGGCGTTAACAACAAAACAGAATACGTTGAACTGAGAACTGGTGAAAAACTCGCTCTCTATGTTGAAGGAACAATTATGTCAAATACCGACATTGTTTCTTATAACGAAATGTCAGCAAAGGCTTTGAAAGAATTACATAATAGCGACTTGCAGTTTAATGAATATAACGCATTCGATCGTCTCGATGCTTATGAAAAATATTGCATCGACTTAGGTTTCACTCATCCTCAAGAATATGTAGAATTACGCAATCGCTTAGATGCAATGCGTGACACATATAAAGATATAAAACACGTTCCTTGTCATTGCGACTACCAACCAACAAACTTGGTTATCGACGGAGAAAAACTTTATATCCTCGACTGGGAATTCGCAGGTATGAACGACCCTTATTATGATATCGCTTGCTATGGCAACGCTGGTTTCGATAAGGCTCTTAGCTTATTAGAAGCATACCTCGGACATAAACCAACAAGCGAAGAATTGAAACGCCTCCATTTCCACAGAGCTTTCCAATGCTTGCAATGGTACAACGTGGCTATGTTCAAAGAAATGATTGGTTTAAGCAAAGACCTCAATATGGACTTCACAGCAGTAGCTCAGATGTTCTATGGTTTTGCAAAAGACTTAATCGACGCTTATGATACTTTATAAGAATTCAGGAACTTTGGAATCCAGGAATTCAAGGTCTTATAACAAAAAATCCCGATTTAATGTCGGGATTTTTTTTGTTTATTGTTTCGTGTAAATTTCGTGTTTATTCGTGGATGACAAAAAAGGACTGAAATCAATACATCAAGTCTCCCAAACCGAATCCGTCGTCGAATCCTAATTCAGCACGAGCTTCTTCTGTCATCATCGATGGATTCCATGCTGGCTCAAATGTCAACTCGACCTTGCATTTCTTCACTCCCATCATGGTGCCGACTTTCTCCTTGACGTGCATCGGAAGCTGGTCTGCGACAGGACAATTAGGTGCGGTTACTGTCATCAAAATGTTTACATTGGCATCATCGTCAATATTGATTTCGTAAATCAATCCTAATTTATATATGTCAACAGGAATTTCAGGGTCGTAAATGGTTCCTAAAACTGCTATGATTCTTTCCTTTAATAATTCTTTTTCTTCAGCTGTCATTGGTTCTTTCTTTTTAAAAATATCCCACATTTTTTTTAGTTTATAGTTGAGAGTTAATAGTTGAGAGTAGTTATAAGTGGAAGGTTTATAAACATTAACAAGTACACTACAAATCTTCCCACTTTAAACTTACAACTACTATTAACTATTAACTATACACTTTACACTTTATTATTAAACACTTCTGCGTATAACATCATCTGTTTTACCATACTCAATAATCCGTTGGAACGGGTAGGAGAGAGATGTTCTTTTAAACCAATCTCATCCAAGAAACTCATGTCTGCTTCAACGATGTCTTTTGGTGTTTGTCCTGATAAGACTTTGATTAACAAATTGATGATGCCCTTGGTAATCACAGCGTCGCTGTCGGCACTGAAATATACCTTGCCGTCTTCCATCTTGGCGTGTAACCAAACTCTCGACTGGCATCCGTTGATGAGATAGTTGTCGTTACGATATTGTGCGTCAATGATTGGACAATCTTTGCCCATTTCTATCAACATGGAATATCTGTCCATCCAATCGTCGAACATTGAAAATTCTTCTACTATAGAATCTTGTATCTCTTTAATAGTCATCTTGTTCCAATTTTATTTATCTTAACATATTAGCTGCTTTTTCTACAGCTTTAATGAAAATGTCTATTTCTTCTGTTGTGTTGTATATGGCAAATGAAGCTCTTACGGTTCCAGGAATATCGAAGAATGTCATCACAGGTTCTGCGCAGTGATGTCCTGTTCTCAAAGCTACGCCCATCTTGTCAACCAAAGTTCCTAAATCGTAAGGGTGAATGTCGCCGATTAAGAATGAGACGAGTCCGCTTCTCTTTGGTGCTTGTCCGATGAATCTGATGCCTTCAATCTTTGAAAGTTGCTCAGTTGCGTAGTTTAAAAGATGTTCTTCGTATTCTTCAACAGCTTTCCTGTCAAGACTTTGTATGAATTTTACAGCTGCTTCCAATCCAAGCGCTGCCCCGACATTAGGCGTTCCTGCTTCAAATTTAAAAGGCACTTTGTTGAATGTCGTCTTCTCAAAACTGACCTTGTCGACCATCTCGCCGCCGTACTGATAAGGTGGCATCTTTTCCAACCATTCCATCTTGCCATAAAGTCCGCCGATGCCCATAGGCGCATACATCTTATGTCCTGAAAATACAAAGAACTCACAGTCAAGGTCTTGAACATCAATGATATGATGTGCCATAGATTGAGCTCCGTCAATAATTACTGGAATGTCGTATTTATGTGCCATCGCAATCATCTCCTTGATAGGATTGATGGTTGCTAATGTGTTGGAAACGTGAGCGATACTGACAATCTTAGGCGATTGTTTCAATAATTCTTCGTATGCGTTTAAGTCTAAAACGCCGTTTTTATCCATTGGAATTACCAAAAGCTCGCCATGTTTTTCTTGTATCATCTGTTGCCATGGAACCATGTTTGAATGGTGTTCCATCGCTGATACTAAGATTTTATCTCCTTCATTGACAAGGAGTTTTCCATGACTCGTAGCAAGAAGATTCAGTGATTCTGTTGTTCCTCTTGTGAAAATGATTTCGTTAGAGTCTTTTGCGTTTAAGAAAGACGCAACTGTCTTACGGGCGTTTTCGTATGCCTCTGTCGCTTCCTGACTTAGGTAATGAATGCCGCGGTGTATGTTGCAGTTTTCATTGAGATAATAGTCTCGTTCTCTTTCTATTACGCAAAGAGGCTTCTGTGTCGTGGCGGCGTTGTCGAAATATACCAATGGCTTTCCGTAGACTGTTCTGTCTAAAATTGGAAATTGTCGGCGTATCTCGTTTATGTCAAAATTACTTGTCATATCTTGCTTAAATCAATTTTGAAATCGTATTCTTTTGGCGTATTGCATTGGAATACACAATTTTCGCATGATGATAATTCTCCTTTCAAGCGACGTTTAATCATGTCGTCGATGCGCTCGCGAAGTGCTTCAATACCAATGTTGTTGCTTATTTCAGCAGCGAAAGCGTACATCAAAAGCATACGCGCATTTTCCTTGCTTATGCCTCTTTGTTGCATATAAAACATCGCTTCTTGGTCGAGTTGTCCAATTGATGAGCCATGTGAACATTTTACGTCATCGGCATATATTTCAAGGAAAGGCAATGTGTTAATTTTAGCTTTATCTGTTAAAATTATATTGCTATTATTTTGATATGCGTTGGTTTTCTGCGCATTAGGCGCAACGTAAACGTGTCCGTTGAAAACAGCAGTAGCTTCGTTGTCGAGGATTCCCTTGAATTTCTCGTTACTATTACAATTTGCTACATTGTGATTTACTTTTACTTGATTGTCAACGTGTTGTGTTTTGTCAACTAGATAAAGTCCGTATAAATTACATTCTGAACCTTCTCCGTCAATGTCGACATGAATGTTGTTACGAATCTTGCCGCCATTAAAACTGATGGTATGAGTCTGTAATCTGCTGTTTGCTAATTGTTTAGCTGTATTTGTGTTCAATAATGACGAATTGTCATTTAAGTTTTGGAGTTTGTAGTTGTCAAGTTGAGCGTTTTCTCCAATGAAAATTTCTGTGTATGAATTTACAAAACTTGATTGTTCTTTTATAGAATCGTCACAATCAATGATTTGCAGTTGTGCGTTTGTCTCGACAATGATAAGGTTTCTTGTCTGAATGAATGGATTATTCTCCTCATCAATGATTTTTATTATCTGGATTGGTTTCTCTCCGACAGCGTTTTTAGGTGCATAGATGAAGAATCCGTCTTGCCAAAGTGCTGTGTTTATGTCGTAAAAACCATTGTTGTCGTTGATGTTGCAAGCTCCGAAATATTTCTCAAACAATTCTGGATATTTTTCCATTGCTTTGCGTGTACTGCCAATGACGATGCCGTTATCTAAAACTTTAAGACTGTCATTTTCAGCGAATTTGCCGTTTGTCATAGAAATGACTTCAGTGTCGAGTTCGCGTATTACGCAACAGAAATCATGTTTTTTATTCTCGATTTTATCTATGTTAAAATTTTCATTAACACATTCAATTATACGAGAATTACGCCATTTCTCCATCTTTTTTGTTGGGAAACCATTGTCGATGAATCTTTTGAGAGCTTCTCGACGTAATTGTTTCACTCTTGGAGTGTCGTTGGCAGAAATCATTTCCATCGAGCTGTTTGCATATTCGATGAATTGATTCTGTAATGTTTTATTGTCTTGATTTTCCATAAGTTACAAATTTTAAAATTAAAGAATGGTGTCTTTAATCCATTCGTAACCTTTTTCTTCAAGTTCTAATGCGAGTGATTTGTCGCCTGACTTGACGATGCGTCCGTCGTACATTACATGGACGAAATCTGGAACGATATAGTCGAGAAGTCGTTGATAGTGAGTGATTACGATGAAGGCGTTGTCATCTCTGTGAAGTTGATTTACGCCATTAGCAACGATTCTCAAAGCGTCGATGTCGAGGCCGGAGTCTGTCTCGTCAAGGATTGCGAGTTGTGGTTCAAGCATCGCCATTTGGAAAATCTCGTTTTTCTTTTTCTCACCGCCTGAAAATCCTACGTTTACATAACGATTTTGCAATTTAGCAGTTATTTCCACCATCGCTTGTTTTTCTTTCATCATCTTGACGAATTCTGGCATTGGCATATTTGGAAGTCCTTGATATTCACGCTTTGCGTTGACAGCGGTACGCATGAAGTTTTGGATGCTTACGCCTGGGATTTCAACAGGATATTGGAAGCTGAGGAAAATGCCTTCGTTGGCGCGGTCGGCTGGACTCATCTCCATGATATTTTTGCCTTTAAACCAAATCTCGCCTTCAGTTATCTCGTAGCCTTCTCTTCCTGTAATGGCTGCTGCTAATGTACTTTTTCCAGTTCCGTTAGGTCCCATAATGGCGTGAATCTCGCCTTCATTGACGCTTAAATTGAAACCTTTTAATATTTCTTTGCCTCCAACTGAGACATGTAAATTTTTTATTTCGAATAACATAGTTATAAATTTTCTTTAAGTTAAAAATAATTAACCGACACTGCCTTCCAATGTGATTGACAATAATTTTTGTGCTTCAACGGCGAATTCCATCGGAAGTTTGTTTAAGACGTCTTTTGCGTAACCATTGACAATCAAGCCGATTGCTTTCTCTGTGTCTATGCCTCTTTGGTTGCAATAGAATAATTGGTCTTCAGAAATCTTTGATGTTGTAGCTTCGTGTTCAAGAATTGCTGTGTCGTTGTTGCATTGTATGTAAGGCCATGTGTGTGCGCCGCATTTGTCGCCTAACAACAGTGAGTCGCATTGTGAGAAATTGCGGCAGTTACTTGCGTTTGGAGCGATGCGGACCAAACAACGATAGCTGTTTTGGCTGTGGCCTGCTGAAATGCCTTTCGATATGATAGTACTTTTACTATTCTTTCCTAAGTGAATCATTTTGGTTCCGGTGTCGGCTTGTTGATAATTATTCGTTACAGCAACCGAATAAAATTCTGCCGATGAATAGTCGCCTTTTAGGATGCAACTTGGGTATTTCCAAGTGATTGCGGAGCCGGTTTCTACTTGTGTCCAAGAGATTTTTGAACGGTCGCCACGGCAAATGCCGCGTTTTGTTACGAAGTTGTAAATGCCGCCTTTGCCGTCTTTGTCGCCTGGATACCAGTTTTGTACAGTCGAATATTTAACTTCGGCGTCAGTCTCTGCAATGATTTCAACGATGGCAGCATGAAGCTGATTTTCATCGCGTTGCGGAGCTGTGCAGCCTTCCATATAACTGACATATGCGCCTTCGTCTGCAACAATTAAAGTACGTTCAAATTGTCCAGTGTTAGCTGCATTGATACGGAAATATGTCGATAATTCTAATGGACAGCGCACTCCTTTAGGAATGTAACAGAATGAGCCATCGCTGAATACAGCTGAGTTTAATGCTGCGAAGAAATTGTCGGTATGTGGAACAACGGTTCCTAAATATTTTTTAACTAAGTCAGGATGTTGCTTGACAGCTTCGCTGAACGACATAAAAATGATTCCATGTTTTGATAATGTGTCTTGGAAAGTGGTCTTCACAGAAGTACTGTCCATAACTGCGTCAACAGCAACGCCCGTCAGTCTTTTTTGCTCGTCCAAAGAAATGCCTAATCTGTTAAAAGTGTCTAACAATTCAGGGTCGACTTCGTCCAGACTTTGGAGTTCTTTTTTCTTTTTTGGAGCTGCGTAATAAATAATGTCTTGATAGTCAATAGGAGGGATGTTGAGATGTGCCCAAGTAGGCTGTTCCATCGTCAACCAATGTCTATATGCTTTTAAACGAAATTCAAGCAACCACTCAGGCTCTTCTTTTTTTGCAGAAATGAGTCTGATAATATCTTCGTTGAGGCCTTTCGGAGCGAAATCGGTCTCAATATCAGTCACAAAGCCAAACTCATATTCTTTGTTGGTTACTTTTTCAATTATATTTTCATTAGGATTTGAATCCATATTGTTGTTTTTAGTGTTTAATAGTAATGTGTTTTATTTATAAATTTTTACAAAAATACAAAAAATTATGATACGAAAAAGTCCATTTTTAGCATATATTTGCAGTCTTGTACGTTCATTTTAAAACTTGTTTTTAATGAAGATAAAACAACAAAACATAAACAAAAGTTTGATTTTATTATTAAGCGTAAGTGCTTTATTGAGAGGCTTTTTGGCGTATTTCCTAGAATTCGGCAATGACGAAGTCTATTATTGGACTTACGCTATGTATCCAGATTGGAGTCACTTCGATCATCCTCCGATGGTGGGCTGGTTTATACAGTTGTTTAGCTGTAATCTTTTGTTTACTAGCGAGTTTTTTTTACGCTTGTCGTCTGTCGTCTGTATGACTGCTAATACTTATCTCATTTATCTTATTGGTAAACAGGTTAAAAACGAACAGACTGGTTTTTATGCAGCTTTGTTATATACTGCCTCGATTTATGCTTTCGTGATAACTGGAATTTTTATTTTGCCAGATACGCCTCTGAGTATATTTACGTTTCTTGCTGTTTTACAGTTTGTTAAGTATTTTCAAAATGAAAAAAATAAGCATCTGCTTTTAGCTGGACTCTTTGCTGGATTGTCAATGCTGTCGAAATATTCAGGTGTTTTTATTTGGATTGGAATTGGATTGTATGTTATATTTTATTCAAGAAAGGAATTTAAGAATCCGTTTTTGTATTTATCAGCTTTATTATCAGCTGTTTGTATGATTCCAGTTTTGCTGTGGAATGTAAATAATGAATTTATTAGTTTTACGTTTCATGGCAACAGAGTTGGATTTTTTGGAGACTTCCATCCTGAATATTTTTTAACAGAATTGGTCGGTGAGTTTGCATATAATAATCCTGTAAATTTTATGCTGATAATCATTGCTTTAATGGCTTTAATTAAAGGAAATAGATTTGTTTCTGATATGCCAAAACGATTGATTTTGTGCCTTTCATTACCGATGATAATGTTGTTTTGGTTTTTCTCTTTGACACGACAAATTTTGCCACATTGGACTTCGCCTTCTTTTGTTTTGTTATTGATAGTTGTTGCAGCTCAACTGGCTGATAAATATGAAGTTAAAAATAATGAATTGAAAATTCCGAACACAATTCTTGCTTCTTTGTTCGTGTTGGTATTTGTATTAATAGTAGGTGTCGCAGAAATCAAAACTGGTTTTATTCCGTTGAAATTGAGTGAAAAAGCGCAGACAGTTCAGCATTATGGTAAAGGCGATTTTACTCTTGATATGTATGGCTGGAGAAAAATAAAGCCTGAGTTTCAGGAAATTAGAAAAAATGCTGTTAAGAATGGATTTATGAAAGAAGATGACGGAATGGTAGCTATGAAGTGGTTTCCTCTTGCAAATATGGATTATTATGTCGCTTATCCTTTGGGAATTGATATTTACGGATTTAGAGATCCTTCGGAAATCCATAAATATGCGTGGATAAATAAAGAAAGAGGCGATTTGCAATTGGGAAATGACTATTGGTTTTTGACGGAAAGCTTTGATTATTACGAACCTAATAAATATCTCAAACCTTATTTTGAAGAAATAATCCCAACAGATACAATTACGATAGAGCGTTGTGGAAAGCCTGCAAAATATGTGTTTGTTTATATGTTAAAAGATTTAAAGAAAAGGCCTCAGACTTGGTTTGAGACGGAGTAAAAGTCATTGATTGTTAATGTTTTTTAACATATTATCTTAATATTTCCATCTTTTTTGTTAAAAATTGTTAAAACGTATAAAATTTCTTCATAAATCCTTGACAAAGCGCATTTCGATTTTGTAATTTTGAAGTCCAAAGTTTATGAAATTGAATTATGAAAGAGGATTTTATATATTATCTGTGGGAGAATCGTCTGCTTAATCTTGATTTGAGAACGACGTCTGGAGATGAGATTTCTGTGATTTCTGTTGGTAATCGTAATTTTGATTCTGGTGCTGATTTTATAAATGCGCGCATCAAAATAGGAGGGACTTTATGGGCTGGACAAGTGGAAATTCATGTGCGGGCCTCAGATTGGTTTAGACATAGACATCAGTATGATGATAATTATAATAATGTAATCCTTCATGTTGTTTATGAATATGATACGGATTTACTCAAGATTCCAACTCTTGAGGTTAAGGATAAATTTGATATATCGTTACTGCTTAATTATAATAGCTTTGTTAATTCTAGGAATTGGATTCCTTGTGGTGAATTTATTGGTGGAGTTCAAAACTTTACTGTAGTTTCTTGGTTTGATAGAATGCTTGTCGAACATCTTGAAAATGAATGTAAAGAGCTGGATTTTAAGTTGAAGAATAACCATTATGACTGGGAGCAGACTTTCTATCATAGGTTAATGCGGTATTTTGGTTTGAAAGTTAACAATGATTCTTTTGAGTATTTGTCAAGGATACTTCCATTGAATCTTCTTTTGAAACATCTTGATAATGAACTTTATGTTGAATCAATGTTGTTCGGATGTGCTGGTTTTTTGGATAAGGATTTCGATGAAGAGTATCCAAGACTTTTGAAGAGGGAATTCAAAATGTTAAAATCGAAGTTTACATTGAAAGTGATGCCTGTGTCAAATTGGAAGTTTCTTCGACTTAGACCACCAAATTTTCCCACAATCAGAATCGCTCAACTGGCGAAGATTATTGTTAAAAATGGAAATTTGTTTTCTAAAATTAGAGATTCTGTCTCTATGGACGATATAATGAATTTGTTTGATGTTGAATTGGATTCGTATTGGGATAATCATTTCCAATTTGATAAGGTATCGAATGTGGATAAAAAGAAGACTTTTGGTAAGACAGCTATTGACTCTGTGTTTATAAATGCAATTATACCAATGCTTTTTTATTATGGAAAGTTTCATTCCTTGGAAAGTTATAAGGAACGAGCGATGACGTTTTTGGAACAATTGGAAGCGGAGGATAATGTCGTTATCAGAAACTTTAAAAATGCAGGCTTGTCTTTTAATAACGCATTTCAGACGCAAGCGGCTCTTTATATGTATAAATGTTATTGCAAACGACGACGATGCTTGGAATGTAGGATTTATTTGATATTGTCGAAAGTTAGGAGTTAGGAGTTAGGAGTTAGGATTTGAGGAACTGAGGATTTGAGGAGTTTTTTTAGTTTCTAAGACGTTGGGTTACGGATGTGCGTCTTTCAAAATGGGTGAGTTTGTGTCTTAAAAAATTCTTTGCATAATTAAAAAAATAGTAAGACCTTTGCAAATTCTTAAAAATACTGCAATAAACGAAGATAATATCTATTGATGATAGTGTTTATTGTACTGAATATAAGATGTTTAAATTGGTATTAATATTAAAAATTATTTCAATGAAAAAATTATTTGTAACCTTAGTTTTCTTGGCTGTATCTTTAATTAGCAACGCTCAGTTTTTCGTGGCTGGTTCTATAAGTGCTTATCATGTTGGTGGTGAGACATCTTATAAGGCTCCATTCCATACTGTTGATAAAGCACCTATTCAAAATGGATTTACAATTACACCAGCTGTCGGTTATATGATTCCAGGTAAGAGCTACGGCTTTGGTCTTGGTTTGGGCTATGGTTATGCTTCACTTAAAGATAACGACTATACTCTTCCTAATGGTGATGTTATCGTAGAAAACGTAAAAAAAGGCTTTTCTAACACATTTGATTTCGGTCCTTTCTTTCGTTATGCGTATGCTAAATTTGACAAGATAACATTGTATGTTGACGCAAAAATACCTATGAGTATTTCTAATGATAAGACAAAAATTGGCGACGCCGTAGTGATAGATGGTGACAAGACTTTTTCAATCGGTGCTCGTCTGATTCCTGGTTTGACTTACAGATTTAACAATCATATTCTCTTTACTACAGAAATCGGTTTGTTGAGTATCAATTGTATGCATACAAGGATGACATCTCCTAGCGGAACTGTCAATAAAACTAATGAATTCAAACTTGGAGCTAACACTCGTCAGACTGCAGCATTTGGTTTTGTTTACTTATTCTAAACAAAAAAATCGACTCAATTTTGAGTCGATTTTTTTTTAATCGCTTGAGTTTTGATTATTCACCGCAACCGCCACCGCAGCTGTCGCAGCAGCTTTGATTGTGGCAGTGACCACCGCTGCAACCGCCACCGAAGTCTGATTCGTTAACTTCGCGAACGTCTAAGATTTCGCCTGTGAAATATAATGGAACACCAGCTAATTCTGGGTTGAAGTCAACTTTAACTGTTGTTTCGCCGATTTCCAAAATCTTGCCTGGGAATGGTTGTCCGTGGTTGTCTGTGAACCATACTGTTGCACCAACTTGGCAGATTGTTTCGTTGAAAACGCCGTCTTGTACGAAGATTTCTTTGTTTACATCAAGGATGTTTTCATCTTTGCGTTCGCCGTAGCCTTCTGCTGGTGTCAAAGCGAAACCGAATGTTGCGCCTGGTTCTAAACCGTCTAAGTTTTCTTCAAATTTAGGTAATAACATGCCAGCGCCGAAAATAGCTTGGAATGGTTGTTCTTTTGTAGTTTCTTGGATGATTTCACCGTCAGCTGTTTCGCGGTGTAAAACGTATGTCATTGTGACAACAGTGTTTTTTGCAACTTTCATTTTCTTAATTTTTATTGTTAATAATAATTTGTTCTTGTTAATGCTTTAAATTTTCAGTTTTTAATTTGTTTAATATGTTCCAAACATTTTCCTTAAAAACCATTCAATTGAAACGAGCGATAAAATTACAAAAAATATCAATTTCATATTGATTAAATCTTTATAATTTGTCTCTTCTCTCATCACGGAAGTGATTCTCTCATCATTATCAATGCATTCTGCAAGTTGGTTTAATTCTCCGACTGTGAAATTTTTCCCGTTTGTGAGAGATGCCAAAAGTTGCATCCTCTGGGAATTGGCAACTAAATCTTGAGCTTCAGCACCAATGCTGACAACGGAGAAGCTTCCGACTTCGGAATATTTCGTGTTTCCTAATTTTGCTTCTGCCGTGAAATTATAAATGCCTTCTGGTAACGAATTGATATTTAAAGAATAAGATTTGTCTTTTTTCGCAAAGTCATATTCATAAACTTTCTTTGAATGTTTGTCGATGATACGCATCCTTAAATCTGGTTCGTTGATGAGTTCTTGGCTAGGATTTTTTAAATCGGCAGTGAAAATGATGCTTTCGTTGTTTAAATATTCGTCTTTGTAGTTGATAATTAGTTCTTTATCTTTTTCTGTTAAAAGATATTTTACTGATTTTGAGAATAGTTCTTCAAAATTGTCGTATCCTTTATTGTTATGAAAATCGTATAATTTCCACCTCCAAATGCCGGTTCCGAAAAGAAACGCATTTTTTCTTCCTTCGTTATCAATGCTGAATGTCATCAATGGGGATTGTGTTAAAACGTCATTGATATTCATGTTGAGAATGACGTCTTGGTTGGTTTTGTGTGAAAAATCCCAGTGCGGCATTGAAAGTGGAGGAAATATATTGATAGCGTTAACCAAATTGTCGTCAATGTTGAAAAGTCCGAATGTATTATTATAACAAGGTTTTATGTCAAGAGTGCTGTTTATGGCACCTTTTTTTAGTTCAATTGATGATTGTATTGAGTTAAAGCTTTCAATGTCAGTATTTTGTCCTAAGATGTGAAAGATTGGAGTTTTTTTGTTGTTTTTTAGCTTTTGATAAAAATCTGCATAGTTTTCCATGCCTGAAAACGGAATTTGATGCAAGAAAATGATGTCGTATTTGTTAAGTTCGGGAATATCTTCGTTTGAAAAAATTATTTCAATCTCAAAGTTGTCTCCTAAAATGTTTCTTAAACTTCCCAAGTCGGGATGCGGCGATTTTGCATAAAACAGGGCTTTGTATTGTTTGTTAATTACGTCGATGAAAAATCGTTTGTTGTTATTATTTGTAATGATTTCGTTTTTTGTATTATTTAGTTGTATATCAATCTGTTTTACGCCTTCGTCTTCGGAGTTTATGTTAAAATCTATTGTGCTTGAAAAGTGATTGGAATTTATAGGAATCTCTCTTTCTTCAATTATTTCGTTGTTTACAAAGAGTTTTATTTCCATCGATTCATTGCGACAATTGTTTGCGTTGGCAACCAATCGTATAGGAATGACTGTATTGGCTGGTGCGGTTTTGTTGTAATGAATGTCTTTTATGTAAAAGTCGGGGTAATTTGTTGTGTCACCGAGTGTTACGGTGTAAATTGGGAATGGATATGATTCGATGTCTTGCTCTGGCGGATATGATTTGTTGTAGATTCCGTCGGAAAGAAGTATGACGGCACCGACATTTTTTTTGTAATAATTTTTCTTAAAAGTTTTTAAGACATCGCTAATGTCTGTGTAATAATCTTGATAATCAAGCTTGTAGAATTCTTTTGTTTTGTTTCCAAATAAATATTTATCTACGATATGATTTTTGTTTAGCTTATTGACTAATGAATCGAGCAGAAGTGGATATTCATTTTTGTAAAAGCTTGAATCTTTTGTGAGTATCAGTGATTTGGAGTTGTCTTGTGCAATAATTATCGTTGAAAGCTCTGCGTTTTTTTTCTTGACTTTTATATAAGGATTGAAGAAAAGTATGACGAGCAGGCTCACAATGACGCATCTTAATGCGAATAGCAATGTGGTCAATGGTTTGCTATAATGTTGCTTCTTGTTAAACAAATATAAAATTGAAGCATAGCAAAGTCCAAAAAATATTGCAATTATGAGTGTCCACATATTATGATTCATCTTTTTTTAGCGATTTGCAAATTTAATAAAAAACTCAGAAACTTTGCCTTTTTGTCATTTGCCATTTGTCAAAAAAAAATTATTTTTGTTGCAGATAAAAAATGTGATTTTATGAATAATTTAGACATAGAAGTTAATAAATGTTGTGATTTGTTAAAAGAAGGCAAAGTCATTATATATCCGACAGATACGATTTGGGGAATTGGTTGCGATGCCACTAATTTTGATGCAGTTGAGAGGATTTATCAAATCAAGGAACGTACGAAAGGTAAGGGTTTGATAGTTTTGGTCGACAGCATAGAAATGTTAAAAGACTATGTTAAGAACTTTCCTCCAATTGCTCCTGATATTATTAAGGCTGCGAAAAATCCGTTGAGCATTGTTTATTCAGAATCGAAGGGCTTGGCGAAAAATGTCTCTGCTGATAGCACGATTTGTATCCGTGTCGTGGATAATGAATTTTGTAAAGCCTTGATTCATAAGCTTGGACGCCCTATAACTTCAACCTCGGCAAATCTTGCAGGCGATAAAGCTCCTTCTATATATGTGGAAATCACGGAGCAAATAAAATCGTCAGTCGACTATGTCGTTCAATTGTATCATGATGTTCTGACAAAACCTAAAGCGTCGACAATCATTAGGTTATACGAAGATAATCATTTTGATGTCATCAGACAATAAATGTAGAGACGTCACCCCTGTGGCGTTTAAAGAGTAGAGACGTCACTCCTGTGGCGTCTAAAGAGTAGAGACGTCACCCCTGTGGCGTTTAAAAAATGATGGTTTGAACAATTTTGGTTGTTCTTTGTTAGAAATGTAAGTGTAGGAATTATGAAATATTTAAAGTTATTATTATCGGTTGTTTTTGTTAGTATTCAATTTTTGTTATGCGCTCAGAATCAAGAGAAAGACGTGAAAATGGATTCTAAGGCGGCTCTTCAAAAAATGTCTACGATTTATTATTTGATTAATAATTTTTACGTTGATACTGCTGATTTTGAAAATTTGACAGAAGAAGCTATTGTATCTATACTCAAGGAGTTAGATCCTCATTCTGCTTATATTTCGAAGAAAGATGTTCAGAAAGCTAACGAGCCGTTGGAAGGTAGCTTTGAAGGTATTGGTGTTACGTTTCAAATATTTCAGGATACGATTTTAGTCGTTTCTCCAGTGCCAGGCGGACCTTCTGATAAAGTCGGTATTATGGCTGGCGATAAAATTGTTAAGATTGATGGAGAAGAAGCCTTTGGTAAAAAGGTTAATAATGAGTATGTTGCAAAACATCTTAGAGGTAAGAAAGGCTCGAAAGTTACTCTTGGGATAAAGCGTGGTAATAGTAAAGAACTTATTGATTTTGATGTTGTTAGAGATAAAATTCCATTGAATAGCATTGATGCGTCTTTTATGCTTGACAATAAAGTCGGTTATATTAAATTGGATCGTTTTGCAAAAACCACAATGGAAGAATTTGATGCAGCATTGAAGGAACTTAAATCTCAGAAAATGAAGTCGTTGATACTTGATTTGAGGGGAAATAATGGCGGATTTCTTAACGTGGCGGCGGAATTGAGTAATCAGTTTCTTAAAAAAGATTTAGATATAGTTTTTACTGAAGGCGATAAAAGTCCTAAGCATGTCTTTAAAACAGATCATAATGGAGTCTTTTCTGATGGAAAACTCGTGATTTTGATTGATGAAGGCTCGGCCTCTGCGAGCGAAATCGTTTCTGGCGCAATCCAAGATTGGGATAGAGGCGTCTTGATTGGACGTCGTTCTTTTGGTAAAGGATTGGTACAGAGACCATTTAATCTTTCTGACGGTTCTGTTGTACGTTTGACGACAGCTCGATATTACACGCCTACCGGAAGATGTATTCAACGTTCATACGATAAAGGCTCAGAAGATTATTTTAAAGAAATGACAAATAGAATGAATCATGGTGAATTTTATCATGCTGATAGTATACAATTCCCTGATTCTCTGAAATATTCTACATTGATAAGCGGTAGGACGGTCTATGGTGGAGGCGGTATAATGCCTGATATTTTCATGCCAGTTGACACTTCTTATTCAACTAAATTATATGTTGATTTGGTTAGAAAAGGCGTCTTGAATCGTTTTACGCTTGAATATGTCATGGAAAACAGAAATGAAATTTTAGCTCAATATTCTGATTTTGATAAGTTTAATAAAGAATTTTATGTCTCAGAATCGATGATTGATGATTTCAAGAAATTTGCAGAAAAAGAAGGCGTGGAGTGGAACGATGAGCAATTCGAACGCTCTGAACCGCTTGTTAAATTGCAGTTGAAAGCCTTGATAGCTCGCAATGAGTGGGATATGGAGGATTATTATCAGGTGGTTTTGAGAGAAGATAAGGTGGTAAAAAAAGCGATGGAAATACTGAATGATGCTAATCAGTATAGGAAAATTCTCAAGAGATAGTAAAATATTGATTTATATGAATTTGTGGATAAAGAAGGCCTTTGAGGTCTTCTTTATTTTTTTTATGATAAAATGTTGAAAAGTCGTAAAAATATAAGCGAAAAATTCGTAGATTTGTAGGCTTATTGTTTGCGAAATAAAATTAAAAATATAACAAAACTTATCTCAAATGAAAAAAATGCAAAATTCTATCTTTCAGAAAGTTATGATTTTGGGCTTGGCAATGTTGCTTAATATAAGCCTTTTTGCACAAGGTCGTATTGAATTGAAATCTAATTCTAGAGGCGCAGCTCAAATTTCGGAATCATCGTTGAATGGTTTTGAAACAACTTTCTCGTATAATGCAATTGAACTAGAACTTGTTGAAACAGAGTACGGTAACTTTTCGAAGCTTATTCTTTCAGATGCTGTTTCTGTTGGTGAAATTGGTGCTCCTTCATTGCCTGTCACAAAGAAGTTGATAGCTGTTCCTTTCGGCGCAACTCCTTCTGTAAAAATTGTCAGCTATACAACTTCTGATTATGATCTTAGCGATTATGGCGTAGATAAGGTTTATCCACAACAACCTTCATATAGCAAAGATACAAAAATGGAAAACGTTGTGTTCCAGTATGATAAAAAAGCATATAAAACAAGAGCTCTTAAAAATGCTCCAGAAGTGAAAGTTGAATTGCTCGGAACAATGCGTGGAGTTCAAATCGCATCTCTTCAAGTTGAACCAGTGAACTATAATCCTGTAAATAACACACTTCGTGTTTATAACGATATCAATTTTGAAGTTGATTTCGAGGGCGCAGACTTGGGCTTGACAGAAAAAATGTTGGTCGATACTTACAGCCCATATTTTAGCACAGTTTATCAACAAATGTTCAATTCAAGAACTGTTGCAGACGTGTTTGATGAACATCCTGATTTGTATAGAATGCCTGTTTATATGACAGTTGTAGCTAATAGCATGTTTGAAGAAACACTGAAACCATGGCTCGAATGGAAAACCCAAAAAGGTTTCTACATTGATGTGAAATATGTTGAATCAACAACATCATCTTCTGTTATCAAATCTTATGTTAAAGAACAATATGGTGCAGTGAGACCATCGTTCCTTGTTATCGTCGGTGATAAAAATCTCGTTGCTCCAAGTTTGGCATCAGGCGTGGAAACATCAAAAGTGACTGACTTGTACTATGCATGTGTCGATGATGATTATTTCCCAGATATTTATTACAGCAGAATGAGTTGTGAAACTGTTGGAGAATTGGAATCACTTATTGAAAAAGTGCTTCAATATGAGCAATATACAATGCCAGATCCTTCATATTTGAATGATGCTTTGTTCGTTGCTGGTGTTGATGATTGGTGGAATTCAAAGGTTGGAACACCTGCCGTTAATTACGCAACAAATTTCTTCTTTAACCAATCTAATGGCATGAAGAATGTCTATAAATACACTTCTACATATGACGGCTGTTATGACAATATGAATAAAGGCGTTGGCTTTGTGAATTATACAGCTCATGGTGTTGAGACAGGTTGGGTTGACCCTGCATTTAATACAGACGATGTTTTGAATCTTACAAATAAAGATAAATACTTCTGGGCTGTTGGAAACTGCTGTCTTACAGGTGATTGGGGTTCAAATAATGGTCCTTGTTTGGCAGAAGCAATGGTGAGAGCTGACGAAAAAGGCGCATGGGGCTATATTGGCTCATGTCCTGTAAGTTATTGGAATGAAGACTATTATTTTGCAGTCGGTGCAACGACAGTGTTTAGCAAAATGCCAAATCCTACACAAACAGAAGAAGGTGTTTATGAAATGTTCTGGAAAGATGATTATAATGTTTTGTCTGCAGTTCCTTTTGTCGGAAATCTTTCTGTAACTAACGCTCATGCAGGATCTTACGAAACAACAAACGGCATAGAACTTTTGTATTACTGGGAGGCATATCACACAATCGGTGATGGTACAGTGATGCCATATCGTATAATGCCAACTGAAAACGCTGTTTCTCATGCAGAAGTAATAAACATGGGCTTTGATTTTTATACTGTGTTTGCTGAACCTTCTTCTTACGTGTCTATCACTAAAGACGGTGTCTTGTTAGGAACAGCAATGGTTGGAAAATCAGGATCTGTCGATGTGGAAATTACTCCGATTTTGACAGAAGGCGAAGCTACTATTACTGTTACACATCCAAGACGTATCCCTTACGTCAAGAATGTACTCGCTTTGCCTACAGAAGGTCCTTACTTGTCGATTTATGATTTTAATCCAAAAAACTTCCCTGTAAATCAAGAAAATAAAATAACATTGACAATAAGAAACGTCGGTAATGATCCAGTTGAAGGTGAAGCAAAAGTGACATTGACAAGCGAATCTGAATTCTTATCATTTGTTGATTCTGAAGCAGTATTCACAACTTTAGAGGCTGGTTCAACTCTTGATTTGACAGATGAATTCACATTCGTTCTTGATAAGAGTCTCGAAGATATGGAAGATGTGGTCGTTGTCGCAACGATAGAATATGATACTTTGGAATGGAAAAATAAATTTGCAGTGAAGGTCGATGATCCAGTGATTGAATACGAAGGCGTTGACTGGGATGGCGAATTTGAACCAGGCGCAACTTATGTCCTTCAAGCTAAATTCAAAAACATCGGACATTATAAAGCTGAAAATGCAGTAGTAACAGCTTCATCATCAAATGAATATGTTACATTGAAAAATACAACAAGCGAAGTCGAGACAATTGAAGTCGACGGAGTTGGCGTATTCAATTTTGAAGTTACTATAGGTGATTCTTGTTTGTTGAATGAAAGAATGCCTATAGATTTTGCATTCGCTGCTGATAATGATATCGTTTCAGAAGGTTCGTATGTCTTGGAAAATACATGTGAACTTGTGTTTACATTGAAAGATAGCTATGGCGACGGATGGGGAAAATCTGCAATTAAAATAGAATTTAGCGATGATACTCCAACAGATACACTCACTGTTTTTGAAGGAGCAGAACTTGTTAAAGAAATGAATGTAGTGATTGGTACAACAATCGTTGTTACTTTCATAAAAGAAAAGTATAATAGCTACGAATGTTCATATGTTATTGAATATAAAGGTGGTAGATTGATTTATGACTCTGGTAAGAATATCAAAGAAGGTGTAAACTGTGAGTTTGAGGTCAATTGCTTGGAACCAGTGCAAAATCTCAAAGCAGAAGTGGAAAAGAATAATGTCACACTTACATGGGAAGCTCCTCGTGCAATGACAGGCTATAAAGTCTTTAGAAATAATGAGATGATAGGAGAAACTGAAGAACTTACATTTACTGATGAAAATGTTCCAAATGGTGAATATGAATATTCAGTGAGAGTTCAATATAACGGAGGCTGGTCTGGTGCAGAAATGATAACTGTTAAAGTAAGTGGTGAAGACATAATTGAACTTGGAAAAGTTGATTTTGTGATATATCCAAATCCTGCGAAAGATGTTATCAATATCGAATCAAATGTTCAAAGATATGAATATCAGTTGATAAATAATTTAGGACAAATTGTACTTGATGGAACATTGGCTGGAGAAAATAGTATTTCTGTTAAAGATATTAACAATGGAATTTATTTCTTGAAACTTATTGCTGATGGCGAAATGTCGGTCAATAGAGTGATAATTCAATAAAGTAAATAAAAGGGCGAAACTAATGTTTTACCCTTTTTTAAATTTTAAATAATGTTTGATTTAAATAATGTTTGAAATATGAGAAAAACTTTTATAACGATAATATCTTGTTTGTTTGCATTGACAATCAATGCGCAAGAATGGGTTGGAATAAGTAAAAATGCTTCGACAAAAATACAAGAGACATTGATTTCTTCATCAGAGAAGAAAGTCGTTGTTGATGTTAAAATAGATGGCTTTTATAAGCAATCTGTAAGGACACAACAAGGCGAGCAGTTGGTTATCAGTGGAGAAGGAATGGCGTATATGCCAGTAAAAGGTGCGCCAAATCTTCCAATGTATCCTATATCAATGATTGTCGGCGATAAAGCTGAAATGGAAGTATCTATTGTGAAATCAGAATACGTTGATTTTGAAAATATTGAAGTAGCTCCTTCAAAAGGTAACTTCAGTCGTCAGATAAATCCTGCAGATGTACCTTATACTTATGGCGATATGTATCAACAAGATGCGTTTTATCCTGCACAACAAGCTGTTCTCGGCGACCCTTATATTCTCAGAGATTTCCGCGGCCAAAATATGATGGTTTATCCTTATGCCTATAATCCAGTGACAAAGACATTGCGTGTTTATACCTATCTTAGAATAGAAGCAAAGAAAGTCAGTGATAATGGTGTAAATCAGAAAGTTAATCGTAATAGAAACAATGCAGTTGACCCAGAAGTCAATGCGTCATACAAACGCCGTTTCATTAATTATCCTAAAAATGAGAGATATGCATTTATAGAAGATGAAGGCGAAATGTTAATAGTATGTTTCGATAAATATTTGGAAGCTGTTGAACCATTGGTTGAATGGAAAAATATCTCAGGTCGTCCTACAACAATGGTAGCATATTCAAAAGTAGGTGGCAATTTGAAACAATATCTTCAAAATTATTACAACGAGCATCCAGAATTGGTTTACTTGCTTTTAGTTGGCGAACATTCTAATATTCCAGCAGAATCAATGAGTGGTGGTAGGTCAGATAACTATTATGGCATGTTGGAAGGCGACGATAAATATGAAGAAGTCCTCGTAGGTCGTTTGTCGGTTAATTCAATGAGCGATGCTGTAAATCAAGTCAATAAGATTATCTATTACGAACGTGATATTAATGAAACTGCAACATGGTTGACAAAAGCTTCTGGTATTGCAGCTAATGAAGGCGAAGGCCATTATGGTGAAATAGATTATCAGCATATGGATTTCATCCGTGATACATTATTAAATTATACCTATACAAATGTTTCACAGCATTATGCTGATGTTAATAATCCAGCTGCTCCTGCAATGATCGTTGAATTCAGCAAAGGTTTAGGCTTGATAAACTATTGTAATCACGGCACGCCAACGACTTGGGCAGTCGCCAACTTTTCAACAGATGATGTTCATAGATTGACAAATGATTATAAATTGCCTATCGTATGGTCGGTGGCTTGCAATAACGGACAATTTGATTTTGACGAATGCTTCGGAGAAGCTTGGATGCGTTCTGTAAACCCTGCTACGGGTGGCTTGACAGGTGGCATCGGTGGCATGTTCTCATGGATTTCACAGCCATGGCAACCTCCAATGTACGGACAAGATGAGATGAATGCAATCTTGACAGAATGGCGCGAAGGTTATAAACACACACTCGGCGGCGCATCATGCAACGGCAATATGTTTATGATGGATATGGACCCATTCGATGGACCAAGAACTCACGATACCTGGATTCTTCTCGGCGACCCATCATTGATGGTAAGAACAGATGTCCCAAAACCATTGAATGTCATGGTTCCTCAACAAGAATTGTTCATTGGAATGACATCGTTGAAAGTCAATGCTCAATCTGATTTCGGTATAGCAACATTGTCGCTTAATGGCAAGGCAATCGCTTCAGCACCAGTGGTAAATGGCGTGGCAGAACTCACTTTTGAACCACTAATCAAAGAGGAAACAGCAAAATTGGTTGTGATCGGCTATAATAGAATTACAGAAATCAAGGAATTTGATATTGTTCCTGCAGATAATCCTTATATTATATATTCTAATCATGAATTCCTCGATGATAATCAACGCCTCGACTATGGCGAATCTGTAAATGCATCTCTTACAGTAACAAACATCGGATTACAACCAACAAGTAATGTGAATGTGACACTTAGCACAGATTCTAAATACGTTACAATAACAAGGGATAATTGTTTGATTCCTTCTGTAAAAGCTGGTGAGACAATAAAACTTGAAGATAAATTCACAATAAATATTAACCAAAATGTCCCAAATGAAACCAAAATTGATTTTGCTGTGACATGTTCAGATGGAACAAATACATGGAAAACAACATTCTATGCATATGCGTATGCTCCAGTATTTTCTATTGATAAGATAGAAGTAGCTTCTGGAAAAATAGCTCAGCCAGGAGAAGAAGGAACATTGGAAATGACAATTACTAATGTAGGTGGAGCAACAGCATACAACGTTGTCTCAGAAGTGTTTAGCAGTTCTTCTGATATTGAATTTAAAAATATATCAATACTTACTGAAGAAGTTGCTGCTGGTGAAACATTTACAGTAGCATCAGATTTTGTTGTGAATCCATCGGTATTGGTCGGTTCTGTTTTTGAAATCGTATGTTCTGCAAATGCAGATTATGCAACAAGTAAGAAGAGTTATGAATTGAAAGTCGGCTTATTAGGCGAAGACTTCGAAACTGGCGACTTTACCGCAAATGGATGGAAAATTGAAGGTACAGCCAAGTGGGTTATCGACAGCTTAAATGCTTATGAAGGAAACTATTGCGCAAAAAGCGACAAACTCAATCATAACCAAAATGCAAAATTGAAACTACAATTGGAAGTGTTGGCTGAAGGTCCGTTGACATTCTATGTCAAAACATCTACAGAAGCAGGTTACGATGTATTTGAATTTTATATCAATTCATTGTTAGACCAAAAATGGTCTGGCGAATTGGGTTGGACACAGTATACTCGCAAAATGAAAAAAGGCGTTTACGCTTTGGAATGGAGATATAGAAAAGATACTTCAGGAACTGAAGGCGACGACGTGGCTTATATCGATAACATTTGCTTCCCTCCAATTTGTGTCGTAACAATGCTGGAAACAGTGTCTGGCTTGAAATATAAAATCGACCAAGATAAACAGCTTTCTTTGACATGGAATTCTGTTGAAAGTGCAGAAGAATATATTGTTAGACGCGACGGTGAAATAGTTTCTACTCAAACATTAACATCGTTTAATGAAAGCATCATAGATGGTTTCGTGACTTATACAGTAGTCGCTAAAAATGGAGATTATTACTCAGCTCCAGCTTTCATCGTGGTTGATTCAAATTCGAACTCAAGCGAAAATGTCATCAATGTTGATGAGGAAAAAATTTCATTGTATCCAAATCCAACATCAGGAATTGTTTATATAAAACTTGATAATGCTTTCGATGCTGTTGTGTATAACTATCAGGGTCAAGTAGTTATGAGAGAATATAACAACGAAGGCCAAATAGATATGTCTCACTTGTCGACAGGTGTTTATTTCGTTGAGATAAGAGACGGTAACAATGTAATGATAGAAAAAGTTATAGTTAAATAATTGATTCGTAATGAAAAAACTAACTTTAATATTAGTAATATTTTTATTTAATGTAATAGGCATTAATGCACAGGAATGGATAGGTGTTAATGGAAGTTCTCCTATGAAAATACAAGAATGCCTTGTGTCGTCGTCTGAAGAAGAAATAATCGTTGACGTTAAAGTCAATGGTTTCTTTAAGGAAGAAGTGATGACATCTAGGGGCAATCAAATGATTATCAGTGGGGAAAATATGGCTTCTATGCTTGTCGCTGGCGCTCCTGATTTGCCATTGTATCCAATATCAATGATTGTTGGTGATAAGTCAGAAATGAGTGCGTCTGTGATTGACTCAAAATATGTAGATTTTGAGAATATAGAAGTGGCTCCATCAAAAGGTAATTTCAGCCGTGATATAAATCCTGATGATGTTCCTTATGTGTATGGTGGTGTTTATCAGCAAGATACATTTTATCCAGCACAGCAAGTTAGACTGGAAAAACCTTATATCATTAGAGATTTGCGTGGACAAAATTTACTTGTCTATCCTTATGCATATAATCCAGTAACAAAAATATTGCGTGTTTATACCGAACTTCGTATTTCTGTTAAAAAAGTCGGTGATAATGGTGTTAATCAAAAAGTTAGTTATAGAAAAAATAATGTTATAACATCAGAATTTGACGCTTCATACAAACGCCGTTTTATTAACTATGAAAATAAAAGCAGAGGATTTATGGTTGATGAGGGCGAAATGCTTATAATCTGTGCCGATAAATATATGCAGGCAGTTCAGTCTCTTGTTGATTGGAAAAATATTTCAGGTCGTCCAACAACAATGGTTGCGTCATCGGTAACAGGAAAAGATGAAAATCTTAGAAACTATCTCATTGAATATTATAAGAATAATCCAAAATTAACATATGTACTTTTGGTAGGAGAATATGCCGATATTCCAGCTCATGAGATGGAAGAAGGTCGTTCTGACAATTATTTTGGAATGTTGGAAGGCGATGATTGCTACGAAGAAGTATTCGTAGGTCGTCTTTCTGTTAAGAATATTAATGATGCTGAAAATCAAGTTAATAAGATTATATATTACGAACGCGACATCGATGAGAATGCAACTTGGCTTTCCAATGGCGCAGGTATAGCTGCAAAAGAAGGTACTGGTCACTTCGGCGAATACGATTATGTCCATATGGATTTCATTCGCGACACCTTATTAAATTATACATATACTAATATTTCACAACATTACGATAAAGTCAATAGCCCGACTGTTAATGATTTGATAAATAGATTTAATGAAGGCGTCGGCGTTATTAATTATTGTAATCACGGAACTGTGACAAGTTGGCTCGTGACAGAATTCAATAACGATCATATTAAGCAGTTGACGAATGATTATAAGCTTCCATTTATTTGGTCTGTGGCATGTGACAATGGATGTTTTAACATAGAAGAGTGCTTTGCTGAAGCATGGATGCGTGCGACAAATCCTGAGACTGGCGCACCAACAGGAGCTATCGGCGGAATGTTTGCAACGATTTTACAACCATGGCGTCCTCCAATGTACGGACAAGATGAGATGGTTGCTATTTTGGCAGAATGGCGCGAAGGTTACAAACATACTCTCGCAGGCGCATCATGTAACGGAAATATGCATATCTTGGATAAAGTCACAGATAAATCGGGAGAAGAAACACATAACACATGGATTCTTTTCGGCGACCCTTCTATGATGCTCAGAACAGAAGCTCCTAAGAAAATGAGTGTCAACGCAGTGCCATCGTCATTGCTCACAGGAATGACATCGCTGACAGTTAATGTAGACACCGACTTCGGTATCGCTACTTTGTCGATGAATGGTAAAGCCTTAGGCTCGGCATATGTAGAAAATGGAATCGCTAACATAACATTCCCAGAACTTACAGAAACTGGTGTGGCTCAGATAGTTGTAATCGGATATAATAAGGTCACTGAAATAATGGACATAAATATAATGCCAGCAACAGGAGCTTATGTGGTAGTTGAAACATACGACCTTAATCAGGAAGACGCTCAGATGGATTGCAATGAATATATCGACCTTAGCTTGAATGTCAAAAATATTGGCGTAGAGAAATCTGATAACATAACTGTAGAATTATCAACAACATCGGAATATATTCAGTTGATTGACAGCACAGAAATAATAACAGCGATAGATGTTGATGAAATTGTTAATTTGGAAAAAGCATTCCGATTCCATGTAAGCGCAACAACGCCAAATAATGAAAAAATAAATTTCGTTTTAACATGTACAGATAAAATAGGTACATATCAAACAAGTTTCAGTATTGATGCATATGCTCCTGTATTTGCGTTAAAGGAAATTAACATCCTTCCAAATAATATAGTGAAACCAGGTGAGACTGCAACATTGAAATTGTCGTTTGAGAATATCGGAAATAGCACGGCTTATGATGTCTTGACAGAATTGTTCGTTGCTTCTTCTGATGTGAAGTTTGCAAATACAACAATGCGTACTGATAAAGTCGCTGCTGGTGAAACATTCTTCGTCACGACTGATTTTACAGTGTCTCCTTCAGCCGCAATGTCGTCAGTTTATGAGGTGATTTATTTTGTAGGCTCAAATTATAATACGCTTAAATCTAAATATAATCTTGTAATTGGTTCAATAACAGATAGTTTTGAAACAGCTGATTTCTCTGGATATAATTGGGTATTGTCGGAAAAACCTTGGATTATAGATAATTCAAATGCTTATGATGGAATATATTGTGCAAAATCTGCAACAATAAGTCATAAGGAATATTCATCGTTAAAGATAGAAGTGGATGTCACTACATCTGGAGAAATGACATTCTATAAAAAGATTTCTTCAGAAGAAAATGCTGATTGTCTGTTGTTTATCGTTGATAACAGAGAAAGAGAAAGATGGTCAGGCGAAATGGATTGGGACATTTATTCATATAAATTGTCAAAAGGCAAACACACTATCGAATGGAGATATATCAAAGATGATGAAAACTCAGAAGGCGACGATATGGCTGCTGTCGATAAGATTTCTTTCCCTCCACAAACTGTAATATCTCATTTTGATGCAGTTACAAATCTTAAAGCAAAATTGCAAGATGATAATAAGGTGGCATTGACATGGAATGCAAATGAAAAAGCAGAAGAATATATTGTCAGACGTGATGGTGAAATTGTTTCAACTCAATCAGAAACAGTATATTACGAAGATATTACTAAAGGAATTTACACATATTGCGTTGTGGCAAAAAATGCTGACACTTACTCGGCACCAGCTTTCGTGATATTCGATACCGACAAGAAATTTGCAGAAAAAATTAATGAGTTTGTCTCAGAAAATATTTCTGTATTTCCAAATCCAACTTCAGGAATAATCTATGTTGATTGCGATAAATCATTTGATGCTGTGATTTATAACTATCAAGGTCAAGTTGTTATGAAGAAAAATAATAATGACGGACAAATAGATTTATCGGAATTGACAACAGGTGTTTATTTCCTTGAAATAAGAGAAAATAATAATGTAATTATTGAAAAAATTATTTTGACTAAATAAAGATTTTAAAATTTTTTAAGAATGAAAAAGTTGTTTTTTTTAGTAACAATGATGTTGTTCGCATCAGGGTTAGTTTATGCTCAAGAATGGGTTGGAGTTAATGAAAATACTCCTGTAAGAATTCAAGAGAATTTGGTTTCATCGTCTGAAGATGAAATAGTTATCGACGTTAAAGTCGGCGGATTTTTCCAAACTGCTGTCAAGACACAATTAGGTGAGCAAGTCGTTATCAGTGGCGAAGATATGGCATCTATGCTTGTTGCTGGCGCACCAGACCTTCCAATGTATCCTATATCAATGATAATAGGTAATACAGCAGAAATGAAAGTGTCTGTCGTTGAATCATCATACGTTGATATTCAAGATGTTGAAGTCGCTCCTTCAAAAGGTAACTTCAGTCGTGAAATAAATCCAGAAGACGTTCCTTTCGTCTATGGTGAAGTCTATCAACAAGATGATTTCTATCCAGCACAGCCTGCCGCATTGGATAATCCTTATATCTTGAGAGATTTCCGCGGACAAAACGCGATGGTTTATCCTTATGCTTATAATCCAGTAACAAAGACATTGCGTGTTTATACCGACTTGCGCATCTCTGTTAAAAAAGTGAGCGACAATGGATTGAATCAAAAAGTCGCTACAAGACGTAGCAATGTCGTTTCTCCAGAAGTCAAGGCTTCATACGAACGTCGTTTCATCAATTATCCAGCTAACGAAAGATATTCATTCATAGAAGACGAAGGCGAAATGTTGGTCGTATGCGTCGATGAATACAAAGAAGCTGCTGAGAAACTGGTCAATTGGAAAAATATCTCAGGCCGTCCAACAACATTGGCTTTGACCTCAGAAACAGGAAACCTCGATAAATTGAAAACTTATATAGCAAATTATTACGCTTCAAATCCAAATTTGACATATGTGCTTTTAATCGGTGAATATGACAACCTTCCTCCATACGAAATTATTGTCACTATTGATGGTATGCAGTATTATACAAGATCAGACAATTATTACGGAAGATTAGATGGTGATGACAATTACGAAGAAGTATTGGTTGGCCGTCTTTCTGTGGAAAATTTGAAAGATGCACATAATCAGGTTGATAGAATTATATATTACGAACGTGATATAAAAGAAGACGCAACATGGTTGTCAAGAGGTATCGGTATGGGCTCGACAGAAGGTTCTGGCCACTACGGTGAAAATGACTATCAGCATATTGATTTCATTCGTGATACACTCATGAATTATACTTATACTGAAATTTCTCAGAAATATAAAGGTATCAATGGTTACGAGCCTTCAGCCGATGACTACGCTGTTGATTTCAACAAAGGCGTTGGTATAGCAAACTATTGTAATCATGGTGAAGTAGACAGATGGGTGATGGGTAGCTTTGATACAGCCTGCGTTCATAACTTGACAAACGATTATATGTTGCCATTCATTTGGACATCATCATGCAGAAACGGACAATTTGATGTTGACGAATGTTTCGCAGAATCATGGATGCGCGCAGTGAACCCAGCAACAAACGCTCCAGTTGGTGCAATCGGCGGTATGTTCTCATGGATTTCTCAACCATGGCAGCCACCAATGTACGGACAAGACGAGATGATTGCTATTTTGACAGAATGGCGCGGAAACTACAACCACACTCTCGGTGGCGCATCATTAAATGGTAATATGTACATTCTCGATATGAGCCCAGAAGACCGTGGCAATACTCACAATACATGGCTTCTTTTCGGCGACCCTTCTATGATTCTCAGAACACAAGCTCCAGAAAAAATGGACGTTTACTGCAGCTCTTCATACCTTATGGTTGGAATGACAAACTATACTGTTAATGCAAATGTAGATTTCGGCATCGCTACATTGTCAAAAGATGGCGAAGTGGTGGCTTCTTCTTATATTAAAAAAGGTCGCGCAAACCTCAATTTCCCTGAAATTACTGAAGAAGGCAAGATGCAACTCGTAGTCGTTGCTTATAACAAAGTTACAGAAATAATAGACATAGAAGTTAAGACTCCAACAGACGCATTCTTGATTTTCAACGAATATGAACTTAATGAAAATGACGGTCAGTTGGATTATGGCGAAACAATCGGTCTCGATTTAAGTATTAAAAATATCGGCGTCAGCGAAGCTTCTGATATAGAAGTCGAACTTATTTCTAAGAGCGATTATGTTACTATTACAGACAGCAAAGCAAACGTGGCTTCGATGGCTGTTGAGGAAATAGCAACAATTGAAGGAAAATTCAAGCTCAATGTAGCAGGAAATGTTCCAGATCAAGAAGAGTTGGAATTCGACGTGAGATGTATCTCTGGCGAAGAATCATGGAGTAGCTCATTCTCAATTGTCGCAAATGCTCCTAGTTTCGTAATCGATACAATCTTCATCAAGAACAAAATGATCGAACCAGGCTCAAGCGATGTTTTGTATATCGCAGTTAAAAATGCAGGCCACAGCGAAGCTCGCAATGTCGTTTCTGAAATGATAAGCAGCTCTTCAGATATCGTTTTCCCAGAAGCAACTCTTACAGAAGAAGCATTGCAACCAGGCGATGTCATGGAAATAGTAGCTTTCTTTGAAGTTGATGAAAACGCAGAAAAAGGTACAAAATATGAAGTAGAATGTTCCGTATCAGCAGGCGATTACGAAATAGAAACAAATTATTACGTTATGATTAGCCAGGCTTTGGAAGACTTCGAAACTGGAGATTTCTCTAAAACAGACTGGCAATTTGAAGGCGCATCTGATTGGTTCATCTGTGAAAACGCTTACGAAGGAACATACAGCGCAAGATCTGGCAAAATTGCTGATAATCTCGAAAAAGACAAAAGAAATTCTTCATTACTTATAACAGTGGAATTGGTTGAAGATGAAGAAATTAGCTTTTATCACCAAAGATTCTGCGACTATTACGCTAAGTTGGAATTCTACGTTGATGGTGAATTCGTACAAGAATGGAAAGGAAATACTGGATACTCAAATCCAAATCCAACAGAATGGGAACAATTCACTTATAACTTGACAAAAGGAACTCATACCTTGAAATGGACTTACAACAAACGCAATGGTGAAGCAAAAGGCGAAGACTGCGTGTACTTGGATAATATCGTGTTGCCTCCATTCAGTATCATCAGCTTCGTTTCTCCAGCAACAAATCTTAAAGCAGAAGTTAATGCTCCAAGCGTAACATTGACATGGGATGCAGGTGCCGACGCAAAAGAATATGTCATTATGCGTAATGACGAACAAATTGCAAAAGTTACAGAAACATCATTTACAGATACTTTACAAGTAAGTGGCTCATACACTTACAGCGTCATAGCAAAGAAATATGATGCAATGGCAGAAGCTGTATCGGTAACTGTTGAAGTTACAATTTTAGATGTAAATGAAATAAATGTAGATAAGACTAACATCTATCCAAATCCAGCCACTGACGTTATTTATGTAAATGTTAACGAATCATTTAACGCTGTTATTTATAACTATCAAGGACAAGTTGTTAAGAATGTCAATGCAGACAACGGTCAGATAGATATTTCAGACCTTACAAATGGTATGTATTTCTTGGAAATAAGAACAGGAAATAAAGTGACAGTAAACAAGGTTTTGGTAAGATAAGTTAATGATTTTTAACAAAAAAATTAAGCAGAATGATAATGATTGTCGTTCTGCTTTTTTTTTATGAAAAAAATATATGAAAACGCTTTTTTTTTAAAATATTAAAATATAACTTTGCAAAGGAATGTATTAATAAAAATATAAGTTATGAGAAAAGTGCATGTTTTATTTCATGCGATGATTATGTTTCTGATTGTTTCTTTTTCATCATGTGCTCCAGATGAAGTAAGAAAAGTAGAACTGGATAATTCATTCGCTGTTTCCTTGTTTTCCGATACGATAAAATTGGAACAATTTTTAAATTCAATGGATTCTGTTGCTTCAGAATGGATAAATGTTGATGAAGAAGGATATTTGTATGCTTATTATGCAGATTCAATAAAGGGAGCCGTTACGGGCAATGATTTGTTAGGAGAAATAGAAGACCTTAAATTTGATGTTGCTAGCGATTTTGAATTGCCTGAGATTCCTGGTTCGCCAGAGCCAATTCCATTGGAATGGACATTTGACGATTTGGCTGCGGTACCTTTCGTAATCGAAGGATATGCAATAAATTCGGTTTTGTTGAGAAGCGGAAGGTTGGCTTTTTCTTTAAATACAAATTTGCCTATCATAGATTATATAGAACTTAAAACTGACAATATCAAATTGCTTGATGGAAGCTCTTTGTCTGTCAAATTAGATATTAAAAATAAGGAGACTAATGTTGATATCAATTTGGAAAAATGTCGTATACTTCCAGAAAATGGCGAAATAAAATTCAGTGCAGCTTTAGGTGCTACAGTATCTGACAAACCAATAGGCGGAGATTATAGTGTCGCTCTGAAAGGTGGTATAACCAATTTGAAATTTGAATCAATAGATGGAGCAATCGATGGCTTACGTTTTGATTTCTATAGTTTTAATGATATCAATTTCGGCATGATAAGTAATATCATAGGTGATTTTACAATAACAACACCTATAATAAATGTTAGATATCTCAATTCATTTGGTTTTAAGGCAGATGCAACTTTGGATTCGTTATATCTTACAACAGCAGATAATACAGATATCAGCTTGATAAAGGACTGGAAACCAATGGAAATGATATTGCAACCAACGCATGGAAATTATGAATCGATAGCTAACTTCTCTGAACAAGTTGTAGATGAATTGAATATTCTAGAAAAATACACTAAATTTCTTTTGCGAGGAGACATCGTGATGAGCTGTGAAGACGTTGAAGAAGATATGATTTCTTATTCTTCTAACATCGATATTGTGGCTGATGTTAAGATGCCAATGAATTTCAAGATGTATGACTTGAGATATGTAGATACTATCGACGTGAATATCTCTATGACTGAAATCGAAAATGAAGCAGAAAATGAAACAGAACCAGGAACTGACATGGTTATTTTCGATGAATTGGAATTGAAATTAATAGTTGAAAATAAGTTGCCAATCCAAATTACACCTTTGATATATATGGTTGATGATGGCGTGATAATAGACTCATTATTTACAGGCAATAGCTGTATCCAAGGCTGCTTCGATGGAATTCCAACGGAAAATGCTTTGATAGTTAAGATAGTTGATGAAAAAATCGATAATATTTTATCATCAGACCAGTTAATTTTAGACTTGCGCTTTTCAACGGAAGGCAATATGTCGATGATGAACATAAATGATTATGTTAAACTTAGATTAGGCTTAAAGACAAAGACAACACAAATCTCATTCTAAAAAAATAAGGTATGAAAAAGATATATAGATTTTTAGCAATAATAGCGTTGTTGTCAATGTCGTTGACAGCAAAATCGCAAGACGCAATCGGATTGACATTGTTGCCTCAAGTTCCTTATGGTAATATGTATAATCCAGCAATACCAATGTCATCCGACATTTTTCTTGGAGTTGGTATCTCTAACATAAATCTTTCGGTTTATAATTCGTCAATAAAATATAGTAATATTTATAACTATGAAAATGGCACGCCAGTGTCTATCAATGCTGTTAAATTCATAAATAGCCTTGATGACGAAAATTTTATCAATACAGATTTCTCCTTAGATGTGCTTCGTCTAGGTTTTAGAATAAAGAAATTATTCTTTAACGTTGATTGCAAAATAAGATATAATGGAGAGTTCCATTATTCAAGAGATTTCTTAGGATTCTTCCTTAAAGGAAATGGTAATTATATGGGCGACAATTACGCTGACCTATCTATAGGCGTTGATATGAGTGTCGCTACAGAACTTGCTCTCGGCGTTCAATATCAAATTAATGATAAATTAATTGTTGCAGTGCGACCAAAAGTGCTTTGTGGCGTTGCAAATGTCACTGTTAATGACGACGGTACAAGAGTTTACACTGATGAAGATACATACGAGATGACTGGAGATGTGAATCTTAATATAAAGATGTCGTCGTTGCTGGATTTAGGAGTGGAAAAAGTCGCTGATTTTGCATCTATAGATTTTGCTCAATTGAACTACCAAGATATATTGTCAAATGTAAGAGATAATTTCGGCTTTGGTATAGACTTGGGCGCATCATATACATTTAACAAACATTTTGGTGTTGCCGCAGGCGTTTATGATCTTGGTTTTATTAGATGGAGAAACACAAGAGAAAAACATGAACATAAAGAAAATATCATGATAAATGAGGCTTTATGTAAAGATTATGAAGACCTTACAAACCTTCATATCGATTTTAACGAATTTGTTGAAGATATGGTTTCTATTTGGGGCGACGGCTACTTGGCACCAAGCGATGAATATAAAACATCATTGAAAACCAGAGTGATGCTTCAAGGTTATTATGAATTGACGCCAATGTTAAGAATCAGTGCGATAGGTCAGATGTATTATGTGAATAAAAAAATAATGAGACCTTCCGTGACATTGGCTTATAGTGGTTCTTTCTTTAAAGTGTTGAATCTCACAACAAGCTATACTATTTCGAAATATTCAGGAAATGCTTTGGCAGCTGGTTTCGCCTTGAACTTAGGCCCTTTGAAAGTATATGCTGTAAGTGATAACATAATGCTTTTGTCGAAAAGATCAGCTCCTATTACAGAAATGCTGACTTCTTATAGAGTAGCAAACTTTAGATTAGGACTTATATTCTCAGTTGATTATAGAAAGAATTAAAAATGTAATGATATGGAAATCAAATTTATTGGAGCAGCAAGAGAGGTGACGGGAAGCAAGCATCTCATCACGACACGTCATGGAAAAAAGATTCTTTTGGATTGTGGAATGTTTCAAGGTAAAGGACTGGAAACTGATAGTCTTAACCGAAACACAATGGTTGATCCAGCTGAGATTGACCATATCATTCTTACTCACGCACATGTCGATCATTCGGGCTTGATACCTTATTTCTATAAAAGAGGATTTCGTGGCTCTGTGATATGTACTCAGGCAACGAGAAATCTTTGTTCTATAATGTTGCCAGATAGTGGTTTCATTCAAGAAAATGATACACATTGGTTCAATAAGAAAAGAGCACGTCAAGGCTTGAAACCAGTTGAACCAATATATACAGAAAAAGATGCTCACGCTTGTATGGATTTGTTCATCAGTGTGCCTTTGAATCGACAATTTCATATCGACAATAATATAAAGGTAAAGTTTACTAATACAGGTCATCTCCTTGGCAGTGCGGCAGCAACCATAGAAATAGATGAATTTGGTGAAGTGACTCGAATCGGTTACACGGGCGACATCGGACGTAGCAACAATTATCTTCTTCGTGCGCCAGATGCTTTCCCTCAATGTGATTATCTTATCGTTGAAAGTACTTATGGTGACAGACTTCATCAAAATAAACAGCTCTCTGAAGATGAATTGTTAAGAATTATTAAGCATACCTGTGTAGAGAAAAAAGGTAAACTCATCATTCCGTCATTTGCTATTGGTCGTACTCAAGAAATAGTTTATATCTTAAATAATTTTTACAATGAAGGTAAATTGCCGTTCATTCCAGTTTATGTAGATAGTCCTTTGGCTGTAAATGCAACGAATATATTCCGTCTGCATCTCGACCTTTTCAATAAAAATGTGGCTGAAGTTCTTGAACACGACGATGATCCATTTGGCTTTGGAACATTAAAATATATCACAAATGTAAATCATTCGAAGGCTTTGAATAGGAGAGATGAGCCTTGTATTGTAATCTCGGCTTCTGGCATGATGGAAGCGGGTAGGGTAAAACATCATATAGCCAATAGCATAGACAATCCTAAGAATTCTATATTGGCTATTGGTTATTGTGCTCCAACTACACTCGGCGCTCGTATCCTAAACGGTGAGAAAGAAATTTCTATCTTTGGCATGCCACATAGCGTAAAAGCTGAAGTGTTTAGCATTGATGCATTCAGTGGTCATGCCGACTATAAAGAAATGGAAGAATATCTACGTTGTCAAAATCCAGAAAAGGTGAAGAAGTTATTTATCGTTCATGGCGATTATGAAGCACAAGTGCCATATAGCGAAGTGCTGAAAAAGGCTGGATTTAAAGATATTGTGATACCAACTCCAGGGGAGGTTTTTTCAGTTAGGAGTTAGGAGTTTAGAACAAAAAATAGAGGCGCCATTGAAATATGACGCCTCTACTCTTATCGACTTATTGACTTGTAGTCTTATAGTCTTTATTTTATCGCTGATGAAATTAAGAATGTAGCAGCGACAGCGATGATAGCGTAAAGTTCTGGGAAAGCTGCGAGAATCAAAGTCTTGCCGAAAACGTCATGTCCGTTGCCGATAGAAGTGATGCCATTAGCGCAAAGTTGACCTTGACGGATAGCTGACACTAAACCAACGATTCCAAGGAAAATGCCGCAACCAAAAACTGCAGCTCCTTGATTCATTGTGATTTCTGGTGTTAAAACACCTTGTAGTAAAAAGTATCCCAAGAAGCCATATAAACCTTGTGTACCAGGCATCGCGCTTAATACCAAATAGTTACCGAATGCTTCATCGTTCTTTTTCATTGCACCTACAGTGGCATTGCCGCCGTATGTTACACCTAATGCACTGCCGATACCGCATAATCCAATCATAAGTGCGATACCTACATAAGCTAATACTAATGCTGTTGTCATAATGTTAATTTTTTATTTGTTATTATTTATTTAATTCTTAACTCCTAACTCCTAAATCTTCCTAAACGGTTTATACTCCTTAGCTCCACCAACGAATCCTGAGTTTTTGTAAAACTCTACGAATGTCAGACGCATAGGATGAACGAATGCGCTCAATGCTGATAATGCGATGTTCATCGTATGACCGAACAATAAGATAATTATCATAACTATTGTTCCAAGAATAGGGATGTCAGGTTTCATACTGACAGCTAAATCATTGAATACTAATCCTAAAATTGAGCCGGACAATCCTAGTGCGAACAATCTGATATAAGAGAGAACGTCGCCGAGTAGGCCAGTCGCCATATTATATGTATCCCACAATCCAGAGCCGATGTTCTTGAATGGAGCTGCGAATGAGTTGATAGGTCCGTTTAAGAGAAATACCAAGACAGTTCCTGTTATAAGACATGCGTAGAATGGAACGCCGATGCCGTTAATCAAGAAGCTGACGATGCCACCTAAGAGCATGACAACCCATCCGATTGTCGGTATTGCAGCTTGGAATCCGTATAGTTTTATTTGATTGATGATTTTCAAACACATGCCAAATAAAATCTGGAATATACCGATAATAAGTGAAACGTAGAATGCAGAATATAGTCCATCTGGCTGGAACATAATGCTTTTTAGTTTATTTAAGACAGGAATGCCTTCAACCTCTAGCAAAGGAATTCCGAAGAATGTTCCGCTGATGGTTCCCATGATGACGGTGCCTAATCCCAGGAAGAATCCGAGCCATAAGACATTATTCATGTCTTTGAGTTTCTTGCTTAAAATCAAAGCTAATGTCACGAGGCATATCAATGCGCCATAACCGAGGTCGCCTAAGCAGAAACCGAAGAATATTACGAAGAATGGTGCGAAGAATGGCGTCATGTCCAATTCCCAATATGTCGGGATTGAATATAAGTTGCCAATCATCTCGAATAATCTCGCAAATCTCCTGTTTTTCAATTTGATAGGTGGATTGTCAACACCTTTTTCTGGTTCGCTGGCTTCGAAGTATATTTCTTCGTTGTTGAGCCAAGATATTGTGTCGGATTTTATTTCTGTAGGAATCCAGCCTTCTAAAGCCATGATTTTGTCGTCTGCTAAATGTTGAGCAGCTTCACTGACTTTATAGAAATCTGCGTCTTCTTGGACAAGAATTTTGTATTCGTTAAGTTTTTTGATTGCATCTTCAGAAATATCACAAAGATATTGTCTTGTTTCGTTTAACTTAGCTGTAAGTTCTTCAATCTTAGCTTTAATTTCTGATTTAGACAATGAAGGAAAGTGAAATGCTTCAGCTTCGATATTGACTTCTTTATCTTTAGATGTCAAAGTTGTGAAATACTTTAAGCCAGATATTTCATTGATAATAAATGCGTTGAATTCCTGTTCCCAAGCTTCGTCGTATTTGCTTTGAGGCACGCTGAAGAATCTTAAATCCCAATTATTGTCGCGGATTTGTTTTATTTTTTCATCAGGGAAGTTGCCCCAGACATCGTAAATGGTATCGTCTTTTTGCAAAGAAGCGATTTGCTGTTGTATAGAGTCGATTTCTGCGAATTTACTGTCAATGAATACAATCAACTCAGAACTACATAAGTCAATAAGCTTGTTGTCTTGTTGTCTTGTTGTCTTGTTGTCTTTTTCTAATAACTTAATTACGTTATTGACATGTTTCACTTCAGCCATTTTGGCTTTCATGACTTCGTCTTGCAGAGTTTCTTTTTTTGCGTGAACGTGGACAACGCCATGTTCTCGAAGGTCGATGAGGAATCGTTTGTAGTCGCGATGATAAATCAGCATCGTCAATTTAGTCATAGGTGTAATCATAACTCAACCTCCTTTTCTTGACGCATTTTAACTATTTTTTGAGCTGCTTTAGAGAGATTTTCCTCGTCTTCCATGACGCGTTTTATTTTTCTTATGGCGTCTTCGAAGCCAGGTATCTGCACTTTTTCATAGAGATTCACCTTTTGTGTGGTTTTTTTTCTCGCTTTGCTGAGCAACTCCATCTTGCGTACCCAGAATTCGCGTTCCAAAGTGATGTCTATCAACGACTTCATATATTCTATTCCGTCTAATATCCATGCAGGCATATTGAAAACGCTGAATTCTTTTATTTTATACGATGCACCTTCGTAGACTGGAGTGTTGACGCCGGCGATTTTTTTTATGCTGAACTTTACGTCTTCAATGCTGATGAGGTCTGCTTTAAACTCGCTCCATAGACGTAAAATATCGCCAGACTGCTGTAAGATATTCTCGAGTTTTTTGTCAAACTCCTCGACCATTTCTTTCGAGCGTTTCACCTCGAGACGCAACGCCGACTCCTTGCTCTTGATGGTAGGGAGCGTGCGCACGCGTATCTTCAGCTGTTTCTCCAGCTGTTGCATCGATGTTTTGTTATATTGAAATTTTATTGCCATTATTCTTCTTTACCTGTCCAGTATTGATCCATGAATTCTTTCTTGATTGAAACTTCAGATTTAGTGAAGTATTTTCCGAAGAGATTCCACGCTGTATCGAGCATTTGTTCGATTTTAAGGTCGACGTCGATGGCAAGCAAGTCGTTGGAATATTCTTTTGCGAAATCGAGTACACGATTGTCGTAGTCTGTCAAGTCGAATCCGTTTTCCATTTTGGTGCGTGCGTTGGCTGCGTCGGCGTAGAGACGGATACAAGCATTCATCACCTGAGGATGGTCGGCGCGAGTTTTCTTGCCGATGACGAGTTGTTTCAAACGAGAAAGACTTCTGAATGGGTCGACGATGACCTTGCCGATTTCGGTGTCTTTACGCAAGAAAAGCTGACCTTCAGTGATATAACCAGTGTTGTCTGGGATGGCGTGTGTGATGTCTCCGCCTGATAATGTCGTGACGGCGATGATGGTGATAGAACCGCCGCTTGGGAATTGAACAGCTTTTTCGTAAATCTTTGCCAAGTCGGAATAAAGCGAACCTGGCATAGAGTCCTTCGATGGAATTTGGTCCATACGATTTGAAACGATACTCAAGGCGTCGGCATATAATGTCATGTCGGTCAGAAGAACCAACACTTTTTCGTTTTTGTCAACTGCGAAATATTCTGCTGCAGTAAGAGCCATATCTGGAACGAGAAGACGTTCAACAGGAGGAGCTTCCGTTGTATTTACGAAAGAAACGATATGGTCTAAGATACCAGCGTTTTCGAATAAATTCTTGAAATATAAGTAGTCGTCGTTGGTGAGTCCCATGCCGCCGAGAATGATACGGTCGGTCTGTGCTTTCATCGCTACGTTAGCCATCACTTGGTTGAAAGGTTGGTCAGGGTCGGCGAAGAAAGGAATCTTTTGTCCCGACACCAAGGTGTTGTTCAAGTCGATGCCAGCGATACCTGTCGCGATGAGTTCTGATGGCTGCTTACGTTGAACTGGGTTCACTGATGGTCCGCCAATTTCACGTTCCTCGCCGTCTACTTCAGGACAGCCGTCGATAGGCTGGCCGAAAGCATTGAAAAATCGTCCGCATAATTCATCGCTGACCTTGAGAGTCGGAGCCTTGCCTAAGAAAATGACTTCAGCGTTAGTAGGAATGCCTTCTGTGCCAGAGAATACCTGCAATGTAATCTCATCGCCCCAAATCTTAACGACCTGCGCCAGACGTCCATGTATATATGCAAGCTCATCAAAACCAACACCAGTAGCCTTCAAACTGCATGTAGCCTTTGTAACTTGACTGATTTTTGTATAAACTTTTTGAAATGCACTCATATATGTATTTTTTGTATTTTCAGTTATTTGACTAATCTTTCTTCAATGATGTCATTGGCTTCTTCCTCTGTCTTGTGAAATTCTTCCGACTTGAAGATTGTATAGTTCATCTGTTTGAAAACATTGATAAGTCTCTTGAAATATGTCGCAACTTCTTCAAAACCATCAAATTTGAATTCAGAACGTGTTATGCTGATGACTTTTTTCAACATATATTCCTGACGTTCCAATGATGTTGAAGCATCGATTTTGTCGAATGCATCTTGTTGAAGAATAATGAAGTCGACAAATTCTGATTTCCATAATGTTACATGGTAATCGATTGGCACGCTGTCGTCGCCGAGAATATTAATTTGTTCTTCGGTTTCTTTACCTCTGACTAAAATGTTACGAGCTTCGTTAACTAATTCGACCCAGTTTTCGTCGAGTTTGTCTTTTGAATATTCAATGAATTCTGGATATTCTAGATATTTTGAGTATGATTCGAGAGTGTCGATGGCAGGGTAGCGTTTTGAGTCGGCGCGGTTTTGTGACAAAGCGTAGAAACAGCGTGCGGCTTTCTTGGTTGATTCTGTTACAGGTTCTTTCAAGTTGCCGCCTGCAGGAGATACTGTTCCGATGAATGTTACGGAGCCAGTTTGTCCGTTGTTGAGATAAACGATGCCTGCGCGTGCGTAGAAACCTGCAATAATCGCCGACAAGTCCATAGGAAAGGCGTCTTGTCCAGGAAGTTCTTCTAAACGGTTCGACATCTCGCGCAATGCTTGTGCCCAACGTGAAGTGGAGTCGGCCAACAAAAACACTTTCAATCCCATGGCACGATAATATTCTCCGATAGTCATAGCTGTATAAACTGATGCTTCACGAGCTGCCACTGGCATATTTGATGTGTTGGCGATGATTGTCGTTCTTTCGTATAACGTTCTTCCAGTGCGAGGGTCTTCCAACTTAGGGAATTCTGAGAAGATTTCCACTACTTCGTTGGCGCGTTCGCCGCATGCTGCCATGATAATGATGTCGGCATCGGCGTATTTTGCCAATGAGTGTTGAAGAATGGTTTTGCCTGTTCCGAAAGGTCCAGGAATAAAACCAGTTCCGCCTTCAAGAATAGGATTCATGGTGTCGATGACGCGAACGCCAGTCTCTAACAGACGGAATGGACGTGGCTTGTTTTTATATGCTTTGACAGCGAGTTTTACTGGCCATTTCTGTACCATTGTGACATTATGTGTCTCACCTTCAGCGTCTTTCAAAGTCGCAACTACATCATTGATGAGATGTTCGCCTTCGGCAACGATATTTTCTACCGTGTATTCTCCTTCAAATTTGAAAGGAACCATAATTTTATGGTCGAGCCAGTTTTCTTTTACAGAACCGAGCCAGTCGCCAGCGATGACTTTGTCGCCGACTTTTACCAACGGCGCAAACGACCATTTTTTATCATATTCCAAAGCTGATGTATAAACGCCTCTCTTCAAGAATACGCCTTCCATTTTATCGAGGTCGTTTTGAAGCCCGTCGAAATTCTTCGACAATAATCCAGGACCGAGTTCAACTTCGAGCATATGTCCTTCAAACTCAACCTTAGAGCCTGGCTTCAAACCGCGTGTGCTTTCAAATACTTGAACATAAGCAATATCGCCAATGATCTTGATAACCTCAGCCATCAATTTTTCCTCACCTAAGAAGATGAAACATATTTCATTCTGAAAAACGTCACCTTCAATGCGAACCAAGACCAAGTTGGAGATGATACTTACTACTTTACCTAATGTCTTATTCATGTTATATGTTTTTAATTATATATCAAATTCTTTGGCAAACTGAAACTCATTCTTGAAACGTTCGAGCAACTCGCGGAATATCGCCTTGCCTTGCTCTGTCGTCATCTTGCTCCAACGTTCTAAAATCATCAGTTTGAGCGTAAATGCAATCACATTGTCAAATGTGAAATATTTATTTTCCGTCGTCTCATCAAGAAACTTCCAATAAAGCATGTCAATCTTGTACTCGCGTTCCGCTGTGTTGTCTTTCTCAAAAAGTGTCATGACGGATTCGATGTACGGATAATCGTGTGATAACTCGAAGTCTTTTGCTCGAGATGTCTTTAGTTGCTTCGTGAAATAGGAATCTCCAATGACTTCTCTCTCGATGTCAAGATTATATTTTCTACAATTTAATGCGGTGATTAAATTCTTGATGTTCATAGAGAATTCCGCATATTTCCTGACCATTTTATCTTTCTGAGAAAGCATGAAGTTCCAATATCTTTCGCTAAGTTCCACTTCAGGAAGTCGTTTCGTTACATCAATGTCTCCGTTTTCTAAGTCGAGAAGATATTCCTTTATATAAGAAGGTATGAACATTGGATCCTGAATCTCGTCTTCCAATTGCTCAACTGTGAATACAGTTTGGAGATTAGTGTCCGGTTCTTGCTTTTGTAAAAGACGAAGAATCTGAGCGTTATCGTTAGGAAAGAAGAAAAGATTGATAATATCGA
Source organism: Bacteroidales bacterium (assembly GCA_017381865.1). Lineage (GTDB taxonomy): Bacteria > Bacteroidota > Bacteroidia > Bacteroidales > F082 > Limimorpha. The sequence continues at coordinate 113,584 of JAFOBJ010000067.1, forward strand.
TTTCTTTCTTTGTCAGATAATCGCTGAGATATGCACGCAATTCCTTAACGGAAAGACTTAATTTTTTGTCGTCTGGACTTATTTCTGGTAGTCCTGCAATCAGGCAATAATAATTTCCTCCTGCTATGTTCATTTTTTATTAATGCAATAATGAAACAAAAAAAGTAAAAAAAAGATATATCTAAAATCAGATATATCTAATTTGAATTTTATTAAGAGAATAACAACTTTTTCGAATATTCCTTGAGGTAAGTATTGAAAAATTCTTCAAATACTTTCTCTGAGAATGTGAACTTATAACTGCCGTCTTTTGGCTGAATTACGAATCCTTCTTTCTGACTGCTATTTGTTATTATGGTTAAGTTATTGTCTAATAAATTCTTATATTTTGTAAGAAGATATTTTTCAAAACTTTCTCTTTCTTTATCGTTCATTATTACGTTGAAATCGATATTGCCTTCGCTATTCCATTTTTCAATGATTTTAGCCATGAGTTCTCTTACGAAGTCTTCATCTTTAAAGGCTGCCGTTGTCATATCAACGGCAATCTTATTAGATATCAAATTAGTGACTTGTTGTTTCAGAGCTGTGACAGCTTGTTTTGCACTCATACTAAGTTCTGTTTCAGTCTTTTGACGTAAGATGGCAGACTCGTTTTGAGCTTTTTCGATGATAGCCTTGGCTTTATTTTCAGCTTCTTTAACTATGTTTTCAGCGTCAGCGTGAGCTTTATCAAGTATAGATTGTGCGTCGTTTTGAGCTTTTTCTATACCTTCTTCGTAGATTTTTTTTGTTAATAGTTCTAGTTTGTTATCGTTGTTTTCCATAGCTTTAGCTTTTATTTTTAAGCATCGATGTTTGCGTATGTTGCATTTTGTTCAATGAATTCACGGCGTGGACCGACTTCATCGCCCATCAACATGGAGAATACATAGTCAGCTTCAGCACCGTTTTCTATTGTGATTTGACGCAATGTTCTGTGTGCTGGGTCCATTGTTGTGCTCCACAATTGTTCTGGGTTCATTTCACCAAGACCTTTGTAGCGCTGGATGTGTAAACCTTTGTCGCTTCCGTCTGATGATAATTCTCTAGTTATCTGAGCACGTTCTTCTTCTGTCCAGCAATAACGTTCTGTCTTGCCTTTCTTGATGAGATATAAAGGTGGTGTAGCGATGTAAACGTAACCTTTATTGATAAGTTCAGGCATATAACGGAAGAAGAATGTAAGAATCAATGTCGAGATGTGGCTACCGTCCACGTCGGCATCGGTCATGATGACAATCTTGTGATATCTTAATTTTTCTATATTCAAAGCTTTGCTGTCTTCTTCTGTACCGATAGTAACACCCAAAGCTGTGTAAATGTTTTTGATTTCTTCGCTTTCGAAAATTCTGTGTGGCATTGCTTTTTCCACGTTGAGGATTTTACCTCTCAAAGGAAGGATTGCCTGGAATGAACGGTCGCGACCTTGTTTTGCTGAACCGCCAGCTGAGTCACCCTCAACGATGTAAATCTCTGTCTTTTCTGGATTCTTGTCTGAACAGTCTGCCAATTTGCCTGGAAGTCCTGAACCTGACAATGCGCCCTTGCGTTGTACAAGTTCTCTCGCTTTACGGGCGGCGTGACGTGCTGTGGCTGCCAAAACGACCTTATCCACAATCATCTTTGCTTCTTTTGGATGTTCTTCCAAGTAGTTGTTGAGTCGGTCGCTGACAATCTTGTCGACGATACCCATGACTTCGCTGTTGCCGAGCTTGGTCTTTGTCTGACCTTCAAATTGTGGTTCTGGAACCTTAACAGAAATGATAGCTGTCAAGCCTTCACGGAAGTCGTCGCCGTTGATTTCGAATTTCAACTTTGCGAACATGCCTTGTTTTTCTGCATATGCCTTCAATGTACGAGTCAAACCACGACGGAAACCTGAAAGGTGACTGCCGCCTTCGTGTGTGTTGATGTTGTTGACGTATGAGTGAAGGTTTTCTGAGAACGATGTGTTGTATTCTAACGCGATTTCAACCGGAACGTTGTCGCTTTCGCCAGCGATGGTAATTGGTTCTGGTGTGAGTTTCTCGCGGTTTTTGTCTAAATAATCAATGAAATCGGCAAGACCGTTTTCTGAATGGAATGTCTCGCTCTTTGGAGCAATATTCATTTCTTCATTGACTTCGCGCTCGTCGCTCAAAGTGATGGCGATGCCTCTGTTGAGATATGTCAACTCGCGCATACGTTTAGCCAATGTGTCATAGTCGTATATGTTTGTGAGGAAGATTGAATCGTCAGGAGTGAAGGTGATGATTGTTCCTGTGTCTGATGCTTCGCCAATGACTTCAACTTGTGTTATTGGTTTTCCGTATTCGTATTCTTGCTTGAATATTTTGCCTTCACGGTGAATCTCTGCTGTGAGGTGTTTTGAAAGTGCGTTAACACAGCTGACACCAACGCCGTGGAGACCGCCAGATACCTTGTAAGAGCCTTTGTCGAATTTACCGCCAGCGTGCAATACTGTGAGAACAACTTCCAATGCTGAGCGTTGCTCTTTCTCGTGCCAACCAGTTGGAATACCACGACCATTGTCGGCTACTCTGATAGAATTGTCTTTTAATATCTTGATATCAATAGTGTTGCAATAACCAGCCATCGCTTCGTCAATGGAGTTGTCAACAACTTCATAAACCAAATGGTGCAAACCTCTAACGTTGACATCGCCAATGTACATGGCAGGACGCTTGCGAACAGCTTCGAGTCCTTCTAAAACCTGAATGTTACTAGCATTATAATTGCTTTCAGCAACTTTTTTAACTTCTTCTGACATTTTTTCTTATATGTAAAATGATTTTTTATTCTCTTGTAAAAATGAAAATTTATGCGCAAATATAATAAAAAAAATCGTGCAATTCTAACAAAAGCACGATAAAATTTATTGTGAAAATAAAGGTTTTTATTGAAAAAATGTAGCAAAAAATACACCCAATTAAGTCAACAGTCAACGGTCAATGGTCAACAGTTTCCCGAATTACAAAAATCTATACTTGAATCCTACAAATCCTTGAATGCCGTAGCTAGGGTAGTTGTAGTACATCTGATATTTGTTGTGAATCAAATTTTTGATTTCTGCATAGAATGCCAAGTTTTTGTTGAGGTTGTAATCGCAGCCTAATTGTATGTCAACGATAGGTTTTAATTCCTTGATGTCGTCGTAGTCGTTTCCTGTCAAAGCATATCTCTTGCCTTCGAAATATGTCGCAAGATTGAATTTCCAATGCTCGTTCATTTGGTAAATTCCTTTTAAAGTCAATTCTATCTCAGGTTTGTACCATGCGTGTGCTATTGTGATAGGGACGTCGCAGGTTAGACGAGCTTTGATGAAATCATATTTGTTGTATGCGAAGTCAACAACGGCTTTGATATTGTCATTGATTCTTGCATGTAAATCAACATTTAAATTGAATACATGGCAGTCGTTTAAAATTATGTCGAAGGCTCCAGCTTGTGTTGTCGAATTGATAAAGAATACATGATTGTGGATTATTCTATATCTTACACCGACATGTCCGTTTACCATGTTTAACGCCTTGAATTTCAATCCTCCTTGGAAGTCAATCCATGTTTTTTCATAATCGAATTCTGCGTAGTTTAACGGATTGCTTACAACGAAAGGATTTTCTGCCAAAATTTCTTTCAAGGTGTTTATTTTTGTCTTGCCTCCAATGCTTGCATAAAACTCAATGTTCTTTTGGAAAAGATACAAACTTCCTTTGATGTCGGGATATATGCCGCCGACGCTTATTGAATTTGTCTTGGCATCGACGCGAAGACCTAAACGAAGACTATAGAAATCGTTGTTTAAATCGAGGTGAGGATTGAATGAGATGATGAGTAAAGTCTGTCCGATATTGTTGAGTTCTGCATTGATGTCGGCTATCAGAGCTTGCGAATTGTTCTCTGATTTGAACCAAGAATTCGAATGTTCCAGATGTGCCTTGAGTCTTAAAAAGTTTTCTTGCATGCCGTTTTGTATGCCAGAATAATTATAGTCTAATGAAAATTCATCGTAAAGTGATTTGTAACTCGACTTGTTGTTGTTAGCTGTCAAATTCACATTCAAAGAATGAATTTTCCTTGCATTATCGCTCGCCAGCTCAGTGATAGTGTCATTTATATAGTATGTATCGTAATGGTAATCAACATGTGAATGTAGTTGGAACTGCGAGAAACGGTTTGTCATCGACAATCCGAATGCGTTGTTCATGTATTTGGAATTAGGTATGTTTTTCATGTCGAGCCAAGTTGAATTATGGTCGATGGCAACACCTAAACTCATTCGTTTTGAGACGCTTGAGTAATGACGGAAGAGAAAGTCTGGTGATATTCTTGTTCCGAATCCAGCCTTGATGAAATTGTTGCAGATGTCGACACCTTTGTTTTGTGTGTAGCTTAATGGGCTAATTGGTTCTAAATCAGCTCTGTATTTGTATGTGAAATCTTCCGTGTTGATTTCGTAGCTTGGAATTTTGAAGTCGCGTTTTGGAATGTCTGGCGTTGTGGCAAGACGTTCTGACTTTTGTATATGTGGATTGTAAGAGCCTTCGATTGTGACTTCTTCATTGTGTGATTGCGCATTTAATAATGTGCTGATTAAGATAAAAAATGCTGTTATGACAAAATTTATTTTTTTCATGTTGTTTCTTCCTTATTCGTTTGATGTTTTGTCAATAATGTTTAACTTTTCTTGTGCCATGCCAACGATTTCTTTGTAGTTGGCTTCGTTTTCAGGATAGTTTTCAATGACGCTCTTCAAAGTCTCTTTTGCTTGGAAAATATTGTCTTTCGCAACATAAACGTCGCTTAGGACGATGAACGAACGTGCTGTCCAATTGATGTAACTGCCGAATTTGTCTGAAACGAAGAATACTTTTTCTTCAGCTTCGTCATATTGTTTCGCATTGTATAAGCAAATCGTTGATAAATAAGCACATTCGGCTCCTGTTTCTGTGTTGTCGGTACTTGAGCAAATGTCGAAATATTTAATGGCTTCAGAATAGTCTTTCTTGTCGAAGAATGATTTGCCTAAGATATAATTGGCTTGTTTTTTCTGATTTATGTTAATGTCTTGTATTCCAATTAATTGGTTTGCTTTTTCTATGGCTTTGTCATATTGCTTGTCGAAATAATAGCTCTTCATGCAACCTTCTGTCGCTTCTGTTATAATGTGTTGGTTTTCTGTAATGTTGAGCAGTCTTTCGTAATATTCGGCTGAAGTTGAATAGCTTGATTCGTCATAATCCATTCTGGCAATTAATAAAAGTGCCTTGTCGGTGTAATCGTTGTCGCTTTGGTTTATGATATATTCGATGTGTGTTCGTATGCCTTCGGTTTCGTTGGTTAACTCCATGGAACTCATGGCATAATAATGAACGTTGAGCAAATAGGCTCCGTTAGGGTGTTTTTCAATGTATTGTTTCGCGCCTTTGATGGCTTGTTGATATTTCTTGCTTGAATAGAAATCTTCTATATTTCTGAATGTCAATGAGTCTTGCTTGTCAATGCTGATTTCTGCCAGATTGTTTTCTGCTATGTAGTCGAAATAAGCCTGGATTTCGTTGCTGTCACGATAAATGTTGCTGATGATGTTCAAAGCTTCTCTCGATTCTTCTGTGTTAGGATATTGTTTTACAATGGATTTTAGTCGCTCCAAAGCTTTGTCATTTTCGTCGTTGTTGTAATAAATCATTCCTATTTTCATCAAAGCCTTGCGAGCATATTGCGAACGTGGTCTTTCTTTGATGATTTTATCGAATGATGTTGTCGCAGATCTGTGATCGTTATTGTTTAGGTATGTCATGCCTATTTCATAAATAGCTCTGTCGTAAATGATAGACCTTTGGTATCTGCTTGTGATTATGTTTAAATTGTTGATTTTCTCGTTGGTTTTTCCTAAAGCTCCGTAACCCATAGCTTGTTGGAAATAAGCGTAGTCGGCATTTTTATCGCTGATTTTTAATGAGTTGTTGTATGAAGTTATTGCGTTGTTGTATTGCCGTTGAATGAAATAGCAGTCGCCGATGCGTGACCATGAGTCGCCTTGTTTTTCTTTGTCAGCTGACTTGTCATTGTTGATGAATTCCTTGAATTTTACTGAAGCATTGTCGTAGTCGTTGGCGTTCAGATAGATATATCCTAAATTGTAATAAGCTAAAGGATAAATGTCTAAGTTGTCGGTTCCTTTTGTATTGATGAATTTTGTATATAAGTCTGAAGCTTTGTCGTATTCTTTTAGTTGGTAATAAGAGTCTGCTAACCAATAAATTGCTTCTTTCTGACTGTCAGATTCTATGCCTTTGTTGTTTGATGATTTTTCAAAATATTTGATAGCTTCGCTGAAATTACCTTCGTTATAATGCTGAATTCCAATGTTATAGGTGAGCTGCGATTGTATTTTCTTCAGTTCTGGACTTAAATTTTCGTATTGTTCAAGTGTTTTAAGCACTTTGTTATAATCATTTGAATTTAAAAGTAAATGAATTACAATATCTTGAAAATCACTGATTTGATTTGATTGAGGATTGCTCTTTATATAATCGTTTAGCACATTGATTGATTCGTTGAAAGGGTCGATGCCAGGAATGAAACTGAGAACTGCGTAGTTGTAAAGCGCATTTTCTTTCAAAGTATCGTTGAAATTCATCTTATACGCTTTGAGATATGTGTTTCTAGCAAACTTGTCTTGATTTGTCTTGCTGTAACATTGTGCCATATAATAAGATGCGTATTGTGCTAACTCGTCGTTTTTGTCTGCAACTTTCGTGAAATGTTCGATGGCACCTTTGTAGTCATCGTTTTTCATTTTACTGAAACCAATGTTGAATTCGATTTCTTTTGGTAACTTACGACGTGAGTTTTGTAATGCAATGTTGTAATATTCAAGACTTTTTGCATAATCGCCTTGTTGTTGCCATGATTCGGCAATCATAAGAGCAATGTCGGATTTACGGTTTTTTTGAGCTTTTTGCAAAGTGTTGTCGCCATTGTTGATGACAGTTGTGTAGTTTCCTTTGTTAAAATTAATTTGCAAAATGTATATGTTGGCGATGTCTTTGTATTTGTTGTTTCCTTTTAATATGTTGAAATGTTCTAACGCCTTGTCTTGCTTGCCGTTGATGTACAAAATGTGGGCGTAGTAATATCTTGCGTCGTTGGTGTAATTGTTGGATGTTTTTGTGAGCTTTTCAAAAATAGGCGTGGCTTTCGACACTTCTTGTGTCTGGTAATAGCAATATGCTTTTTTGAAGTTGAACTCGTCTAGTTCTTCTTTTTTAAAGTTGGTTGCATTTATGCTGTTGTATGTCTTTAACGCATCGCGGTATTTCCTTGTTTTAAATAAATGATTGGCGTATAGTAATTTAGCATAGTCTGTTGCAAGACTGGTAGGGTTTTCTTTGATGAAAGTTGTGATTTTGTTTTCTCCGTTGCCGTCTTCAAGGAGTAGGGTGGAAGCGGCTTCGTAATATTTTGCCATGATGACTTTTTCGCTGTTGCTGTCATCTGTCGATGAAAGATATTGCTCGAAACACTCTAGAGCAGAAGCGTAATGCTGGTTGTTAAATAACAATACTCCTTGTTCGAAAATGCTTTCTGGAGCATATTGGTTGATTTCTTTTTGTGCTGATACATAAAGCGTTGCGAATGATAGTAGTATTGCAAAAAGTATCTTTTTCATGCTGAATTATGTTGTTTTTGATGAAATTAATTACTGATTAAAACTAACGACAAAGATAAGAAAAAAGTATAAAAGAATTGAAAAAAAACGGAGCCATAAGACTCCGTTTTTTTATAAAAAGCATAAGCGGGATTCTGTTCCTTGTTTCCAAGGTGATTGTCATTTCTCTAGGTCTTTCGTTGCCGAAAGACTCAAGCAACCTACCCTCCCGACTTGGACGAGCAGCCCTCAGCGTCGGTATATTTGGTCTTGCAGCCCGTAAGGTTTACCCCGAAGCCGTGTCACCACGACTTCGCGTGAGCTCTTACCTCACATTTTCACCCTTACTCCGAAGAGCGGTAATTTTCTGTGGCACTTGCTGTTATCTAAAAGATACCTTCCTGTTAAGAAGTACGGTGCTCTGTGCTGTCCCGACTTTCCTCACGCAGAATCTCTTCTGCCTGCGACAATCGCTTTTCGAGCGGCAAAGATACATAAAAACTCTGAACCAAGAACTCTGAACCAAGAACTTTTTTCTAATTCCAAACTCCTAACTCCCAACTCCTAACTAATAAAACTCTCTCTCTTCCTCTGAAATCGTTAAAGACTTCAACTTGGGAAAATCCCATCTCGTTGCAAAGTTCTGTCATTTCTTTTCCTAAAAATTCGTTTATCTCAAACCAGATTTCTCCGTTTTCTTTGAGATGTGACTTCGCAAATTCTAAAATGCTTCTGTAAAATATCAATGGATTATTGTCGCTGACAAACAATGCATTATGTGGCTCCCAATTTAATACGTTATCTCGCATTTCGGCTTTCTCTAATTCTCTTACATAAGGCGGATTGCTGACGATAATGTCGAATTTTGTGTCGATTTTGTTTTTTAAAGACAAAATGTCGTCGTGAATGAAAGTGACTTCTACATTGTTGTTAACAGCGTTTTCTTTCGCAACTTCCAAAGCTTTTTCTGAAATGTCTAAAGCATAGACTTCGCTTCCTGAAATCATTTTTGCTAAACTTATGGCAATGCAGCCCGAACCGGTGCCAATGTCTAAAATTGATTGTTGGCCGTTGACTGTTGACCGTTGACTGTTGACAATCTTCATGACGAGTTCTGAAGTTTCTGGTCGAGGAATTAACACGTTTTCGTTGACTTTAAACTTTAAGTCGCAGAATTCGGTTTCTCCTATTATATATTGTATCGGCTTGTTTTTTAACAAATCTTTTACGGCGAAATGAAATGTCAGCATTTCGGATTCGCTAAGACGAAGTTGTGGTTCTAGAGCTATTTTGACTCTGTTGATGTTGAAATAATGTTCTAATAAAATGAGAATCATTGCATTGGCTTCGTCTTTGTCGTAAATGGAACAAAGTTGCTCGCAATAATGATTTCTTATGTCTTTGACTAAATTTGATGGGACTTTCATGCTTGCAAAAATATTGAAAATATTTTATCTTTGCAGTAAATTAATGGCCAAAGTCTAAAGGCAAAAGACTAAAGGTGAAATATAAAACCATTGACTGTTGTCTAAAAAATGTTCGAGGATACATATAAAATATTAGTTGAGGAAGGCGATGGCTTGTACAAGGAAAAGGGCAGTAAATTTATTGCCAAGGCTTTCCCTGTGCATAGCGAAGATGAGGTGAAAGCGCGTGTGGCTGACTTTAAGAAGCAGTATTTCGATGCGCGTCATCATTGTTATGCCTTTATCATAAATCCTGATAAGTCATGTTATCGTTCGGCTGACGACGGCGAGCCTGCAGGAACAGCTGGCAAGCCAATCCTCAATCAGATTTTGTCTAAAGATGTCACCAATGTTTGTGTCGTCGTGGTGCGTTACTTCGGCGGTATTAAATTGGGAGTCCCAGGTCTCATCGCAGCGTATAAAGCAGCAGCAAAAGAAGCTCTCGAAAATGCAACGATTATCGAAAAGACAATAGATGAGGTCTATTCTGTTGAATTCGATTATCCTCTTATGAACGAAGTGATGAGAGTGTTGAAAGATGAAAACCTCGAACAACAAAATCCAAAGTTTGAACTGAGCTGTTATCTCGAAATTTCAGTGAGAAAGAAAGACGCTGATAGAGTGGTAGATAAGTTGAAAAGATTGTACGGTGTAAAAATTGAATATCTTAAAACTGTTTGATAATCTGTTATTTATAGAATAACGTTTTAGTCCCTTCCTTGCTCGTAATATAAATCAAAGAAAATTAATATTCAATATAAAATTGATTTTTTTATTAACTTTTTTGTCCTCATTTTTGTTGAAAATTTTGGAAACGAAATTCGATTTTGTAATCTTTTGATTTTTAAAACATTGTATTTTTTCAACTGATATAATGAGCGAACTTTGTGTCGAAATATGGAATGATTGTCTCAAAATGATACAAGAGAACACTCGTCCTCAGAGCTACAAAACTTGGTTTGAACCAATCAAGCCAGTGGCTTACGAAGATGACGAGAATGTCTTGACTATACAAGTTCCGAGTCAGTTTTTCTATGAATATCTCGAAACTCAGTATATCAGCCTCCTAAAACTCACAATTCATAAAATTTTAGGTCCGACAGGTCGCTTGAAATATAGCATCGTGATGGATAACTACGGCTCGGATAATCCATTGGATATTAAAGTGCCGACAACGGACAGAACTAATACCGTAAATCCTGCTGTTCGCGTGCCGATAAATTTCGAAGACGAACAGAATAAACAAGTGTTAAATCCATTTGTCTTGCCTGGAATCAATAAGATTAAAGTCGAATCTCAACTTAACGAAAATTATTCCTTCGATAACTTCGTTGAAGGCGATTGCAACAGACTCGCTCGTTCCGCTGGCTTGGCTGTGGCAGAGAGACCAGGTAAAACCGCTTTCAATCCGCTGTTTATTTATAGTCAGACAGGATTGGGAAAGACTCACCTCTGTCATGCCATCGGTTTGGAAACAAAGAAGCATCATCCAAATCTCATCGTTCTTTACGTTAACGCAGAACAGTTTATCCAGCAGTTCATGACGTCTTGTAATCCTAAAAATAATACAAGAAGCGATTTTGTACATTTTTACCAGATGATAGATGTGCTTATCATTGATGATATACAATTCTTTTCTGGAAAGAAGACTGCTACACATGATGCTTTGTTCCATATTTTTAATCATTTGCAACAAAATGGAAAACAGCTGATTTTCGCTAGCGATAGAGCGCCGGTGGAACTCAAAGATATGGAACCTCGCTTGTTGTCTCGTTTTAAATGGGGATTGTCGGCTGACTTGCAGACGCCAGATATCGAAACTCGTATCAGAATATTGAAACGTAAGGCGTTTAATGATGGTATCGAACTTCCTGAAGAAGTGATAGATTATGTTGCTTCGAGAGTGAAGACTAATGTGAGAGAAATGGAAGGCCTCTTTATCTCGTTGATAGCTCAGTCATCGTTGAATAAAAAGGCTATCACCATGGATTTGGCACGTCAACTTGTTGAAAGATTCGTCCATAACTCTACGCAAGAAGTCTCGGTGGAATATATTGTTAACGTGGTTTGTAATCATCTGAACATTCCTATCGAGGAATTTTATTCTAAATCGAAAAAACGTGAAATGGTACAAGCTCGCCAGCTTGCAATGCATTTCGCAAAGAAATATACAAAATGTTCTTTGGCAACTATCGGCCAGCAATGTGGAGGCAAAGACCACGCAACTGTGATTCATGCTCTTAAAACAGTGTCGAATTTGCTGGAAACCGATAAGCATTTTAGAACATTAGCTACAGAAATTGAGAAAAATATCTGCTGATGAATCGTCAATTTGGAAATCTTTATCTCATTCCTACTTTGCTTGGCGCAACGACAGCCGAGCAAGTTATCCCTCAAGGTACTTTAGAAATAGTTAGAAAAATACGCTTCTTCGTGGTGGAAAATGTTCGCACTGCGCGCCGTATGCTTTCAAAAATGAATATGCCTTGCCCAATCGATGAACTTACTTTCGTAGAATTGGATAAACATGATAAGTCGAATAATCCAGATTTGATGACGTATCTCGGCGAAGCCTTGAACGGCAACGATGTCGGACTCATGTCGGAAGCGGGAACACCTTGCGTTGCCGACCCGGGCTCTCTTATAGTAGAACTCGCACATCAGGCTGGAATAAAAGTGGTGCCTCTCACTGGTCCTAACGCTATGATACTCGCATTGATGGCTTCAGGCTTCAACGGACAAGCTTTCTGCTTCCATGGTTATCTTCCTATAAAATCTCCAGAAAGAACAGCGGCCATAAAAAATCTTGAACGTCGTTCCGCATCAAATAACGAGACACAGATGTTTATCGAAACACCGTTCCGTAACAATGCAATGATTGAAGAACTTACAAAATCTCTTCATCCAAATACAATGCTCTGCGTCGCTTGTAACATCTCAATGCCCGACGAGGAAATCGTAAGCAAGCCGATATCAGAATGGAAAAGAATCAAAAAAGACTGGAACAAAAGACCAGCCGTCTTCTTGATTTATAAATCAAAATATTAATCAACCTTTAACCTTTAGCCATTGGCCTTTAGCTTTTAGCCATGAATAAGGAAGAATATCTGATATATTGTCTGCTTTACGCGATTGATGCCGCAAATGTCAAGAAACAAAATCTTGTGCAGATGGCATTGATGACAGATTCTGTCAGCTTCGTCAAAATCTATAATCTCATCCAACAGCATGACGAAGCGACAAGAAAAAATATCATCGCTTTATATCGAAATGATTTTAATGAAAGTGAAATTATAGACGAAATAAAAAATACCTTTTTGTCAGAATTAGAGATTTCAATACAAGAAAGTGTCGTTGAAGTTTTGATCCCTGAAAGGGCGAGACAAATATAGGGTAAGGCAACGCCTTGTTAGTTAGGAGTTGTAGAGACGTCACTCCTGTGGCGTCTCAGCGGTTTTCTGGAGTTAACGGAATTCTGTATTTCTGGGATTTTGCTTGGTTTTAATCGCCGCCAATGCGTTAGGGATTGGAGCGGCATCCTTTGCGAGCAAATCGGGAATGAGTTTCGGGGACGGTAACGATATTTGGGTCAATAATTTTAGTAGCGAGACGGAAATATGGCGAGCAAAGATATAGCGGAAAACCCGACGGCTTTGCCGGAACGCCATAATTCAATTCATAATTCATAATGCATAATTCATAATTGAAAGTTGATGAGAGCCAGAAAATTTTAAATGAAAAGTTAAACATTCTCCTTTATAAAACTTCTTGATTTTTCCGACATTATCTTTGCAATTCAAATTAAAAATTAAAATGCAAGATAAAAACAGCCCAAAGCTCATAGCTCACAACCCAAGGCTAATATTGTCGTTCGTTCCGATAATAATTCTGATTCTAAGTCTTATTTTTGTCGTAAAAGTATTCAGTTCTTCCGTGATGGAAGGCGCGAGCCAGATTGCACTGCTCGTTGCTTCTGCAGTATGCGTATTCATCGGAATGTCGTTTTTCAAGATTCCTTGGCATTGTTTTGAAGATGGCATAAAGGAAAACATCGCTAATGTAGGTTCCGCCATCGTGATGCTACTTCTCATCGGCGCTATCGGCGGAACCTGGATGCTGAGCGGCGTCGTGCCGACTATGATATATTACGGAATGCAAATCGTTAATCCTAAGATTTTCCTTTTTGTATGCTGCATCGTCTCGGCTGTCGTCTCTATTGTGACAGGCAGCTCGTGGACGACAATCGCGACCATCGGCGTTGCGCTGATAGGAATAGGGCAGGGGTATGGAATCTCTACGTCGTGGATTGCCGGCGCAGTTATATCGGGTGCGTACTTCGGCGATAAGATTTCTCCTCTTTCAGACACTACCGTCATCGCCTCATCGACAGTTGGCGTGCCTTTGTTTACACATATAAAATATATGATGGTGACAACGGTGCCTTCGATGATTATAAGTCTGATGGTATTTTTAATAGCAGGATTTTCTTTTGGAAATGGAGCGACTTATGACGTCAGTGATTTCTCTGAGTCCTTGAAATCGACTTTTAACATCAGCCCTTGGCTTATGATAATACCGCTTCTGACCTTGGCGATGATATTTTTCAAACTGCCTTCGCTGATAGTTCTGTTCCTCTCTGCGGCGCTGGCAGCAGCCTTCATTCCAATGGCGCAACCGCAGATAATCCCACACCTTATTAATACAGATGACAAAACGACCTTTGTCGATATGATAAAAGCGATGATGATTAGTTGTTATGGAAATACTTCCGTCGATACGCCGAATGCGATGCTCACGGATTTAATTGCGACGCGCGGTATGAGCGGGATGATGAACACGATTTGGCTTATAATATGCGCGATGTGTTTCGGTGGCGTTATGGTTGCAAGTGGCATGATTGCTAATATCACGAATTTAATAATGAAACTTATAAAACGCACAGTCACGCTCGTCGCATCTACGGTCTTTACTGGAATATTTAGCAATATCTGTATCAGCGACCAATATCTCTCGATAATTCTTACCTGCAATATATTTAAGGATTATTATGATAAAAACGGATATGAGCCGCGACTTCTGAGCAGAAGTGCGGAGGACTCGGCAACAGTGACGAGTCCTCTCATTCCGTGGAATACCTGTGGCATGACTCACGCGACGGTTTTGAACGTAGCGACATTGGCGTATCTGCCGTATTGTGTTTTTAATATACTTAGTCCAATTATGTCAATAGTCATCGCCGCAATAGGCTGGAAGATTTACAGAAAAAATGTAGGGTTTGACCATTGACTATTGGCTATTGACTTTTGACCATTGGCTATTGAACTGATTTCCTCCGTGCAGATTCGTGAGATCCGTGGAGATATATTACGCGTTTATCCGTGGATATATTCTAGAATCTGTTCTGCATGAATCTTTGTTTTGATTTCTTTTGGTGTAAATATCTTCTCAATGATTCCCTCTTCGTTTACGAGATATGTTGTTCTTAAAATTCCGATTGTCCTGCGACCGCAAGCCACTTTTTCACCCCAGCAACCGAGTTGTTGGAGTAGGGTAGTATCTGTATCGGCGATGAGAGGAAATTCCAAACCTTGTGCATCGGCGAATTTCTTCTGCAGCTCTTTCTTGTCTTTACTGACGCCGATTACAGAATAGCCTGCTGCTTCTAGTTCTGCTTTGTGAGCTTGTAAAGAACATGCTTCTGCGGTACAGCCGCTGGTGTTTGCCTTTGGATAACTATAAAGAACGATTTTTCTGCCAATATAATCGCTGCTTTTTATTTCGTTGCCGTCTTGGTCAATGCCTAAGACCTCTGGTATTTTATCTCCGATGTTCATGATTGTAATTTTAGTGTTTATGCAAATTTACGAAAATAAACGATGTAGAGACGTGAAAATAATATCTTTATTCAAACCAATCAATTACAATCCCAGCATAAGCTAAAATAAGAAATATCAATATCAATACTCCGAGAATCATGCTCAATGATTTTTTTTGCAAATATATACAATACTAATAAGCTTTCTGTGTAAATTTTAATATTTCTAGGAATGAGTATGAAGTAATGGCGAATATTACAAGTAATATAAACAAACTCGGTACAGAGTTGAAGGTTTTGCTTATATATTAATTAATAAGGTGTATTTTTTTGACGCTGACACTGACTTTGACAATTTCCGTGCAGATTCGTGTTTATCCGTGGATAACATAAAAGATTAGTGTTAATCCGTGGAGGCTAAAAAATCTCCGTGGAGATACATGAGATCCGAGGAGACTAAGAAATATCC